>JAYVPF010000213.1:0-18629 GCA_043757535.1 Burkholderiales bacterium
GGTGCTCGAGCAACGCGAAACTGGATTGACTATGCATAATATCTATATTATACAATAGAATATACAAAAACACTTGGATTTATTCAGTGATTCCCTAGACGATAAGATGCGCCGCCGACGGTTCGCTGCGCGATTTCGAGCGCTTGCTGCGCGTCTTTGAGCGCTTCGGCGGGCCGCTGCGTCGCCGGCAAAATTGCCGTACGCACCATGACACTGTTTTGGCCGCAGTTGTTACGAAGTTCGGCTTGTAGAGCACACCCGCTCAAAGTCGCATTGTCACGGTTGTTGCGCGTAACGCGTCTTTATAGCCGTAGTCTTCTTGTGCAAGGATTGAAACCTCAATGAAACACGTAATCGTTCGACGTTTCGGAACTCTGTTGCCCTTTGGGGCGTTGCTGGCTTCGCTGGCCTTGCTCGCGACAGGAGGGGCACACGCGGCCACCTTCACGGTCAGCAACACGAACGATGCCTCGGGTGGCAGTTTTCGGCAAGCGATCATTGACATCAATGCCGTCGTTCCCTCTGGCCCGCACAACATCACGTTCAATATCCCCGCTTCAGACTCCAATTGCGGCGTGGTGACAGGCGTCTGCACGATTTCACTGTCGAGCGCACTGCCTGGCGTCAGGAACAGCGTGGTGATTGACGGCTATACGCAGCCCGGATCAACCGCAAATACCAACCCACCTAACCTCGGCACCAACGCGTCGTTACGGGTGGAAATAGGCGCGCTGGCGACCGTCGGCACCGACATTAGCCTGGGGGTGAGCGTCAGCGTCGTGCGTGGACTGATACTCAACCGACGCTTAGGCATCACGCTTGGGGGCACTGGCAGTCATACGGTTGAAGGTAACTTCATCGGCACCAACGCCGATGGCAGCGCCGGTTTTGTGGACGGCCAAAACGGCGTGACGGTGGTGACCAATTCGCACAACAACGTGATTGGTGGCACCACGCCCGCTGCGCGAAACGTGATTTCGGGCAACGGCACCGGCATCCTGATCTCCTCGGCCAGCACACCTATTTTGGGCACCCAAATTGTGGGTAATTTGATCGGCACCAATGCGGCTGGCACTGCCGCCATTGCAAATAACCTCGCCATCGGATTCGCGCAATCCGGGGGCAAAAACACGGTCATCGGGGGCAGCACAGCCGCAGCACGCAACGTGATTTCTGGCAATACGTCGGGCATCTTTGACGAGTCCTTCATCGTCGGTGCCGCCAGCAACAACACGATTTCCGGCAACTACATCGGGGTGGATGTCACCGGCGCGACAGCGCTCGGCAATGTTCAATTTGGCGTTGCCACCAGCAGTCGCGGTGGTGTGATCGGCGGCAGCGCGCCCGGCGCAGGCAACGTCATCGCAGCGAGTGAGGCGGTTGCCAATGTGTTGCTACAGGGTCTGGACGCCGTGGTGCAGGGCAACTGGATCGGCACTGGCGTGTCGGGCACTAGCGCGCCCGCTGGATTCGTTCCAAGTGCATTTCGAGTGGCGGGCATTTATGTAACGGGCAACTTGGGAACCATCGGCAGCCTGATTGGTGGCACAACCCCTGGCGCAGGCAACATCATCGCGTTCAACACTGGGCACGGCGTGACTCTGAGCAATCAAATTGGCAATGGCCACTCGATGCTCGGTAATTCGATTTTTTCGAACGCACAACAGGGCATCAACTACGCCTTCGGCAGCATCGGGCTGCAAAACTTGCCGCTGCTCAGCGCAGTCACGGCAGCCGGCAATGTGCAAGGCACGCTGAACAGTGCCGCCAGCGCCACTCACCGCCTTGAATTTTTCGCCAACTCCGCGTGTGATGCGTCGGGTTATGGCGAAGGAAAAACGTTCATCGGATTTCAATCAGTCACCACCGACAGTAGCGGCAACGCGAGCTTCAATGCAAACTTTGCACCGCTACCTGTGGGGCAATCGGTGGTCACGGCCACCGCAACAGGCGCGGGCGGGAGCACGTCTGAGTTCTCGCCCTGCGTGACTGCATCGTTGCCGGTTGCGCTCACGGTGGTTAAAAGCGGCTCCGGCAGCGGCACGGTGACGTCATTGCCCGCAGGAATCAACTGCGGCGCAACGTGCAGTGCGTCTTTCGGTGCGGGCACCGCAGTGACGCTCTCCACAACGCCTACCAGCGCAGCGTCGACCTTCACAGGCTGGCTCGGCAGTGGTTGCACAGGTATCTCGACCTGCACCAAGACATTGAGCACTGCGGCCAACGTCTCGGCCACGTTCGCGCTGACAAGCAACGGCCCGTTCAATCTGGATGTCGAAGGCAACGCGCCAGTCTCGCTTGCAACCGACGCCAACGACGGTGTGCTGATCCTGCGCTATCTGGCCGGGATGAGCGGAGCTGCGCTCGTGAGCGGCGGCGTGGTCTCGGGTGACGCCACGCGCAGCACCGCAGCCGCACTCACAGCGTATCTCGACGACCTGAAACCCAAGCTCGATATCGACGGCAATGGCCAAGTCGATGCGCTCACCGACGGCGTGCTCATCTCGCGCTACCTGCTGAATATTCGCGGCCCAGCGCTCATCGCTGGTGCAATCGGCGTCGGTGCAATACGCACCACGTTTACGCAGATCGAAAACTATCTGGCGGGGTTACTGCCGCCGTGACCGACAACCCATTCGAGCTACCCATCAAACGGTGTGTGGCAACGGGAATCGGCGCCGCGGAACAGCGAACAGAGATCGAAAAATTTCGGCGTTTCATCAGCAAAACAGTGCAACAGCTTTTGACTAAAATTGCCACTGCATTGGGGCTATGTGTCAAATATGGCAAATATCGATATGTGCCTAAAATCGCGCTAGCCCCTGTGCGGTGGTCGTTACAACAAAAAGCTGATACTCATTTTTGTGGCGAAAAAGTGTGTAATTTACGACGCCTAAACAGCCGTCAATTTCGCGTATTCCAGCGCCAGCCGCTTGATGCCGTGATCGGTGAAATTGACTTCGACCTGAATGTTCTTGCCCGATCCGTCGGCGTTGATGATCACGCCCTGGCCAAACTTTGCATGCGACACCTGCTGGCCAATGCGGAACCCGGAATCATTTCTTGTCTGGCTTCCGATGGAGGTGGCGAACGCGGACAGCTTGGGATTGCCGAAATTTCCGTTGTTGGAAAACGGCTCGTACGGCTGCATCGCCAGCAAATTTCTTGGCTTCGCGGAGAGCCACTTCAGCAACTCAGGCGGCACTTCGTCAAGAAAGCGCGACGGCACGTTGTAGCGCGTTTGCCCGTGCAACATGCGCATTTGCGCGTAGGTCAAATGCAGGCGCTTCCTCGCGCGGGTGATCGCGACATACATCAGGCGGCGCTCTTCCTCCAGCCCCGTGATAATCACGTAGTCAAACTCCAGTCCCTTCGCCGAATGCACCGTCATCATCTGGATAGCGGTCCGCCCTTCGAGCGCTTGCGTGTCGCCCGATTCGAGCGATGCGTGCGCGAGGAATGCGCTCATCGGGTCATCGCTATCGCTCATCGTTCCGTCGAGATTTTCGACCTGAACGACGCCGCCAGTTTCGCGTAAAAACGTGTCTGCCGCGTTGATGAGTTCGTCCAAGTTTTCGATACGATCCTGGCCTTCTTTATCGGCGATGTAGTGCGCCCGCAGCGTGCTCGCATCAAGCAGATGACGCACAATCTCTGGCAGCGGCTGGCCCTTGGTGCCGATCCTCATGCCTTCGATCAAACCGATGAACTGCGCCATCGCGACCTGCGCGCGACTGCCCGCACCGCCGCCGCATGCCGCCTGCCACAACGTCACGCCGGTGCTCGCCGACACCTGCTGCAAATTCTCAATCGATTTTGCGCCAATACCGCGCGGTGGAAAGTTCACCACACGCAAGAATGCGTTGTCATCGTCCGGGTTGTTCACCAGCCGCAAATACGCCATCGCATGCTTGATCTCGGCTCGCTCAAAAAAGCGCAACCCACCATAAACACGATACGGAATGCGCGCATTGAACAGCCCATGCTCAAACATCCGCGACTGCGCATTCGAGCGATACAAAATCGCAATCTCATCGAGCGGCACGCCGTCATTCATCGCGTTTTTGATGGTGTCGATGACGTGCGCCGCTTCTTCGCCGTCGCTGTAGCCCTGAAAAACCCGAATCGGTTCGCCGTGACCCTGATCAGTCCACAGCTCTTTACCCAGGCGCCCATTGTTGTTGCGGATCAGCGCATTCGCTGCGTCGAGAATGCTGCCGTGGCTGCGGTAATTCTGTTCAAGCTTGATGATTTTTGCGGGTGCGAAGTCATGCTCGAAGCGTTGCATGTTCGCGACCTTGGCGCCACGGAAGGCGTATATCGAATTATGGGTAACGATGCCATTCGCGATGAAATTGTGAACGCCTCTGATATCCAGATCGAATACCGTGCGCGATTGGCTGGTCGTTCTCTCGACAGATATGACCGAGGTCAAACATCGCTTGTCGGCGTCCACCATCACCATTCCGGGGCGCACGCTCGCGGCTGTCATCATGCGCAGGCCGCGCTCGGCCACGCGCGCGCGCTCGACGAGTCGACCGCTAACGGCTCGCTTGATTGATCCCGCGATTTTTAACGCGACGCCGTAGTCGGCAAAGGCAGATTCATATCGCCAACCAGCACTGCCTACTTTGGCCGCGCGAACGGAAAGTCCGAGTTTAGCGACCGCTTCCGCCTCGGCTCTGTCGGTGCCGAATGCCGCTACACGATGCAGCACCGTGTTACCTCGGGCATCGCCGCACAGTGTCACCACGACGCTTTTACGATTGCTGTTGCGGCCCTGTGGAATGTGGTCCGGTTCGTCCTCTGACAAGCCGAGCGCTTTCAACAAACGTTTTGCTGAAGTGTCCGTGTCAAACCGCGCAAATAGTTGTGCAATCAAGGCCGCGTCGTGAACCATGCCGTTCGCTTTGCCGTCTCTGCCAGGCTTCCGCGCAACGAACGGTAGCGTCGGCAATGCATAGGAGAGCGAGAGCGAGATCTCCTGCAAGCGCGCTTCATTTTCACTAGCGTGTGTGCCGACGACCCAAACTGCATCTGCGTCTTCCTGAACGCTGCGTTGCTTGAATCCGACCATCGGCTTCTTCTGGCCGTTGGTGTAAGTCTGCGAGGTGCCCAATCGCCAGCCCACGCCGATCTTGTGCATCAGGTAAACAAAATTTAGTTGTGGCGATTCGCCCAAAACATAGTCCGCAAAATGGGTGTGCTCAGGCGTCGTCTCAATGACAGAACCGTTCGCCAAAGTAATCTTTATCGTCTCGGTTTTTCGTGTTTCACGATGCACGCGGTCAATCGCCGCCACCCGGAATTTCCCCGGCCCGACGCAGGCGAGCACCTGATCGCCTGGCCGTAGTTGCTCGACCGGTTTAGTGCTGCCATCTGGCAATGTGACGAGCGTGCCTTTGACCACGCACTGATCGTCGTCGCCCACGGCAAGCACCGCTGTATTCGGCCCGGCAAGCAATCGCAACCATTTGTATTGCAGCGTATTGGTATCCTGAAACTCATCGACGAGTAGGTGCCGAAAGCGCGCTTGATAGTGCTCGCGTAGCGCTTCAAATTTTGCGAGCACTTCGTACGAGCGAAGTAACAATTCGGAAAAATCAACGACGCCTTCGCGCTGGCAGGTTGCCTCGTATAGCTGATACAGCTCAACCTGTTTCCGCGTGAAGTCATCGAATGCCTCGACCGCATTCGGACGCAGGCCTTCTTCCTTTGCGCTGGAGATAAACCACATCAATTGCTTCGGAGGAAACTTCTCATCGTCGATGTTGTTGGCTTTCAGGATTCGCTTGATAAGCGACAGCTGATCCTGGGTGTCCATGATGGTGAAGCTCTGTGGCAGGTTCGCTTCGCGCCAGTGCATTCGCAAGAAGCGATTGCACAATCCGTGAAAAGTGCCGATCCACATGGCGCGCACGTTCACCGGCACCATCGAGGAAAGCCGCATCACCATTTCTTTCGCGGCTTTGTTGGTGAAGGTGACGGCGAGCACGCCGGATGCGCTGACCTGACCCGTGGACAGGAGCCATGCGATGCGGGTGGTGAGCACGCGCGTTTTGCCAGAACCGGCGCCGGCCAAGATGAGCGCTGAAGTGTGGGGAAGGGTAACCGCTGTGAGTTGCGGTTCGTTTAAATTGGCGAGTAGCTTCGATGACATCTGCCAATTTTAGAGAGCGCCGTCTACCTGACAGGAAATACCCGTCGCCAGGCTGCCATCACAGCCCGCTTCGCGCGAAACTTCATCACCCGGCCCACACGCCACGGCCAGCTCGCACGAATTGCGTTGACCCACACGTCTTTCCACGGAATAAACCAGCGGTAAAACGCTGCGAACCAGCGTAGTCGTAACAGCGCAGGCTGGGTCAGCGAAAAAAGTCGTGCCACCACGGCCGTGCCGACGATTTTTGCAGTCAGGATAACGACCACCCCGGCGATTTCATGGCCCTCGGCAATCAGCCACAGCGCCCCAAGTTTGATCGGTAGCAACGTGATTGTTGGCAAGGCAAAAAGCACCAGCGCGGCCCACGGCGGCAATCGGCGAATAGCGTTTTCCATCGCGCGCCACAGCGGCATCTTCGCCAGAAAGTCGAACACATGCGCAAGACTCTGCCATCCCCACTCGTAGAACACCAGCAAGAGCGCCAGCGGGAGTTGCAGTAAACGAATCAAAAATCGCCACATGCGCACAATGTAGCTCGAATGAGCCTTGGTAGGCGTGACCGGGGTCGCGCCTACGGGGTTCGCCGCGCCGATAGAATCTGGTTATGCCTCCTGACCCCGCCCTCCCTATATCCGTCACGCCGGTGTCACCTACGCCCACTGTCGCTCATCCCAGCACCGAACTCTCGGCGTTTGTGCCGTCGTTTCGTGGCTCGGCGCCGTATATCCATGCGTTTCGCGGCAAGACGTTTGTCGTGTGTTTCGGCGGCGAGGTCGTCGCGGACGACACCTTTCCGAATTTCATTGCCGACCTGAATTTGTTGGCGAGTCTCGGCATTCGGCTGGTGCTGGTGCACGGCGCTCGGCCTCAGGTTGAAAAACTGCTGGAGCAGCGCGGCATGGAGAGCCGCTATCACAAGGGCATTCGCATCACCGACGAGTCACAGTTGGGTAGCGTAATCGGTGCCAGCGCGCGAGCTCGTGCGCGCATCGAAGCCGCGCTGTCGATGGCACCGCGCACGGCATCGGTCGCACCGGTTCACAATCGCGTCACAGGTGGAAATTTCATTGTCGCCAAGCCCATCGGCGTCGTTGATGGCGTTGACATGAAGTACAGCGGCGAAGTACGCCGCATCGACGCGCAGGCGATCAACGACTGTCTGAAAGACGGCGATATTGTGTTGATGTCAACGCTTGGCTATTCAACCTCCGGTGACACGTTCAACCTGACGGTGGAAGAGGTTGCAACACAGACGGCTATTGCGCTCAAAGCCTCGAAGCTCATTTTTCTGCTCGATACGCCCGGCGTACTCGAAGCGGACGGCACCGTGATGTCAACGCTATACACGCGTGAGGCGTCCGCCATTGCGAGCAAAGCGCCGCAGGCGTCGGACGTCCAGTTCTTCCTGTCGGCCGCCGTGCGGGCCTGTCAGAAGGGCGTGGGGCGCGCCCATTTGATCGGGCGCAAATCCGACGGAGCGATTTTGCAGGAATTGTTCACGCGCGACGGCATCGGCACCATGATTTCGGTCGATAGCCTCGATAACCTGCGTCCGGCCACTATTGAGGACGTCGGCGCGTTGCTATCGATCATTGAGCCGCTGGAGCGGCAAGGCGTGCTGGTGGCGCGTCCACGTGCGCTGATCGAGCGTGAGGTGGAGCGTTTTTATCTCGCCGAACACGATGGGCAGATCATCGGATGCGCGGCGCTTTATCCATTTCCCGAAGCGAACAAAGCGGAACTCGCCTGCCTCGCGGTGAACCCGGACTATCGTCGTGAAGGTTACGGCGAACGGCTTATGAAGGCAATTGAAAAGGCGGCGAAGGAGCAGGGCATCACCACTTTGTTCGTGCTCACGACACGCACTGCGGCGTGGTTTCTGGAGCGAGGATTTACGCCCGCGAAGATCACCGATTTACCCGAGAAAAAACAGGCGCTCTATAACTTTGAGCGCGCATCCCAAGTCTACGTTAAACAACTGTAGGAGCGGCTCTGCAGCGGCCCGCATCGATACGGATCGCAAGGTCGCAGCAAAGCCGCTCCTACAAAAACATAAAGGATTCCCATGGCACGCACCGTTCAATGCATCAAGCTCGGCAAAGAAGCCGAAGGCCTCGACTTCGCGCCGTATCCAGGCGATCTCGGTAAACGGATTTATGAAAATGTGAGCAAGGAGGCGTGGGCGGCGTGGCTCAAGCATCAGACGATGCTCATCAATGAAAATCGCTTGGGACTAGCCGATCCAAAGGCCCGCAAGTATCTCGCCGAGCAGATGGATAAGTACTTCTTCACTGGCGGTGGCGAAACGGCGAGCGGTTACGTTCCGCCAGCGGCCTGAGCTACTTTATGAATGCAATCTCGCGTTTCGCGGTGCCGCAGCTGGCTGACATTCCGGACGACCTGCGCGCGCGCATGTTGGAGGTGCAGCAGAAGGCCGGTTTCATCCCGAATGTTTTCCTCACACTCGCGCATCGGCCCGATGAATGCCGCGCCTTTTTCGCGTATCACGACGCACTGATGCTCAAAGACACGCCAGCGCTGAACAAAGCCGAGCGCGAGATGATTGTGGTGACGACGAGCGGTGCGAATGACTGCGTTTATTGCGTTGTTGCGCATGGTGCCATTCTGCGCATTTACACAAAGAACCCGCGCATCGCCGATCAGGTGGCGATCAATCATCGTAAGGCGGAGATCACGCCAAAGCAGCGCGCGATGCTCGACTTCGCGCTGAAGGTTTGTCTGCGTTCGAATGAAATCGACGACGCGGATTTCGTCGCGCTGCGCGCATTTGGCTTCACCGAGGATGATATTTGGGACATCGGCTCAATCACCGCGTTCTTCGGCATGAGCAATCGCCTCGCCAATATGTCAAGCATGCGCCCGAACGATGAGTTTTATTTGATGGGTAGAGTGCCCAAAGTCAAGTAGGGCGTAGGGTGGGCACCCCGTGCCCACGTGTTTCGCTACGATAGAGTTTGGTGGGCAGCGGCTGCCCACCCTACCGTTACGAATTGATGTTGTGAACTAGAACGCGCCTTTGCCCACGATGAACTCTTCGAGTTCACGGCGCATTTTGGCGATGGCCATCTTGTGATCGACGTCCATTTTCATCATGGTCATGCTGTGGTCGGCTTGCATCTTCGTGATCGCCATTTCCATGTCCATGACTTTTTTCTTGTCGGCCATCGGCATCTTTGCGACCATGGGCCGCACGTTCTGCATGTACTGACGCGACCAGTCTTCACTGCCGTAGAGCGCGTCGTTGTAGGCGAAAGCGGGTGTCGCAGCGCCGAAAGTGCTGGCGAGTGCGAGTGAAGCGAGGACGAGTTTGATACTTTTCATGTGAGGTCTCCAAATCCATTGTTGTGGTGTGTTGGAGCCCAGACTTGGACGTCCGACACGTTAAGCAGCTATGACCAATCCCTGATTGAGAATGCACAGCCTGCTTACTGATGTCGGTGTGTCAGATGCGAAATTACGTCCGCAACATTTCGCTTGAATAACGATTTGATAACGGTGCGGCATCGCGCTCAGCGCACGACTCTAAAAACCCGTAGGCTGGGTCATGACCCAGCTTTTTGGCGACATCGTCAAGGAATGCTGGGTTTCAACCCAGCCTACAACCGCTACAACGACTAGGCTGCGATGACCTCAGCGATGGCGCGCTCGACGCGTTCCAGCCCCTGATCAATGTCAGCATCAGTGATGTTCAACGCCGGCGCAAAACGCAAAATATTATTGTTCCCTGCCGTGAGGAAAACCACCTGATTACGATGCCCGGCCTTCATGAATTCACCGGCGCGGTTGTCGTACTTTTCAACGAGTTCGCAACCGAGCCACAGGCCCTCGCCGCGAACGTCCTTGAAGATGTTGTGACGCTGGTTAATCGCTGCGAAACCGTCGCGCAGACGTTGCTCTGCAACTAAAACGCGTTTCAGGAAAGCTTCGTTGTTGACGATATCAAGCACCGTTTCCGCGACCGCAGCGCCCAGCGGATTGCCGCCGTACGTCGTACCGTGCGTGCCGGGTTGCATGACCGCCGCAATCTCTTCGGTGGTGATGAAGCAGCCAATCGGGAAGCCACCGCCGATTCCTTTGGCGCTGGTCAGAATGTCCGGCGTCACGCCTTTTTGCATGTAGCTGAACAGCGCGCCCGTGCGGCCGACGCCGCTTTGAATTTCATCAAAAATCAACAGCGCTTTGTGTTTGTCGCACAGCTCGCGCGCCGCCCCTAAAAACTCAGCCGAGCCGGGGAGCATGCCGCCCTCACCTTGCATCGGCTCAACGATGATGCAGGCCACGTCGTCATCCATCACCGCGCGCAGCGCGTCGACATCGTTGTACGGCACATGAGTGATGCCCGCTGGCACCGGGCCCATGCCCCTGGTGTACTTCGGGCTGCCGCCGGTCGACACTGCAAGCCAGGTGCGACCGTGAAACGAATTGGTGGTTGAGATGATGCGAAACTTTTGATCGCCGTGATGTGTGCTCGCGTATTTGCGCGCAGTTTTCAGTGCGCCTTCGTTTGCCTCGGTGCCGCTGTTGCATGGGAAAACGCGATCCGCGAACGTAGCCTCAGTCAGCTTTCTGGCGAAGCGCAGCGCTGGCTCGTTGGTCATGTAGTTCGAGCTGTGCCACATGCGATCCGCCTGCGCTTTCAGCGCAGCGTTCAACGCCGGATGACAATGCCCGAGCGAGAGCACGGCGACGCCGCCCGCGAGGTCGACGTAGTCCTTGCCCTCGGTATCCCAAATGCGCGACCCCAACGCTCGCAACGGCACAAACTGCGCCGGTACGTAGGTCTGAAACATCACGTCATCGAACGTTGCTCGCGACACGCGCATCGTTTCGGCTTCGCGAATGTGGGCCGTGGGAGCAATGGTGGATTCGGTTCTGATCGGGTCGAGCATGGTTTTCAATCCGGCGCTAGGGCGAGCATTGCCCGCCATCCTATACAAGGCGGGCGCTGCCCGCCCTACGGCTTAGTGTTTATGATCGTCGTGATCGTGGTCATGATCGTGACCGTGGTCATGCGCAGCTGGGGCCGCCGCTGACTTGGGGGCCGCTACCGTGTGCTGGCTCATGCCGTTACATGCGGTCACCATGATTTCTACTTTGTATTCCGGCTTGGCGAGCTTCGCCTCAACCGTTGCGCGCGCGGGCGGCATGCCTTCGGGCACCCACGCATCCCACGCCTCGTTCATCTGCGCAAACGTGCTGATGTCGGCGAGATAAATCGTAGTAGTAAGAATGCTCTTTTTGGTCGCGCCGCCTTCTTCGAGCAGATCATCAATCTGCTTCAGGATTTGTTCCGTCTGGCCCTTGACGTCCGCGCTCGGGTTCGCTGCGACCTGTCCTGCGAGATACAAAAAACCGTGGTACGTGACCATTTCAGAGAGACGTTTACCAACGCCATAGCGACGAATCATGAGCTGCTCCTGTGTGCGACAAAAAAGAATTTTTTGATTTTACGGGTGCGGCGGCGTTGTGGGGTGTAGCGCCAATAAAAACGGCCACCAAAAGAGGTAGCCGTTTGCAGTGTGGCAGCGAGGGAGGGGAGGCCGTCGCGTACCGTTGTGGTGTCGCCGTGGTCAGTGTTGCCTAAGCCGCAGCCAGAGCAGGGGGAGGTTGCCGAGGCTCGCGGGGAGGAATGAGCGTCAGGCGTGACGTCGGCGTTATCGTTTTTATTTGAAAATGGAACTCAAACTATCAGCGCATCGGCTCAACAGCCAGATTGACGCGAACATTCATCATGGTGCCCGGATCGTACGC
The DNA here is from genome assembly GCA_043757535.1 of Burkholderiales bacterium. Lineage (GTDB taxonomy): Bacteria > Pseudomonadota > Gammaproteobacteria > Burkholderiales > Casimicrobiaceae > Casimicrobium. The sequence continues at coordinate 11,936 of JAYVPF010000213.1, forward strand.
CATACGCGTGGTGTAATCGCGGCCCTGATAGCGATACGCTACGTTGTAGCCCGTGACTTCGTCGCGACTGTCGTACACCGTGCGGCAGCGTTGCACCGTGCGGGTTTCGGGGACGTAATCGACGCGCGCGGGGCTCGGCACTTGTGGTGCATAACCGGGCGCGTAAGCCGTATTGGGTGGGCTGTTTTCGATCTGGTTGCCGACGAGGCCACCGATAACAACACCCACACCAGTGCCGACGTCACGACCGCCAGACGAACCACCGAACTGATGACCCACCACGCCACCGATGATGGCTCCGAGCACCGTTCCGGCACCGATGGTGCGATCACCGACTGGCGGCGCGAGCGCTGCCTCGGATCGATAACCCGCATCCACATAGCCCGACGCTGGCACGCGGCGATCCGTGGTCACGGTTTCGTTCGTGCATTCCTGACGTGGCGCACTGTTGCGCTCGTAAATCGGCTGCGCCGAGAGCACTTGCGCGGTGTCGCTGTAGCTCTGACCCTGACTTTGCGCCATGACCGAGGATACGGCGATTGCGGCAAGACTGATTGCGAAAATTTGCTTAACTGGTTGCACTGAAATAACTCCTTTGAAGAATGAGTCACGCGATGTTTCGCGCTCGATACCTTTTGGACGGGTCTGACGCCAAAACGTGCCATTGCAGTTCGCGGTTGACGTGTCTTTAGAGTGATCATTCTGGCAATGACTTTGCGCTGAAACGACGGTTGCTAGAGGGCTAATCCCTATAATCGCTATAAGTCGACTTTACGACAAATCGCGCGCTAGCCCCAATTAAATAAACGTTTCACGCAAAAGTCATCGATTGGCACGCAGAAAGCCATCCTCCCACCATTTGCCTAACCAACGCGCGAGCGTCGTCGAATCGGTCGGATGTTCGGTGCGTTCGAGCGCCGCGGCAACGTCGGCACCCTTCCGTCGTTCTGCCGTCATCCTCGCGCCACGAGCGCGGGGATCCAGAGCGTTCGGAGCAACCAACTTCGTTTGCAGTCCAAATATTCTGGATTCCCGCTTGTGGCGAGAATGACGGCGAAGGGGCCGTGACGACTCTGCTGGCGTCTTCTTACGCTTTTGCCACAGGTCTTGACGCGTCGGAGCACCACTCACTCCAACTGCCCGCATACAGCTTGCTACCCGAGAGTCCCGCATGTTCCATTGCGATCATGTTCGCCAGGGCTGACACGCCGCTGCCACATTGATGAATCAGGTCTTCCGGTTTTCGGCCTGCGAGCAACGCTTCGAATTCGAGCTTGAGTTCGCTGGCGGGTTTGTAAACACCATCGCGCAAATTGTTCGGAAACGCCCGATTGAACGCGCCGGGAATGTGGCCTGCGACCGGATCAACCGGCTCCACTTCGCCGCGATAACGGTCAGGTGCGCGGGCGTCGAGAATGCGTCGCTGTGGCTTTGCTATCGCCGCTTGAGTCTGCTCGGCAGTCACGCGCATTTCATCGCGCGGCAATGCTGTGAAAGTAGTCGCAGCACGAACGTTAGTAGCGGCCTCGGTCGCGCGACCTTCTTTCACCCACTGTGCGATGCCGCCGTCGAGCACGTACACGCTGTCATGTCCGACCCAGCGCAGCATCCACCACAGCCGTCCAACAAACATCGCGCTGCCCTGATCGTAGACCACCACTTTGCTTGTATTGCCGATGCCCTTCGCGCCCAGCGTCGCCGCGAAAACGTCCGGCGAGGGCAGCGGATGACGACCATTTGTTCCATTTTTCGCTGCCGACAAATCTTCGTCAATCGAGAGATATATCGCGGCCGGGATGTGACCTGCCGCATAGGCGTCGCGGCCGATCGATGGGTCCATCAGATCGTGCCGGGTGTCGACGATGACGAGATGCGGATCGCCAATCAATGCGGCGAGTTCGGAGGTGGAGATGAGCGGTGAAGGCATAAAGAATGTCGATGGTTAAAACGGCGCGTCGTGTGAATCAGCTGAAGAGGGTGCGAAATTAGCTTCGAAGTCAAAAGGAATGTCGTTGCAATCATCCGACTCCACCTCACTCGGCCCCCTCTCCCCCGCCCCTCCCCCACGAGGGGGGAGGGGAGAAGAATCAAGCGCCTCTCCCTTGAGGGGAGCGGGGTTGCGCGGCGAAACAGTTGCTGGAAAACCCCGGGAATCAAGCGCCTCTCCCTTGAGGGGAGCGGCGCGAAAAGTTTGTCGCCCATCGGCTCCGGGGAGAGGGTGTTGATCGGTGAGCACTGCCCAGATCGCTTCCAAGACACCTTCCCGATTTTCCGTCCACTGGTTGTTCCATACGCGCATCACGCGAAACCCCTCCTTCTTCAAAAAGGCATCGCGTTTTTCATCGTACCCGGCACTTTGAGAATGCTGCGAACCGTCGAGCTCAACCACCAGACTTTTCGATAACGCAACAAAGTCCACGATGTAGGGGCCAATCGGCTGTTGTCGTTTGAACTTAACGTCGGCAAAGCGGTGCGCGCGAAGTTCCTGCCATAGTTCTTGTTCCCAAGGTGTTTGTTTGACGCGTAATTCCCGGGCAAAGTCGCGCAAGTGTCGGTGCTCACGCCCCCCCTCCCCCTTGAGGGGGGAGGGGTTGGGGGAGAGGGTGACCGCAGCGTCAACACTTGTACGTTCCGACTGCGTGCGCCCCCTCTCCCCCACCCCTCCCCCACCGGGGGGGAGGGGAGAAGAACGGGCACCCCCGTGAGACGTTTTGTTTGCCGGTTCGAGCCCCTCTCCCTTGAGGGGAGAGGCGCGAAAAGCTTGTCGCCCATCGGCTCCGGGGAGAGGGTGATCGGTGGCGGGAAGAATCACTCGTCGCGCCCCGAGTGCCAAGATTCCAACGCCCTGCATTTGCTCCGGCATTGTCACGACCCGCGTAGACGGGAACAAGCTGCCGTCTTCAATCTGTGCGCGCAGTTGCCGCAGATCGGACTCAGCTTCTTCATCGTTCACCGCTGCGTCGACTTCAGCATCGCCATGCGTGAGCAAGCGCGACACATCACCTGCGAATTCGGTCTCACGAAATTGCTCCAGCAGCGCGCCCATGTTCGGCTCGTCTGGCGCACGAATTGCGACATCGATCACCGCCTGTAACAGCCGCAAAACGTGTGGCGCATTCGCCGGATCGGGGAACTGGGTATCAACCAAGTACATCGCGAGTTTTGGTCGCCCAAGGATGCGCCGTGCGCTTGCCAGCACGCGCTGCGTAGCCGGGTCGGTGCGCGTCGTGGCAGGCATGGGCGGACGACGACCGGGCGTCCATCGAGCGGTCGCATGTCCGGGCTCATCATCGTCTGGCGAGGCTTCAACCGGCTTCACTTTCACCGGTGGCAGCAACGTATGCGCCGCAATATCAACATCTCCCTCCAGCACTTTTGCCAGCGATTCACGCATCATCGGCGCACTGACCAGCTCAAGGTGCAGGCGCGCCGCCGAAGCCCGCGCCGCCTTCGCCTCAGCACTTTCGCCCGGATGCCGTGTATTTAGTTCACGAATCCAGTACTCCGACAACGGCAGCGCTTTGGCGACGTAATCTTCAAACGCCTCACGCCCAAACTCACGCACGTAACTGTCCGGGTCATGCTCCGTTGGCAGGAACAAAAAGCGCACCTGTTTGCCATCGCGCAGCGCGGGCAAAGCATTCTCCAGCGCGCGCCATGCAGCACGTTGCCCGGCGGCGTCGCCATCAAAACTAAACACCACTTCATCAGCCGCGCGCAACAGTCGCTGCGTATGCGCCTCAGTCGTCGCCGTACCGAGCGTCGCGACGACATATTCCACCCCGTACTGCGCCAGCGCCACGACGTCCATGTAGCCCTCAACCACCAGCACGCGATTCATCTTACGGATCGCGGCTTGCGCCTGAAACAGACCGTACAGCTCGCGGCCTTTGGAGAAGATCGGCGTCTCCGGCGAGTTCAGGTATTTCGGCCCCGCGCCATCCTTGGCGCCCGTTTTTCCGCCATCCTTGGCGCCCGTTTTCCCGTCGTCCTTGCTGCCGAGAATGCGGCCACCGAACCCAATCACTGCGCCCTGTTGGTTGAGAATCGGGAAAATCACGCGCTCGCGAAAACGGTCGTAGCGCTTGCCCGCGTCGCCTGTGGCAACGAGGCCCGCTGTCTCCAGCAATTGATTGTCGGCGTAGTCGGCAAACGCCTCGGCCAAAGGCTGCCAGCCCGCCGGTGCCCAGCCGAGATGAAACCGCCGCGCCACTTCGCCACTCACGCCGCGCTTCTTGAAATACGCAATCGCAATCGGGGACGTTTTCAATTGCTGCTTGTAAAAATTTGCGGCAACGAGCATCACGTCAAACAATCCACCGGCCTGCGGATCGGCCTGCCGTGTGTTGTCGTTCGGCACCGTCAGGCCGATGCCCTGCGCCAATTCCTCCACCGCGTCGGGGAAGCTTTTGCCCGCGTACTCCATCAAAAACGTGATCGCCGAACCGTGGGCGCCGCAGCCGAAGCAGTGATAGAACTGTTTGCTCTGGCTCACTGAAAACGACGGCGATTTTTCCTTGTGAAATGGACAGCAGGCGGAATAGTTTTGCCCCGCTTTTTTCAGCGGCACATGGCGATCAATGATCTCGACCACGTCGACGCGAGACAGGAGCTGCGCAATGAAATCATTTGGAATCACAGCGCTATTTTGTCGTGTTTGCGGCAAACGCGCGCCAAGGCCGACGCAGCGGTACTGTTGGGTGCCCCGTTCATCAGCACGATCAGGCGGGTCGCTGCACGTTTGCTGTTCGCTGGCCCAAAAATCGCAGCCGCCGCAGCAAAGCGACAGTTTTTTACCGAAAATTTAGATTTGTCTGAGGGGACAATGTCCTAGCAGCTTTATGGAAAAACGGCGTTCGCATCGGGGCTAGCTTGCAATTTTAGCTAAAGTCGACAAAGTGTAATAAATGCCATATAACCCCCGTAGAATATGGTGCGTAGCAACGAGCTGTATCGGGTTTACGCCCTAAAAATCGCCGCAACTCATCGAGGAGAACACCATGATCGGCTACGTCACACTCGGCGCCAACGATTTGCCGCGCGCATTCGCGTTTTACGACGCGCTCTTGGCGGAGCTTGGCGCCACCCGCACTTGGGAATCGGAGGGCTTCGTCGCATGGAGCGTCAGGCGTCATCCCGCCATCGCGATCACCAAGCCGTACAACGATCAGCCCGCTACCCCTGGTAACGGCGTGATGGTCGCGCTGGTCATGAAAAGCGCGGCCGATGTTGATCGCTTTTACGGCAAAGCCATCAGCCTCGGCGCCACCGACGAAGGTCCGGCGGGACCACGCGGCGACAATTTTTACGCGGGCTATTTTCGTGATCTCGATGGCAATAAACTGTGCGCCTATTTCATAGGATGAGCCCGGCGCAACGAAATCAGAACGCGAGCGCCACACCGATCCATTCGACTCACAGTGCGGAAGCGGGCGGCTGTGGCCTTCATTGACTACTTCCGCAAGCGACTATCGCCCGCCGAGCCGATCACCACCAGCGGAGTGCCGCAGGATCGTCGCCGCAAGCCGCGCAAGCGCATTGCGCCCGGCACCACCGTACTGATCATCGACGACTCAAAAACCATGGTCGCCGCGCTCGGCAACATGCTGCGCGAAAATCACTTCACCATTCTCGAAGCGTACGACGGTGAGGCGGGGCTCGAAGTGCTCCGCAAAAACAAACCCGATCTCATCTTCCTCGACGTCATCATGCCCGACATGAGCGGGTTCGATGTATTGCGCCGCATCCGCCGCTCAACCTATGTCGGCAAAGTGCCCGTGATCGTGATGAGCGGCAACGCCGCCGCCACCCAGGAATACTACGTGCGCCGCATCGGCGCTGACGACTTCATGCGCAAACCCTGCTCACGAGCCGAAGTGTTTTCACGGGTTGAACGGTTGCTGGATTTGCAGCCGAATGCTTTGAGTGCCAGTGACGGAAGCGGGGACACACTTCTTCCGGATCGGTAACGAAGCGGGCGTCGTCGAGCGGAATAGAACCCATCAAGTTAACTTGTGCTTAAGTCCCCTCGCCCCTCGTGGGAGAGGGTTAGGGAGAGGGGGCCGACGCATGAACAATTGACGCCAACTGCCGCAAAACGCCAGGATACGAACGCAAGGAAGTGACCCATAACCATGACCCTAAAAGCCATCGCCCACGAAGTGATGCAATTGCCCCGCCATGAACGGCGCGAATTATTCGACCTGCTCATCGACGCCATCCACGGCGAACCCGACGACAACCCCAAGGCCGTCGCAGCGGCGTGGGACAAGGAGAAATCGAGCGACGGGTAGAGTACATGGAGGCGGGTCGAACGCAGTGGATTCCGGGCGACGAAGCAATGGCGCGAATACGGGCTGCGGCAGGCGGTAAACGCCGACGGCCGCACCTGCGCGAGCACCACGAAACTATCGGCGCGTTTGTTCGCGCTGTTTCAATCCACTCCCGCGTCGTGCGACGCGGGAGACGATTAAAGTGCGCATTGCACGCCCGCCATTGCAAGTTTCAATCCACTCCCGCGTCGTGCGACGCGGGAGACGGGCACCACGCGAACCCTACGCCAGCGAGCAGATGGTTTCAATCCACTCCCGCGTCGTGCGACGCGGGAGACGTTTGTGCGTCGCTGTGGCTTTCCGCGGTCGCCATGTTTCAATCCACTCCCGCGTCGTGCGACGCGGGAGACCGGCGACGAAGA
>JAYVPF010000214.1:0-4882 GCA_043757535.1 Burkholderiales bacterium
TTTGTAGTCGTTGCCCCATGGGTCTTTGATGTTGTCCTTGCGCAGGTACGGGCCGCTCCAGTTGGGCAGGTTACCGGGGTTTTTCAACAAGCCGTCGAGACCTTCTTGCGCGCTTGGGTAACGACCGACTTCGAGCTTGAACAGGTCAAGCGATTGCAGCATCTGGCCCATCTCGATCTTGGCAGCGTTGGCTTTGGCCTTCTCGGATTGACCCATAAAACGGCTGCCGATGGTGGCCATGAGCACGCCGATGATGACGATCACCGCAAGCAATTCCATCAGCGTGAAGCCGCGTTGGGTGCTTTGCGCGCGCTGCGCAGGTTGCATGGCAAATTTTGTTTTCATAGTTTTCTCTTCGATTCGCGCTCACCGCCAGCCGATTTTTACAGCGTTTGGCAGTGTCATCACGTTAATAGCTTTTCCGTCAATGCATTATTGTACTTGGGCTGATGCGCCATAAGCGTCATTGTCGACATACGAACAAATCGACCCCCAGCCCCAATAAAGTCGTCATTACAGAAAAAAGCCGTTGGTTAATCTTCGGCATCCTTCATACGACCACCGCCTACACATTAAATTCCGTGAGCCCAAGCAAAGCGCTCATGAGTGCAAAAATAATGCCGCCGACGACGACAGCCAGCGTCAGGATCAAAACCGGCTCCAGCAAACCCAGCGCGCGCTTAAGCGTGGTGTTGACCTCCAGGTCGTACACCTCGGCGACTTTGAGCAACATCGAGTCCAGTTTCCCGGTCTCTTCGCCTACGGCGACCATATGAACGGCCAGCTTCGGGTAGAGTCCGGTTTCCATCAACGGCCGCGCAAAACCTTGGCCAGCCTTCAGTCGTACCAGCACACCTTCGAGCGAATTGGCCAGTGCGCGATTATCCACGGTGTCTTTGACGATAGTGAGCGCCGGCAGCAGGCTAACGCCGTTGCCCAAAAGCGTGCCCAAAGTACGGGCCAAACGGGCAACCTCAATCTTCGCAAACAGATCGCCCAGTATTGGCAGAGTGAGCTTGCGCCGATCCCAGTTGAGCCGCCCGACCGGCGTGCGCAACCGGCCCCGGATCAGGATAAAAAGCGCCGCCGCCGCGATCAAAACCATCCAGCCATCCTCGCGGAACCAGTGCGAAATCGCGAGCAGATTTTCGGTAGCGGGCGGCAGCGCTTTGCCGAATTGGCGAAACGTCGTTTCGAACTTCGGCACCACAAAAAAGATCATGGTCATCACGGCCACAATCGCCACCGCGACGAGCACAATGGGGTAGAGCATGGCGGACTGCACGCTGGAGCGCAGCTCGGCGCTGCGTTCCTGAAACTCGGAAATACGCTCCAAAACCGGCCCGAGCGTACCGCTCGCCTCGCCCGCGCGCACCATGTTCACGAAGAGCCGGTCAAACTGCTTCGGATGCTCGCTGAGCGCCTGCGACAGCGCCTGCCCGCCGCGCACGCGATCCCGCAACGCTTGCAATAGCGCGGCCTGCGGGCCGGAATCAGCGAGTCCGACCAAAAGCTCAAAGGCACGATCCAGCGGCAAACCGGCAGAAATCAAATTGGCCAGATCGCGCGTGAAAGCAACAACCTGATCTCGCGATACCTTACGCGACGCGAAGAGGCGCGCGAAGGTGCCCAGCTTTTTCTCATGCGAGGTAATCGCTGCGGCCGCAGCGGTCTGAATGCGCAGCAGGATGAGTCCCTGCTCGCGCACACGCTCAACGGCTTCCGCCTCGGAGGCGGCTTCCAACTGGGCAGAAACCGGGTCGCCGGATTGTCGAACTGCGTCGAATGCGAAGAGTGCCATGGGTGCTGCCGTTAGCCTTCGCGGGTGGCGCGAAGCACTTCTTCGACAGTCGTCGTGCCCGCCAACACTTTGCGCAAGCCATCGTCGTACATCGGCTGCATACCCTCGGCGAGTGCTTCGCGACGCAGGTCACTGGCGTTCGCTTTTTGCATGATGAGACGACGAATCGGCTCCGACAATGGCATCATTTCGGCGATACACATGCGCCCCGTGAAGCCGGTGCCGCTGCACTCTTTGCAGCCCACGGCTTTGTAAATCGTGGGCCGCTCAGGTGCGCCGACACGCGGCAAGCCAATCTCACGCGCCACGTCAGCCTCAAGCACATGCGGCTCGCGGCAATGCGCGCACAGCGTGCGCACCAGACGTTGCGCCAAAACGCCAACCAGCGTGCTGGTGAGCAGGTAATCGTCCACGCCCATGTCCATCAAGCGACTGACTGTGGCGGGTGCGTCGTTCGTGTGCAGCGTGGAGAGCACGAGATGGCCTGTGAGCGCGGCCTGCACAGCGATTTCCGCCGTTTCAAGATCGCGTATCTCACCGATCATGATGATGTCCGGGTCTTGCCGCACAATCGAGCGCAGCGCGCTGGCAAAGGTCAAATCAATCTGCGGTTTGACCTGGATCTGGTTGATGCCCGCCATCTGATATTCGACCGGATCCTCCACCGTCAAAATCTTCACGTCGGGCTGATTTAACTCATCGAGCGCGGTGTAGAGTGTCGTCGTTTTGCCACTACCGGTCGGGCCGGTGACAAGCAAAATGCCGTTCGGCTGCGCCAGCGCTTCCTTGAATTTGGCGAGGATGTCCGGCGCGAAGCCAAGCTTTTCAAAGTTAAGCTGGACGCCACTCTTGTCCAGAATACGCATCACCACGCTCTCACCGTGCATCGTCGGCACGGTGGATACGCGAAGATCAATGTCCTTACCCTGAATGCGCAAACGAATGCGGCCATCCTGCGGCAGGCGGCGCTCGGCAATGTCGAGGTTCGCCATGATTTTGATGCGCGAAATCACGGCGGCCGCGAGGCGCTTCGGCGGCGATTCGATCTCGTGCAACACGCCATCGATGCGATTCCTGATGATCAGGCGATTCTCAAACGGCTCGATGTGAATATCAGACGCGCGGGCTTCAAGCGCGTTGGTGATTAAGAGGCTCACAAGCCGAATCACCGGGGCTTCCGACGCTAAATCCTTGAGTTGCTGAACGTCATCGCCCAGTGCATCAGCATCAATGCGCGCCTCAAGGTCACCATCAGTCAACTGCGAAGCCGCGCTGCGCCCGCCACCGTACAGGCGCTCAATCGCGCCATCTATTTCGGTGCCAATGGCGACTACGCGATGTACCTTGCGATTGGACACCAACTCAAACGAATGACGAACATAGTCATCGGTCGGATCGGCCACGGCAAGCGTCAGCGTGTCCTCGTCCTCCTCAATTGGCAACGCACGCGAATCGCGCAAAAAACGCGCCGAAATGCGCTCTTCAAGGATCGGGATATCCGGAAACGCCGACGCTTCGACATAGGGCATATCGGCCTGAATGGCGAGCGCCTGAGCGATGTCGCGCGCCGAAACGACGCCGAGGGTGGACAACAGACTGCCGAGCCGCTCCGGACGGGCGGATGCGGCTTGCAGGCGCAACACGCGATCAAGCTCGGCCTCAACAATTTTTCCCCGATAGAGCAGGATAGCCCCGAGCTTGGCGTGCGCGAGTTTGTTCTCGGGCGCAATCACTGGATTACTCTCCTCAATGGTTTCCACCCGACCCACCCTTCGTTATCAATTTCATGTTGGATTCTAATGAGGGCAACTGGTTCACCTACAATCTCGCGGTCTTAAAGCTTGAACCGCGACCCGATATCTATGAAAAAGTACATGTGCCTGATCTGCGGCTGGATCTACGACGAGGAGGCTGGCTGGCCCGAGGACAACATCAAGCCGGGCACCCAGTGGGACGACGTGCCGATGAACTGGACCTGCCCGGAGTGTGGCGCGCGCAAGGACGACTTTGAGATGGTCGAAATCTAGCGTCCAGCTGCGGAGGTCTGCGCAACACCGAGAACGGTTTTCCGCCCGCTGAATTAGGCACGAAACGCAGCAATAGCAGGCTATTGCGAGTATTTGCAACGAAATCTAGTGGGATGCAAAACGATTTGAATTTAGCAAGACTTCTGCCACTAGACATTAGGTGCGTTCTGCACTTACTCTAAGACTACCGGAGGGTTGTGCGTGGCAACGCAACAACGGTCAGCGTTGCGGTGTTGCGCGCGCCGCCGATGGCAAGTTGTAGTGTCTTGATAGCCAGATCGGGAGACTCAGCCGCAGTAATCGCGCTAATGACCGCAACACCCGCTGCACCACAGCGCATGGCATCGGCAGCGCGGCCCACATTCATCCCGGCAATAGCCACTACCGGCAGGGGCAGCAGCGCGCACCAGTACGCCAGATTGTCATTACCCTGAGGCACCCACGGCATGCGCTTCGCGGCTGTGGGGTGGATAGGTCCGCAGGCGATGTAGCTCGGTCGCAGTGCCCAGGCTCTGCAGGCCTCCCAATACGCGTGGGTGCTAATGCCTAGCCGAAGTCCAGCATCGGCAATTGCGTTAATGTCCGCGTTGGCGAGGTCTTCCTGGCCTAGATGCACGCCGTAGGCACCCTCGTCGATTGCGATCCGCCAATGGTCATTGATGAAAAGTTGTGCGCCGACACGCTTGGCAGCCTCGATACTCTGCCGAATCTCGGATCGCAACGTTGGCTGACTGGCACCTTTGATGCGCAGCTGCACCGTGCGAACACCCGCATCAAGCACACGCTCAATCCAGGCCACACTATCCACCACTGCGTATAGACCGAGGTTAGGATCGGTCAGTGGCGCAAATCCGGATGCTGGACGCGATGGTAGCGTCAGCCCCGGCAGACTGAAAGTCGGCAGGTTAACGCTGTGTTGCGCAAAATCCTCACGCGGTCGCACAGGGCCAGCACCTCGCCCCGCCGCGTAGCCCTTGCGCAGGGCGTGCGTCGTAGCCATCTTCGCCAGGATCACCGCCTCAATGCTGACAAATCCTCGCGCTAGAGCGCACGC
>JAYVPF010000215.1:0-4881 GCA_043757535.1 Burkholderiales bacterium
ACTTTTTTGAGCGCGTCCGACAGCGGCGCGGTGACGGTGTCGGCATCGACCATGCCCACCGCGTTACACGACGCGATACGTCAACAATTTTCAGCCAGCAGCCTCGCTAACGGCCAGATGCAGACGGCGGCACTGGGTGACGAGGCCTACGCGTCCAGCGCGTTCGCGCTCGATGATCGGCAGCCACCGCGCGCCGTTGTGGTGGCTCACCAATCGGTGGCGAAGGCGCGAGCCCCGTTCAAGCGATTGACCGATCTGCTGACCACGCTGAGCATCGTCGGCGTGGTTGCTTGCGTGCTCGGCAGCTCGATGCTTGCGCGTGCCATCGCGCGCCCAATTAGTAGCCTCACGGCAATGACCGAGTTGATGCGCGCGGGTGACGTTGGCGCGCACGTCGGCGGCAAACTCACGGGCGAATTGCAGGGTCTCGCCAACAGTTTTAACCGTCTGGTCGACGCGCTGCGCAAGCGCGATGCCGAGGTGCTGCAACTGGCCTACTTTGACAGCCTGACCGGGCTCAGCAACCGCGTTGGATTTATCAAGGCCGCGTCGGCGCGCCTGCAGGCGTCCGGCAGCGATTCTTTTGCTGCGGTGGCTCTGTTCGACATCGCGTCAGCGACGCAGATCAGCAGCGTTCTCGGGCATGAGGTCGGCGACGAGGTGATTCGAGCGGTGGCGACGAAACTCCGGGAAGCGCTGCCCGAATCTGATTTGATCGCACGTTTCGGAAGCGACAATTTCGCGGTATTGCTGGTCAAAAATTCAGAGGCCAAACTGGAGTCCACCCTCAAGCACCTGATGGCGCAATTTGAGCTGCCATTGCACGTAGTCAAGCAAGCTATTGACGTGCACATGAAGGTTGGCTGGGCGCGGTTGCGCGACGATGGATTTGATCTTGCCACCGTGATGCGCCGCGCCGACATGGCGCTTAACGTCGGCAGAGTCAAGCAACTTGCGGTGGTGCGGTTTAACTACGCCATGGAGGCAACCACGCACACCCATTTTGCGCTGCTCTCCGACCTGAAAATGGCCGTCGCCCAGAGCGAACTGGAACTGCGCTACCAGCCGAAACTCTCGATTCGCGGCGATGCGGTGGGGCTGGAGGCGCTGCTTCGCTGGAATCATCCCGAGCGGGGCCTGATCATGCCCGATGCGTTCATCGGCATCGCCGAGCAAACCGGCGCGGTGCGGGAGGTCACACGTTATGTGGTGACCGAGGCGGTGCAGCAGCTGCTGCGCTGGCGTGCGGATGGGTTACTGCTGCCGGTGGCGGTGAACATCTCAGCGCGCGACTTGCAGGACGACAGTTTCCCGCGCTTTGTCGCTAAAACGCTGACAGACAGCGGTATTGAGGCATCGCTGCTGCGCTTTGAAATCACCGAGCGCGCGCTGCTCGACAATCTCGACGCCGCAGCGCGTAGCTTGCGCGCGTTGCAGCACATCGGCATTCGCGTATCGCTCGACGACTATGGCACCGGCTACGCCACGCTGACGCATATCAGCCAGCTTCCGGTCAGCGAACTGAAAATTGATCGCAGCTTTGTGAGCCATCTTAGCAACGGCACACGAAACTTTGCGATTGTGCTGTCTACCGTGCAAATGGGCCATCGGCTGGGCATGACGGTGGTTGCCGAAGGCGTGGAAACCCTGGCGGAACTCGACGCGGTGCGCGAATGCGGCTGCGACGAAGTGCAGGGTTATTATTTTTCGAAGCCGATGGCTGCGAGCGCAGTGCAGCCGTGGCTGCTTGAACTCAAGACGGGCACCGCGCGGACGTAGCGCGCAATCAGACGCGCGACAACAAAAACGCCTTGACTGTGTCGCGCGACGGGATCGCACTGATTGCCCCGCAGAACTCCGATGTACTAGCGAATTTTGCTCAAGCAACGCACCGCGCTACGCATCCACCTTAACGTTCGCCTCTTTCACCACCCGCGTCCATTTTACGCGCTCTGCACGCATGAAGTCTGCGAACTGCTGGGCGGTGCCGCCACCGTCTTCTGCACCAACGCCTGCGAGACGCTCTTTCACGTCGGTCATCGCCATCGCGGCGTTGATGTCGCGGTTGATTCGTGCGACCAGATCTACTGGCATTTTCGCGGGGCCAATCATGCCGTACCAGGTCGTCGCCTCGAAGCCGGGATAGCCGCTCTCTGCCACTGTGGGCAGGTCGGCGTAGGTGGCCGATCGCTTGGTGCGCGTCTGCGCTACGGCGTACACCTTGCCGCCTTTCACGTGGGGCGTCACAGCCGCCATCGTGTCGAAGGAGTAATTGATCTGTCCGCCCATCAAATCGGTCAACAGCGGCGCGCTGCCTTTGTACGGGACGTGCAGGACGTCAATGCCTGCGGCCACCTTGAAAAGCTCCAACGCCAGGTGTTGCGCGCTGCCGCTGCCTGCGGAGCCGAACGACAACGTGCCCGGTTTTGCCTTGGCCAGCGCGACAATGTCCTTCACGGTTTTTGCCGGTGCGTTAGGATGGGAGATCAGGACGTTTGGCGTTACGCCGACGAGCGCCAATGGCGAAAAATCGGTTTCCGCGTTGTACGGCATTTTCGGGTTCAATGCCGGACCGATGCCATGTGAATTGATGTGCCCCATCAAGAGCGTCAAGCCGTCAGTCGATTTGGCGACGATGTCAGCGGCCAACACGCCAGCCACGCCTGCGCGGTTTTCAACGATGACCTGTTGGCCCCACATGACTGTAAGCTTCGGCGCGAGGATGCGGGCCAGCGCATCGGTGCCACCACCGGGTGGGAAGCCGACGATGATCTTTACGGTGCCGGTGGGCCACGCGGGTTGCGCCCGAATTGCGCTGGTGCTGAGCAATGGCGCTGCGGCGATGGCTTTGATTAGCTGTCGGCGGGTTTGATCGGTAGGCATAAATTTCTTTCCAAAATAAGCAACATATTTCAAACCGCCGTCATTCTCGCCATAGGCGGGAATCCAGGCCGGTGGCGACGGTGAACTCAATGGCGAAACTCGCATTTCGCCACGGTCTGGATCCCCGGCTTGAGGCCGACGATGACAGCATAAAAATAGTACGCGAGGCCACGAGCTGCACACCCTAAAAATTACGCAGCGACTTTGAGCGCAGCGGGGGCAGCGACAGCAGGTGTGCGCAAAACTGCCATCGCCGCCACCGCGCCGCTGCCGTTGAGCTTCACGCCAGTCCTGGCGAGGCTCATTTCGACGATGCAGATCGTGCCCATGAGCGATACGTCGTTGCATTCACCCAAATGACCGATGCGGAAAATTTTGCCTTTGACTTTTCCCAACCCCTGCCCGAGCGAGGTGTCGTATTCGTCTTGCGCGATCTTCCTGACGGCATCGGCATCGATGCCCGCAGGCATCACCACGCCAGTCAAAATCGGCGAGTGACATGCCTCGTCGAGGCACTGAATTTCCAGACCCCAGGCGCTGACCGCAGCGCGACAGGCGGCGGCCAGCCGCTGATGGCGCGCGAACACGGTGTCCAGCCCTTCGGCGGCAATCATGTCGAGCACTTCATGCAAACCGTAGAGCAGATTGGTCGCGGGCGTGGACGGGAAGTAACCGGTCTTGTTCATCTCCAGCATTTCGTCCCAGGCCCAATAAGCCTTGGGCAACTTCGCCGTTTTGCTGGCGGCAATGGCTTTTTGCGAGAGCGCGTTGAAGCCAAGTCCGGGCGGCAACATGAGACCCTTTTGTGAGCCAGCGATGGACACGTCTACGCCCCACGCATCATGTTCATAGTCAGCGCCTCCGAGGCCCGAAACAGTGTCCACCAGCAACAGCGCCGGATGACCCACGCGGTCGATGGCATCGCGTACGGCCTTGATGTTGCTGGTCACGCCGGTGGAGGTTTCGTTGTGAACCACGCAGACGGCTTTGATCGCGTGACTGGCGTCCGCGCGAAGGCGAGTTTCGATCAAATTGGCGTCGATTCCGTGCCGCCAACCGGCATCGTTCGCTGGGGCGATGAACTCGGTTTTAAGTCCGACGCGGTCAGCAATTTTTTTCCACAAGGTCGCGAATTGGCCGGTTTCGTACATCAGAACGTGATCGCCCGGCGAGAGCGTGTTCACCAGCGCGGCCTCCCACGCGCCAGTGCCCGACGACGGGTAGATGATGACGGGTTGCTGCGTTTTGAAAATCGTTTTGATACCAGAGAGCACCTTAAGTCCAAGCCCAGCGAATTCCGGACCGCGATGGTCAATGATCGGCAGGCTAATAGCGCGGGCGACGCGATCTGGCACCGGCGATGGGCCGGGGATCGCCAACTGGTGTCGGCCTGAGCGATGAAAATTGAGATGCAGCATGATGAGCTTCCTTATTGCGGGCGCATTGTTGCATGCAAACGATTGATCGTTTCGTGCCCTAAGTCAATTTCAGCCGACGACGTACCCTTGCGTAGCCTGGAAGAAGTTAGCGCGTGTTCCGGGAACGGTGGCACGCAGATGCGTAGAGCGGGCGCTGTCCGCCTTCTGAATTTCGCGGAGCGCTAATGCGTGTTTGAGGCTTACGCCTGTTCGATTACGAGACGGGCAGTGCACGCCCTACAGTTGACCCTCGTGGCAGCAGCCGTGACTGCGCACTGATACGCTCACGTTATGCAACACGAAACACCGCTCGCCGCTCGCCTTCGATCACACACAGAAGGCGAGGTGCTATTCACTGACGCTGATCGGGCACGCTACGCGACCGACGCTTCTATTTATCAGCAGATTCCGGTCGGCGTGTTCGTGCCAAAAACGCCGGACGATATTCAGAACGCCATTGACATTGCGCGCGAGTTGAACGCGCCGGTGTTGGCACGCGGTGGTGGCACCAGTCAATGCGGGCAGACGACGGGGGTGGCGTTGGTGATCGATAGCTCGAAATATGTTCGCAATGTGCTGA
>JAYVPF010000216.1:0-4866 GCA_043757535.1 Burkholderiales bacterium
GCTGCCCTGTCCACCGCGCTGGGACGGCTTTTTCGACAATCTGCGCAAGCTGAACGGTTCGCTCGACCGGTTGCCGCTGGCGTGCCTCAACAATCGCTGCTGCAATCCTCGAAGCAAACCGCTCTTCACCGTAGTCACGGATGACCCCCGTTATGTCGTTGATTGACGCTGTAGCAATCCATCCGGCGGCCGACTGGCCGACAGACTGGTCCATACGCATGTCGAGCGGGCCGTCGCGCATGAAGCTGAAGCCTCGCGAAGCGTCGTCGAGTTGCGGCGACGAAACACCAATGTCGAGCAGGATGCCGTCAACCTGCTGGATACCAATCTCCGCAAGCGCGCGAGTGATGCCGCCGAAATGCGCCGCGACAAATGTGAAACGCGCATCCGTGATTTCGCGCGCTGATGCGACGGCGGCGGCGTCACGGTCGATGCCAATGAGTCGCCCGTCGGCAGGCATGCGCCGAAGCAACTCACGACTATGCCCGCCGCGCCCGAAGGTGCCGTCAACGAGCACGCCGCCACGCTCAGGCAGCAATGCGTCGCAGGCCTCTCGCAACAGCACAGAGATGTGGGAATCCAATTGCACTGCGCCCGACTCATACCGACAAACCGGCCAGCTCGGCGGGCGGGTCTTCGCGCATGGTTTGCTGGGCTAGGTCAATGACACCCTGCCAGCCGCGCTCGCTCCACAGCTCGAAGCGATCACCTTGACCGATCATCTGCACCTTGCCATCGAGCTTGGCGTAGGCGCGCATCTCAGGTGTCAACACCACGCGACCCGCGTTATCCACTTCGCAATCAAGCTTGTAGCCGAGCCACATGCGTTGCAGCGCCTTGACGCGCGGATTCATGTTTGGCAGCGCGTTGACGCGGGCTTCGAACGGTTGCCACGCCTCTGACGGGAATAACAACAGGCAACCACTGGGATCTGCCGTGATCACAAGGTCAGCGCCCAGCTCATCGCGATAACGCGTCGGGACGGCGATGCGGCCTTTTGCGTCGATGCTGAGATTGGATGCGCCTGTAAACATGCAAAAGATTATCCCACCTTTTGCCGCTAATCCCCACTTTTACTCACAGATTGGGGATTTTCTGTACTGCTATCAATAAACGTTTAAATTCAAACGTTTACGAGTTCATGATGAATCCGTGAATTGGCACAAACTGGCTTAAAAATAGTGACTTATGCACAAATTTGAATGTATGTTCTGAACAGAAATTATCTGCGACGAAATCTTAACATCGACTTTATGACTTTTTTGCATTCCAGCCCCCGTGCGCTGAAGCTTTCGTAGAAAAGCTGTTTAACTTCGGTAACCAAAGGAAATAGTTTGTTACGTTTGTACACCGTATTCTGGTCGCTTATTCGGCGACACTTCGCGTTGCCAACCAAGCTATACAGTTCGTCATCGCAATTTCAGGGAAATATCATGGGAAATACCTCGGCGCCCGATGCGCCCAAAACCACGAAGGCGTCCGCCCTCCTGACCGCCGCGGTCGCCGCCACTTTGTCGGTATGCGTCGCAGGCGTTGCGCATGCCGCTGAACCCGCTGCCATGATTGTGGAGTTTTTCAACGCCCCGGCGAACAAATATTTCATCTCATCCAACCCGACCGATTGGACGACGCTTGATAGCCTCGCCAGCATCGGCTGGAAACGCACTGGCGTCACGTTTTCAGCGTACACGCAAGGTCAGGATGCCAGCGCGGTGCCGGTGTATCGCTTCTACGCGCCGTCGGTGGCATCGCATTTTTTCACGGTGAGCGCGACTGAGCGGGATCAACTCTCGTTAATTCCCGGTCTGGTCGCTGAAGGCACGACCTGGTACGCAGTGCCGCCAGTCAGCGGAGCCTGCCCGACCGGTTCGGTCGGCCTTTACCGCACGTTCAACAATGGCGCTGCTGCGAGCAACGGTCCAGCCAATCATCGCTACTTCGAGGACTACAGTTTCTACCAGTCGTATGCCGCGAAGGGCTATGCGTTGGAAGGTCTGTCGATGTGTCTGCCGCAGTCGACTGCCGAGAAACGCCTTGACGCGTCGCGTTTGCTGAAGCAAGCGAGCTTCGGCCCCACGCCCGCTGAGATTGATCGTGTCACCACGATCGGAACCAATGCGTGGCTCAGCGAACAATTCGCCGCAGCCGCATCGCAATACACGCCGCGCGAGTACGTGTCGCAGGTGCGTCCTGATAGCTGCGTGAACGACACCACGCAGCCAATCACGCCCACTTCGTACTGCGCGCGCGACAACTATTCGCTGTTCCCGACGCAGCTTGAGTTCTACAAACAGGCGATCACCGGCAACGATCAACTGCGTCAGCGCGTCGCGTGGGCACTGAGCCAATTTTTCGTGGTTTCGGTGACGGACGTGAACCTGCCCTACGGCATGGGCGACTATCAGCAAATGCTGCGCGACAACGCATTTGCCAACTTCCGCGTGCTTCTCGAAAAAGTGACTTTGCATCCCGCGATGGGCCGCTTTCTGGACATGGCGAACAACCAGAAGACGACCAGCACCGGTATTTCACCGAACGAAAATTACGCCCGCGAAGTTCTGCAGCTGTTCTCGAACGGTTTATATCTGCTCAACGACGACGGCACCGAAAAGAAAGGTCCGGACGGCAAGCCCATTGAAACGTACACACAGGACGAAATAAAAGGCTTCGCGAAAGTATTCACTGGCTGGACCTACCCGACGCGCGCAGGTGTGGCCGCGACCGTGCGCCTCAACGGGCAGAACCTCGCAGGCACGATGGAGCCGCGCGAAACGTATCACGATGTCGGCAGCAAAGACTTGCTCGGCAGCACTGTTGCGCCGCCCAGCGCAACAGCGTATGCCGACTTGACCGGCGCGCTTGACAACGTGTTTAGCTATGGCAATGTGCCGCCGTTCTTCTCGCGATTCATGATTCAAAAACTCGTCACCGGCAACCCAAGCCCGAACTATGTGGGCCGCGTTGCAGCGGTATTCAAAAACAACGGCAGCGGCATTCGTGGCGATTTGAAAGCCGTGATCACCGCGATTCTCACCGACGCTGAAGCACGCGGCGCGGCGAAGTTTGAGCCGACTTACGGTCACATGAACGAGCCCGTTTTGCTGGTGACGGGCCTCGCGCGAGCACTGTCAACCAAGACCGATGGCTACTACTTCTACAACAGCAGTAATGGCCTCGGGCAAACCGTGTTCAGCGCACCGACCGTATTCAATTACTACCCGCCAGATCATGTCGTCTCGTCGATCAACGTCAACAGTCCTGAGTTCGGAATTTTTAATTCGACGACCGCGCTGTCACGAATCAACTTCGCCAATTCAACGCTGTACGGCACCATCAATATCAGCCCTGCGCTGTACGGTGCGACCGGCACGCAATTCGATTGGACGCCGTTCACCAGCGTCGCCGCCGACAGCAACGCGCTTCTGGATCGTGTCAATGAAGTGATGTTCGCGGGCAAGCTCACGGCTGCCACGCGCGCCACCATGAAAACCGCCGTCGACACAGTTGCCGCGTCCGACCCGACGGGTCGTGCGCGGATGGCGCTCTACCTCGCTGTCGCTGCGCCTGAAGCGCAAATTGCCCGCTAATTTGCGCATCAAGGAAATAGTATGAATCTCTATCGTCGCAACACTCTCAAAGCGCTCTCCGCAGGTGCGCTCGCCTCCGGCCTCAACGGCTTCACATTGCCCTTCGCAAATGCGCAGAGCGCACCGTCCGACTACAAAGCACTCGTCTGCATTTTTCTGTTCGGCGGTAACGATGGCAACAATATGATCATCCCCGCTGACGCTGCGGGTTACGCCGCCTACAGCGGCATTCGCAGCGTTGAATCCGGCATTAATATTGCGCAAAGCGGACTGCTCACCTTCAAGCCGAGCAACAGCTCATCGAGCTACGGATTTCATCCCGCGCTCGCGCCGATTCATCCGTTGTTCGGTCAGGGCAAACTCGCTGTCATCGCGAACGCGGGCCCCCTGCTCGCGCCGATCACCAAGGCGCAGTACGTCGCCGGTATCAATCGCCCCGATCAATTGTTTTCGCATTCTGATCAACAAGCGCAGTGGCAAAGCGGAATTTCCGATCAAGCCGCGCGCACCGGCTGGGGCGGACGTCTGGCTGACACCATCGCGCCGATGAACGGCAGCAATACGTTTCCGGTATTAACGTCGATCGCAGGCTCGACGCTCTACACCACGGGCAACGCGCAGAGTCCACTGTCGATTCCGGCGTCAGGCGGCGCGTTCACGCTGTCCGGGTTGACCGGCACTGACGCTGCGACCAAGGCGCGCGCCACAGCGCTCAATGCGCTGTTGCAACAAGGCAAAGATCACATGTTGGTCAAGGCCGCGGCCGAACAAACCGAGCAAGCCATTGCACTCTCGGCGAAGGTTAATCCCATCATCACGGCGACGACCTCCAGCGTGGCGAGCCTCTTCTCCACGACAGGCAACAGCCTTGCCGCACAGTTGCTGCAAGTGGCAAAACTGATCGAAGCACGCGCCACGATTGGTCTGTCACGCCAGATCTTTTTTGTATCGCTCGGCGGCTTCGACACGCACAATAATCAGATCAACACGCAGCAAACTTTGCTCGGTTACGTCGGCTCTGCGATGAAATCTTTTTACGATGCAACTGCCGCGCTAGGCGTCGCCAACAACGTTACATCGTTCACGTTGTCGGACTTTGGTCGCACGTTCAAACCGTCCGCTGGCGGCGGTTCCGATCACGCGTGGGGCAATCATCATTTGGTCATGGGCGGCGCGGTCAAAGGCGGCGCGATGTACGGCACGTTCCCCGTGCATCAACTCGGCGGCGCGGATGATGTGACCGGCGAAGGTCGCTGGTTGCCAACGAGCTCGGTCGATC
>JAYVPF010000217.1:0-18470 GCA_043757535.1 Burkholderiales bacterium
CTCGCCAAGGTTGCGCTCTGGCTGCACACCTTCACTGTGGGCGCACCGCTATCGTTTCTCGATCATCACCTCAAATGCGGCGATTCGTTGCATGGTGAAAAGCTCGACAGCGTTCGCAAAGGCATGCAAGACCTCGGCGTGCTGTTTCAGGACGCTGAACTCGCGCGACTCGACCTTGCCGCCAAAAGCCTCGATCAGGTGGCCGAACTCACCGACACCAGCATCGCCGAGGCGCAGGAATCAAAATCGCTGGCCGATCAGGCAGCGCTTCAGGTGGCCCCCATTCATGCGCTGCTCTCGTTATGGCGCGCGCTGCGCTGGCTTGTGCCCGGCTGGCCAACCAACCGGCTACCAAAGATTAAGGACGAAACGCAGCGCGCCGCGATTGCGGAGCTATTTTCCGGGCGCTACAACCTGGCTGCTGTGGCCGCTGGCGGTGTGGTGGACGGCGACACGCCCGCCATCATCGCGCTCAACGCCTTGCTTGCTCAGGCGCGCGCGCTGGCTGCGCGCGAGACGTTTTTTCATTGGTGGACGGCGTTCCCGACAGTTTGGCGATACGGTAGTGAGGCTGAGGGCGGTTTTGACGCGGTGATCGGCAATCCGCCGTGGGATTTGCTGCAAATGCAGGAGGTGGAATGGTTCGCAGAACGAAAACCCGACATCGCTATGCAGGGCCGTGCAGCTGATCGCAAAGCACTAATTGCGCGTGAGGAAAAACGGAAAACACCGCTATGGGTAGAGTTCGTGCTCGCTTCTGTACGAAGCGATCAGGAGCAACGCGTCGTTCGCGAGAGCGATGACTTTCCGCTATTGGCGGAGGGTCGTTCAAATCTGGCAAAACTTTTTGTTGAGCGAAGCATCGCGCTTGCGAAGTCCGATGGAATGATCGCGCTGCTTACGCCGTCTGGAATAGCAGCCGATAAAGGTGCCAGTGAATTTTTCCGCTCTATCACTGCGCCGCAGGCGATAGATTTGCTGGACGATGAACGCACTCGGCTTGCGGCGTTGTATGACTTTGAAAATCGCGGCAACCCCGGCGGAAGTTATTTTCCCGACGTTGACTCGCGATTCAAATTCTGTGCTTTCATTTTTGGCGGCGCGCTGCGCCGGTTTGACGCTGCGCGTTGCGCGTTTTTTCTGCACTCGCTGACCGAGCTGCAAGACCCGAACCGCGTGCTCGAACTCTCAGCAGCGGACTTCATGCGCGTGAACCCGAACACCGGTGCCGCGCCGACCTTCCGTACCCGGCGCGACGCTGAGCTGACCACGCGCATCTACGCGACCAACCCGGTGCTGGTTCGTCATGAACTTGTCAAGGGACGCGTGGTTGCGCAGGAGAGGACGTGGCCGATACGTTTCCAACAGGGAATGTTCAATATGACGAGCGACTCCGACCAATTCATCACGCGCGCGGAGCTCGAAAAGAACGGCTGGAAACCCGCACTACTCAATCGTTGGCAGCGGACGGTGGATAGAAAGAAAGAGGAGGCGGTGCCGCTGTACGAAGGCAAGATGGTGCAGATGTACGACCATCGCGCGGCCGATGTGGTGGTGAACACCGCGAATCTGCATCGCGCAGCACAGCAAGAGTCGATCCCGGCGGGCGTCAAGCAGGCGTTTGATCGTCTGCCCGCCTCGCAATACTGGGTGAACACCGCGTCTCTCGAGCCCGGTGATGATCGATGGATCGTGGCATTTAAGGACGTAACCGCGCCGACCAACATGCGCACAATGATCGCATCGATCCTGCCTACACATTGCGTCGGCAACACGCTGCCGTTACTCGTCAGCGACGATACGGCCTACACAGCGAGTTCTGCCTGCGTACTGCTGGCAAACCTCGCTTCGTTTGCCCTCGATTTTGTTGCGCGGCAGAAAGTGCAGGGACAACATCTAAACTGGTTCATCGTCGAACAATTGCCGATGATTGCCCCCGAACGCTTTGACGAGCCGCTGACTTCATTGGCGAACGAATCCTCCTCCGTCAACGCGCCCTCACCCGAACCCCGTCGCTCACCAGCACCAGCAGACGCCAGCCCTCGCGGGAGAGGGGGCAAGACGGAAACCATCGCCGATTTCATCCGCGCCGAAGTGCTGGCGCTGACCTACACCGCGCATGACATGGCACCGTTTGCCCGTGACATGGGTTACATCGACGCGGCGGGCAATGTGCTGTCGCCGTTCGTGTGGGACGCCAATGACCGGGCGCACCGCATGGCGCGGCTGGACGCTATTTTCATGGCGCTCTATGGCCTCAACGAAAGCGATGCGAAATACGTACTCTCAACCTTCCCCATCGTGCAACGGCAGGACGAAGCCGCCTACGGTCGCTACCGAACGCGGGATCTGATCCTTGGTTACATGCAGTTGCTCGCTGCCGGAGAGCTAGCCCACGCGAATAGCCGCCAACTTTAGCGTTAGGCGCGACGCCCTTCGGTTGCCAGTGGCACGGCGTGAGGCGCAACAGCTTTTTGCTGTAAGCTATATTTGACTGGGGCTAGCAGCGCAAAAGTCTAATTATCGATATTGCCGCAATTGGCGGTTCAGCCCCATTGAAATGGGCGCTTTATGAAAAAGCCATAACTGAGCCCCGGCCTTGTGCACCTGAGCCAATTTTGCGTAGCAACGGCGCAAATCAGTGCCTGTTGGCCAACGGCGCAACACATTTGCCACAGTCAAATCCGAAGCAGTCCGTTTGTCACGCAATGGTCATCGCGGTGCAGCGTAAGTGTGAAATATTCAGGCAACGCCCATTAATTTTGCGAATATTTCCATGTTTTCCGAACATTCTCTCTCCTCGTTTAGCGGTCTCCGAGTTAAAACGCTCGCTCTCGCTGTCGCCAGCGCAGCAGTCACCGGCGCGCTCGCCCAAGCCACCCCCGCCGCCGAAGAAGCCGCGCCGCGTGCCAAGGAAGACGCCGTCCGTCTAGGCACCATCACGATTGTCGGTCAAGGCAACAAGCTCGGTGCCGGTCAAATCCTGAATGAAGACACGGTCAAAGCGCGCAGCACCGTGACCAAAGACGCCACCGAAAAAGATCGCACGACCGGCAATCCGTATCAGGCGTTGTCGCTGCTGCCCGGCGTTAACACGTTTAACCATGACGCCACGGGCCTCTTCGGCGGCGGCTTCACCATGCGTGGCTTCGGTGCTGACCAGATCGGCTTCACCATCAACGGTGTGCCGGTCAACGATTCCGGCAGCTATTCCGTGTTCCCGCAGGAATATGTTGATCAGGAAAACATCTGCACACAAAGCATTTCGCAAGGCGCGCCGGATGTGGAATCGCCGCACGTCGGCGCCACCGGCGGCAGCGTGAATATTGTTAACTGTGATCCGGAAAACACGCGTCGCTTCCGCGTCTCGCAAACCGTTGGCGGACTAAGGCTCTCGCGCACCTTCGTACGCGCCGATACGGGCCGCTTTGCCAACGACATGGCGAAAGTGTTCATGAGCTATTCGCACACTGAGGCGGACAAGTGGAAGGGTGCTGGCAATGCCAAGCGTGATCACTTTGACGCCGCGTTCAACTTTGACTTCTCTCCCGACAACCGCATTCTCGGTTCGGTCATGTACAACAAGGCGGTCAACAACAACTTTCAGTCGCTCACTCTGGCGCAGCTTAACAACCCGTTGCTAGGCTATTACGCCGACTTCTATCCGACCTTTACGCCAGGTCACCTGACCCCCGTCGCAGGTTCTGCCCAGATTGAAACCGGCCCGCGCGCGCCGCAGCAGTTCTACAAACTGGCGCTGAACCCGTTTGAAAACGCCATCGTGTCGGTATCGGGTTCGTTCCGTCTTGCCGAAAAAACCTACTTCAAAGTGCAGCCGTATCTCTGGTACGGCTATGGCACAGGTGGCGTGCAACAACGTGCGCTGCCAGAAAAGACCACCAGCACTGCCATCGGCGCTGACCGCGATCTTAACGGCGACGGCGATCTGGCCGATACCGTGATCGTTGCGAACAGTAGCGTCACCAAAACCAATCGCCCCGGTGTCACCGCTGAGCTCAACCACCAGCTTGGCAACCACGCCCTCAAGTTCGGCTTCTGGTACGAACGCGCCCAACACAAGCAAACCGGTCCGGCCGTTGGCGTTGACGCCAATGGCAATCCGGTTGATCAATGGCTGCGCGATGGCCGCATCCTGCGCCCGGATGGCAGCGAATTCAACTCGCGCAACTGGCTGACCGTCAGCCCCGCGTATCAGGCGTATTTCAGCGACCAGTTCAGCTTCATGAACGACCGCGGCCTGCTGCAGTTCGGTGCACGCGCGCTGAACGTCACGCGTAAATTTACTAATTACCCGAACCAAGGCGGTACCGCGACCAATTTCAGCACGCTATACACAGTCGAGAAAAAATTCAACGATGTGCTGCCACAGATTGGCGTTCGTTTCAACATGGACGCCCAGCAGCAAGTGTTTGCGAACGTAGGCAAAAACTTCCGCGCACCGCCAAACTTTGCTTACGCGCCCACCAATGGCAACGTGACGATCACCAATGGCGTAGCCGTACTGACAGGCGACATCAAGCCAGAAACGTCGATCACCACCGATCTTGGCTATCGCTTCCAGAGCAAGGCGATTACCTTCTCGGCCACCGCGTTTAACGTTGACTTTAAAGATCGTCAGGCGACTGCATTTGATCCGAACACACTGAAATCGATCTACACCAACGCGGGTAAAGCACGCACGCGCGGCCTTGAGCTTGAACTGGGCACGGTGCCAGTCAACGGCTTTTCAGCTTATGGTTCATTGACCTTGCAAAAGAGCAAAGTATTGAACAACATCCAAACTGGTACTACGACGGCGAACACCTCGATCCTGGCGACCTCAGGCAAACAGTTCGCACTCACGCCGCAAATGCTCGCGGGCCTTTCAGTGCAATACTCGGACGGGCCGTTCTACGTTCGTCTGAAAGCCAAGCGCACCGGCCGTCAGTACGCAACGCTCATGAACGATGAAGAAGTGCCAAGCTACATGACCGCTGATTTCGACGCGGGCTACAAGTTTACGAATTTCGGCTTCATCAAGAGCCCGCAACTGCGCTTTAACGTCAGCAACGTGGGTGACGCGAAGTACCGCAACCCCAGTTCGGGCACGGTTCTCGTCTCTACCGGCACCAACGTGTTCTACTACCTCGGCGCGCCGCGCTTCTTCTCGGTCAGCCTGAGTGCTGATTTCTAGGGCTCTGTCATTCTGAGCCTCAAGCGAAGAATCAGGTCGGGCACGATGGCTCGTCGATGGGATCGCCTTCGAACTTGTCCGTAGTGTGCGACCTGATGTTTCGCTGTACTCAACATGACAAACTGTTGAGTGTTTGGCGGTAGTCGACAATAAAGCCGCGCCCAAAGCGCGGCTTTATTTTTTCAGTTTGCGAAAGAACACGTCATGAAACGGTTTCTCCCTTTTTCTCTGATCGCAGCAATCGTTTTGCTCGCTGCCTGCAGCACAACTGGCGAACGCCGTGCCGCCGTTGCCGACGGCACGCGCGCCGAGGTCGCGCTGCTGGAGACCACCGACCTGCATACTAACGTGATGAGCTACGACTATTTCCGTCTGACCGAGGACAAGACCGTCGGCTTTGAGCGTGTCGCCACGCTCATCAGCGAGGCGCGCAAACAGTTCGCCAACACGCTCCTGTTTGACAACGGCGACACCATTCAAGGCACCGCCCTCTCCGACTATCAGGCGCAAGTCAATCCGCTGCCGTGCGGGCAGGTGCTGGCGATGTACAAGGTGATGAATGAGTTGGGCTACGACGCTGGCGGCATCGGCAATCATGAGTTCAATTACGGCCTGTCGTTCCTGTCGCAAGTCACAGGCAATCGTTTTAATGTGAACCTCCGCGAAGGCGAAAGGCCCATCCCCGCGCAGCCGTGTGCGGGGCCAAATTTTCCGCTAGTGCTTGCCAATCTTTTGTCAGTGAAAGACCGGCAGCCGCTGTTCAAACCGTACGTGATTCTTGATCGCACACTCAAGGCGACCGGCGCAGACGGCAAACCCACGATGGCCGCCATCAAAGTCGCCGTCATCGCTTTCACGCCACCGAAGATCCTCGATTGGGACAAACGCTGGCTCGATGAGGTTGTCTATACCGACGGTATCAAAGAACTCGCCGAAAAGTACATTCCGGAGATGCGCAGCAAAGGCGCCGATCTGATC
Source organism: Burkholderiales bacterium (assembly GCA_043757535.1). Taxonomy (GTDB): domain Bacteria; phylum Pseudomonadota; class Gammaproteobacteria; order Burkholderiales; family Casimicrobiaceae; genus Casimicrobium. The sequence continues at coordinate 6,173 of JAYVPF010000217.1, forward strand.
GTCGTCATTTCGCACGGCGGGCTCGACGCTGCGCCGTATACGCCGTCGCTCGAAAATGCGAACTGGCATCTGGCGCAAGTGCCGGGCGTCGACGCAATGCTGATTGGTCATTCACATCAGGTGTTTCCGAATCCCGCGAGTACCGCGACCGCGTTTAATTTGCCGGGTGTCGACAAGACCAAAGGATTCGTGCATGGCGTGCCGACCGTGATGGCGAATTTTTGGGGCAAAACGCTCGGGGTGATTCAGCTGAACCTCGTCACGAAAGACGGTCAGTGGAGCGTCGATAAGACGAAAACGATCGTTGAAGCCCGCCCCATCCAGAACGCCGATAAGTCGTTCGTCGAACCGTTGCCGTCAGTCGCGACGAGCATCGCCGCCGAGCATCAGGCCACCATTGCTTATGTAAAAACACCAATCGGCAGCAGCGACTTTCCGATGACGTCGTACTTCGCGGACGTGGGCGACGTGTCCGCGATGCAGATCGTCAATCAGGCGCAGACGGATTACGTCTCGCGCTTTGTCAAAGCAACCATGCCGCAATTTGCTTCCCTGCCCGTGCTCAGCACCGCGTCGCCGTTCAAGACTGGTTTCGCCGGTGGAACCGATTTCACCGAGGTCGCTGCGGGCGACATTGCGATTAACCACGCTGCGGATTTGTACCTGTTCCCGAACACGGTCTACGCCGTCAAAGTCACAGGCGCGGGCTTGAAAGATTGGCTGGAGGCCGCATCGCGTCGCTTCCGCCAGATCGACCCCAAACTCACCACCGAGCAATCGCTGGTGAGCAGCGCGCCGGGCTACACGTTCGACATGATGACCAACAAAGACTTGGCCTACGAAATCGACGTGACCCAAGCGCAAGGCAGCCGCATCACCAACCTCACCTACAAGGGCGCGCCGGTCTCACCCACTGCCGAGTTCATCGTCGCCACCAACAACTACCGCGCCAGCGGTGGCGGTAATTTCCCCGGTCTCGACGGCACCAAAACCATCATCGCCTCACCCGACACCAATCGAGACGTGTTGATCGCGTACATCAAAACCTTGAAGAAATTAACGCGAAAAGACAACGGTCTTGATCGCAGTTGGCGCTTCGCAAAAGTGAACGCCGCCGGTCCGCTCACGTTCAAATCTGCACAGGGAAAATTACCGGTCGCCGTCGCCGCTGGACTCACCAATATCAGCGTGTTCAAGGACGACGACGGCAGCGGCAAAGGTCTCGCGATTTATCAGATTGACTTGTCGAAGTAGTGCGATGCCGTCGTTGCGCAAGCTCTCGGTTCTGCCCCCTCTCCCTCGGGGAGAGGGTTGGGGTGAGGGTGCTCACGATGCGCAGTTTTTTGTAGGGTGGGCACCCCGTGCCCACCACACCTCTGCACGACAACCCATCAAACAAGGCGACGCCACGGTGGGCAGAGGCTGCCCACCCTACAAAAGGTTGCGGTTCAGCTGTGGGGAACAAAAGCGCGAGTGCCATCAATTTCTGGTCAACGTCATTTCAGCGTTTCTCGCCGTCTCTGCAATGACGTGGGCGGGGACAACATTCGCCGCGCAACCATCCACACCCGCCGAAATCGACCGCTTGCGCATGCACGCCGACGCGGGTCGCGACGCAACAGCGATGGCGTCGCTCATCGTCGTCGCACACACTGGCAACGCCAACGCCCAGCGCGCAATCGGCGAAGTTTTGCTTCACGCGAAAGATTCAGAGCGTGCAATGGAAGCGCTCGACTGGCTGCAGCGCGCGGCAGAACAGGGCGACTCACGCGCCGCATTGTTACTCGGAAAAACATGGCTTTACGGCGCATCTGGCATCACGCCCGACAGCGGGAAGGCGCGTCACTGGCTCGAAAAAACGGGCGCAGACAACAAGCCGCAAGCCGCGTATTACCTCGGCTTGATCGAGAAAAACGGCTACGGCAAAACCGTCGATTTTGAAGCTGCGGAAAACCACTTTCGCTATGCCGCCGAACGCGGTATCGCAGACGCGATGTACCAACTCGGCAACACGTACGCGAGTGGCGAAGGCGTCGACACCGATCCGCGCGAAGCCATGCGCTGGTATCTGCGCGCCGCAGCGCTCGATCATCCACAGGCCATTCAGGAGCTCGCCAACGCATTCACCCGCGGCGACACGCTGTTGCCGCAGAGCGAGCTACAAGCTGCGAATATGCGGCTCGCGATTGAACATGCGCTCAAGCACCCACGGGCGCTTCCTTAACGATTAGCACGCCGCTCATGACGTCATGCCCGTCGCCACAAAAGTTGTCGCAGACGAACACGAAGCGCCCGATTTATCGGGCGTAAACGTTAGCTCGACTTCTTTGCCGGGAATCAGATCGCGGCGCACCTTGAAGTCGGACAGATCAAAGCCGTGTGCGTAGTCGGTCGCGGTAATCACCAGCGTCAGCGGTCGCCCGCGCTCGACGGTCACCTCTGCGGGTGAGAACTCGAACTTGCTGGCCTTGATCGCGACGCGGCGCGGCCTGGCTGCTTGCCTTGTAGGCCACGCCACCGGTCAGTGCACCGATGGCAGCAGGGGCCAGAACCGCTCGCGACAAAAACTTGCGACGATTCATAAGTTTGCCGCCTTATCGGTGAAACGTTGCGCGTGCATCATGATTTTGTCAGCGCTATGTCCGCCCATTTCGGCGTGACAGCTCCGCCCGCATTGATGCTGCGCCAGCCCATGCCGTCGTACTGTTTTTCGGCGCTCCTCGGTAATTGCGTTTTCTTTTGCATCGAACCGAACGGCGAGATCGGAAACATGGTGGACATCGCGGCGTGATGGCCAATGTGCCCGGTCATGTAATGGTGCGCGTTATGAATGTGGCCGTAGAACACAGTGACGTTTTTGAACGGCATCAACAGCTCAATGGCCTTGGCCCCGTCGCGTGTCGCCCAGTCCCATTGCGGTGCCAAGGCGAACAAGGGACGGTGTGTGAACACGACGATGGCCTGCTCGGGTCTCTGCACAGCAAGATCTGGCTTGAGCCACCGCAGTTGCGCTTCGCCCAGAATCGCAGCGGGATCGGAGGTGTTGTCGAGGACGATGAAGTGAATGCCCTTGTGATCAAACGTGTAGTGCATCGCGCTGCCGAAAAATTCTTGATACGCCTCGCCGCGATCCAGCGATGCATCATGCTCGCCGGGCATATAGCGCACCGGCACGTTCATGCCGCTCGCCGGCTCGCGAAACTCCTTGAGTCGCGTCCGGCGCACTTTCGGATCGTCTGTCGTGTGCGTCAGATCGCCAGTGAACACAACGAAATCCGGCCTGTTGATTAGGCCATTCACGGCGGCAATTGCCTTTGGCAAGGTGCCTTTGAAGTCCGGATTAACCGATGCGTTGTTGTAGCCCCAGTGAATGTCCGAGAGCTGCACAAAATTGAAGTCCGCTGCACCTGTAGCGCCTGCTGCGCCTGTAGCGCCTGCTGCGCCCGCAGCCCCTAATTGCATGCTCGCGCATCCCGGCAGCGCGGACGCAAACACCATGCCGCCGCCGACGGCCGTGAGCTTCATGAAATCGCGTCGTGCGTAGCCGTGTTCTGTAATGTCGTTCATAGGTTCTTCCTTCGGTTGAGGTGACCTCTTGCCAGACGCTGGCGGGCGCGCAAATATTCCCGACAGGTGTTGGGGAATAAATGACAATGCGGTTACGTCTGTCTAGCATTGACGCGAATCCAACGAAATCGCACGTGCAGCAATCGCAAGACCCAACCCACTTGAGACGCTTCGAATCAACCGTGCTAGTCCACCTCGATGCGGCGTACAACCTTGCGCACTGGTTGCTGAACGACGTTGCCGCTGCTGAAGATGCAGTGCAGTAGGCGTGCATTCGGGCGTTCCGTTTTTTCGACGATTTGTCTGGGCCAAACCCGAAGGCATGGTTCATGGCCGTGGCGCGCAACACCTGCATCGACAGTTTGCGCATTGACAAACATTACAACGCGGCGCATGAATACGATGAGGAAATTGACGGCATCGCAGGTGCACTGGTGCACGACAACCCGGAGCAGATCGCCGTTCGCGCATCGGACGCGCGCTGGGTGCGCTCGGCCATCGCAACCTTGCCCGTCGAGTTTCGCGAGGTGATTGAGTTGCGGGAACTGGAAGAAATGACTTACAAGGAAATCAGTGTGATTGTGAAAGTCCCCATCGGTACGGTGATGTCGCGCCTGTCGCGTGGGCGTGACTTGTTATCGCAGCAACTCAATGCCCATGTGAAGCGAGCGAAACCGTGAGCTGTATCCGCGCCCAGCAAATGATGGATGCATGGCTTGATGGCGAGCTCGATCCAAGCACCAGCAAGGAAATTTCGCGGCATGTCGGGCAATGCGCCGATTGTGTTGCGCTCAAGAATAAACGCGAGCAACTGCGCGCGAAGCTGCAAGCCGCCGCGCCGCGTTACAGCGCTCCGGCGGCGCTGCGCTGCGCCATCTCGAACCAGCTGCAAGCGGCGCAACAACCACCCGCCGCCCGCTTGCGTACGAGCGCGCGCGGCCCCTCGTGGTGGCAGGCGTTTGTGCTGGCCGCTGCGGCCAGCATCGTCACGGCACTCATCACCTGGGGCGCGCTCAGCAAACTGGGCGCGCGGTCAGACGAGCAGGTGGCGTTGGCGGATCAGGATCGGCGTCCCGTGCGCGAGCAACTGGTAGCTCGCCACGTAGCCTCGCTCACCGCACCCAACCTGATCGATGTGCCGTCAAGCGACAGCCACGTCATCAAGCCGTGGTTTCAGGGCAAGATCGATTTCGCGCCCGTGGTGCGCGACTTGTCGACGCAGGGCTTCACCTCGCTAGGAGCGCGCATGGAGCGCGTCTCCGGACAACGGGCCGTGGCTATCGTCTACAAAATTCGCGAGCATCCGATCTACCTGTTCGTCTGGCCCGACACCTCGGGCCGCGACAGTGCCGTCGAACTCGCCACCACGCGTGGTTTCAGCCTCGGCAACTGGGCCGCAGGTGGGCTCAACTTCGCAGCCGTGTCCGACGTAGACCAGCATGATCTGGAGCGGTTTTTTGCCGCGCTGCAACTGCTGCAATAGTGCAATCTGGCGTCATCGACAGATTAACAACTTCAGGCTGTACGCCTTATTTTGTAGGGGCTGATAGCGCTTTGTGGCACTAATCGACTTAGTCATTATTGCCGCGCCACCCCCGGTTGCTAGGTCGTTTCGACAAATAGCTGTATATCGCTGTCGCAGGAGGAGAACAGCGACCGTTTCGTGCTGCAATATTGCTGTCACAAAGTCTTGTCAAACTCCTTGGACTAGAAAAGGGAAGGCGTTCACCCTCCTCCAAATCGCGCCTCCCAGAGACTAAAAAAACCAAACCCGTCTCAGCAGTTCAAGTTCATAAAGGACATTTCATGCGTAAAAGCTTTACAACACAAAAATATTTAGCCGTCGCCGCTGCCGTTGCAGTGAGCGCTTCGAGCTCATTCGCCGTCTCCGCCCAACAAATCACTGGCGCAGGCGCGACGTTCCCGTTCCCGATCTACGCCAAGTGGGCTGAGGAATACAAAAAGGCAACCAATGTGTCGATGAACTATCAATCCATCGGCTCGGGCGGCGGCATTAAACAGATTCAGTCGAAGACGGTTGATTTTGGTGCTTCCGACATGCCTTTGACGGCTGACGCGCTGGCTAAAGACGGCCTCGTGCAGTTCCCTGCGATCATCGGTGGCGTAGTGCCCGTGACCAACATGGACAGCGTCAAACCCGGCGAGATGAAGCTCACCGGGCCGGTGCTGGCTGACATCTTTTTGGGCAAGATCAAGACGTGGAATGACAAGGCGATCACCGACTTAAATCCCGGCCTCAAAATCGACGGCCCCATCACGGTCGTGCGTCGCTCGGATGGATCGGGTACGACGTTCGCGTTTGTCGATTACCTGTCTAAAGTGTCGCCTGAATGGAAGACGAAAGTGGGCGTCGGCACCGCCGTTTCGTGGCCGGAAGGCGTGGGCGGAAAAGGCAATGAAGGCGTCGCGCAATACGTGCAACGCATCAAAGGTTCGATTGGTTACGTTGAATACGTGTACGCCAAAAAGAACAAGCTCGACCACATCGCGATGAAGAACAAAGACGGTCAATTTGTGCAACCGGAAGAGGCGAGCTTCGCCGCTGCATCCGCCGCTGCCGACTGGAAAAACACAGCCGGCATGGGCGTGATCCTGACCGATCAGGCTGGCCCCAAGAGCTGGCCGATCACGAGTGCGTCGTTCATTCTGATGCACGCAAAACCCGAGAAGCCTGCGCAGTCAAAAGAAGCACTCAAGTTCTTCGAATGGGCACTCAAAAATGGTCAAAAATCGGCGCTCGAACTTGAGTACGTGCCGATGCCTGCAGCGACTCTTTCGTTGATTCAGGCGGAATGGAAGAAGATTCTCGATACGTCGGGTAAGGCTGTTTTTTAGGCGTCAACTTTCGCGGTCAGGGCGTAAAGCGTGCACAAAAGTGCGCACCTTTGTTCGTTAGATCACCGATTTGCTTGAGCTGCCTTGGTGCGCATTCTGATGCGCACGCTATGACCATCACGTTCTCCCTCTAAAAAATAGAAAGCCGGACCATGGATGCCGCTTCAACCCGCACCTTCGCGCTGCAAGACGCGATCTTCGCGCGCAGCACGCTGTTCTTCGCGCTGCTCGTGCTCGTTACCCTTCTCGCTATTCTCGGCTCGCTGGTTTACGGCGCATGGCCGACGATCACGCAGGTGGGGCCAAAGTTTCTGGTTGACGGTTCGTGGGATCCCGTGCGCAGCCTCTTTGGCGGGCTTGCGCCGCTGTGGGGTACGACCGTCACGGCCACGATTGCAATGGTCATTGCGGTACCAGTGAGCTTCGGCATCGCAATCTTTTTGACCGAAATGTGTCCGCCCGTTTTGAAGCGCCCGCTCGGAACGACTGTTGAATTGTTGGCTGCAATTCCATCCATCATTTACGGCATGTGGGGCTTGTTTATTTTTGCGCCGCTGTTTGGGGAATACATACAGCCCGCGCTCACGGCGACCGTGGGCAAACTGCCCGTCGTGGGCATTTTGTTTCAGGGCCAGCCGATTGGAATTGGCGTGCTTTCCGCTGGCATCATCTTGTCAGTCATGGTAATTCCGTTCACAGCATCCGTCATGCGCGATGTGTTCGAGACCACGCCTGCGATCCTTAAAGAGTCCGCTTATGGCCTCGGTGCGACCACCTGGGAAGTGATGTGGAACGTGGTGTTGCCGTACACAAAAACTGGCGTGGTCGGCGGCGTGATGCTGGGCCTCGGTCGCGCACTGGGCGAGACGATGGCGGTGACCTTTGTCATCGGCAATGCGTACAACATTTCACTCAAATTGTTCGATCCGGGCAACTCGATTGCATCGTCACTTGCGAACGAATTTAATGAGGCGTCTGATCCGCTGCATCTGTCGGCGCTGATCTCGCTGGGCTTGGTGCTCTTTCTCCTGACATTTATCGTACTGGCAGCGTCGCGCTGGATGTTGTCAAGCCTTTCCAAACGCGAGGGCAAACGCACATGAGCAAAATCGCCACGACGGTGGGCAATGACCGCGCCAACAACCCAATCTATCGCCGCCGCGTCTGGGTGAACCGTTGCAACATGGCGATGTCGATGGCCACCATGGCGTTTGGCATGGTCTTCCTGATCTGGATTTTGATCACGCTTTTCAGCAAAAGCCTGACGGCGTTTGGGCCGCAACTGTTCACCCAGATGACGCCACCACCGGGCTCCGATGGTGGGCTTGCTAACGCCATTTTTGGCAGCGTGATGATGGTCGGCGCGTCGGTGTTGATTGCCACGCCGGTCGGCATCATGGCGGGCATCTATCTGGCGGAAGTCGGTCGCGACAACTGGATCGCGACGGTCACACGCTTTGTCAACGACATCCTGTTGTCGGCACCGTCGATTGTGATTGGCCTCTTCGTCTACAGCCTCATCGTGTTCCAAGTGAAGCACTATTCGGGTTGGGCCGGTGCGGTAGCGCTTGCGATCATCGCGGTGCCGGTGGTTGTACGGACGACAGAGAACATGCTGATGCTGGTGCCGAACACGCTGCGCGAGGCAGCTGTTGCGCTGGGTGCGCCGATGTGGAAAGTGGTTTTGAAGGTGACGCTGAAAGCGGTGCGCGGCGGGGTGATCACCGGTGTCCTGCTGGCCTTAGCACGCGTGTCTGGCGAGACGGCACCGCTGTTGTTCACCTCGCTGAACAACCAGTTCTGGAGCACCGACATGAATGCGCCGATGGCGAATCTTCCGGTCGTAATTTTCCAGTTTGCGATGAGTCCGTACGAGGACTGGCAGCGTCTGGCTTGGGCGGGCGCGCTCCTCATCACGCTGACCGTTTTGCTTCTAAACATTCTGGCGCGCACCGTGTTTCGCCAGAAAACACAATAGTCGAGAGATACCCATGGCATTTCAAGTCAGCCTCGGGGATGCCGCTATCGCTGCGCCCACAGCGACCAAATTGAAGATCAACAACCTGAATTTTTTCTACGGAACATTTCAGGGGTTGCGCAATATTTCGCTCGAAATACCGGAGAAGCAGGTCACTGCGTTCATCGGACCATCGGGCTGCGGCAAGTCCACTTTGTTGCGCGTATTGAACCGCATGTATTCGCTCTATCCCGGCCAGCGCGCCGAGGGCGAAGTCCTGTTCAACGGACAAAACCTGCTCCACCCCAAGTACGATCTGAACGCGTTGCGCGGCGCAGTTGGCATGGTGTTTCAAAAACCAACGCCGTTCCCGATGTCGATCTACGACAACATCGCGTTCGGCGTGAACCTCTACGAAAAACTCTCGAAAAGTGACATGGACGAGCGCGTCGAATGGGCGCTGAAAAAAGCGTCGCTGTGGACCGAGGCTAAAGATAAATTGAGTCAAAGCGGACTTTCGCTCTCGGGTGGTCAGCAGCAACGCTTGTGCATCGCGCGCGGCATTGCGGTGAAACCGGAAGTGTTGCTGCTTGATGAGCCAACCTCTGCGCTAGACCCGATTTCAACGGCTCGTATCGAAGAACTGGTCAGCGAATTGCGCACCGATTACACCATCGTGATGGTGACGCACAACATGCAACAGGCAGCACGCGTGTCGCAGCACACGGCTTACATGTATCTCGGCGAATTGGTCGAGTTCACGCCGACGGCGCAGATTTTTGTGAAGCCCAAAGACAAGCGCACAGAGGACTACATCACAGGGCGATTTGGCTAGGGAATCTAGGTAATTTGGCGCATGCATTTAGTCCCCTCTCCCCTTGCGGGAGAGGGCTAGGGTGAGGGGTATGTTTGCTCGGGTGAGCAACGATCAAAGCCCCAAGCCAGCACCACCCCCTCACCCCAACCCTCTCCCGCGTGGGGAGAGGGGGAAAACGGAGCGACGAATATGGAACACACCTCAAAACAATTCGAGATCGAACTGGAAGATTTGCGCAGCGGACTGCTTGCGATGGGCGGGCTGGTCGAAGCCCAGCTGGAGCGCGCGCTGGAGGCAATTGCTTCACACGAAGAGGAACTGGTCGAAGTCGTTCTTCGAGAAGAAAAACGCGTGAACGACAAGCAGATCGAGCTGGACCGCAAAGGCATGGAAATCATCGCCAAGCGGCAGCCCGCAGCGGTCGATTTGCGGCAAATTATCTGCACGATGCAGGCGATCAATGACCTCGAGCGCATCGGCGATGAGATCAAAAAGGTAGCTCAACGCGCGGCACAGTTTCAGGCGTCAGAGCGCTTTCAGTTGCTGCGGCTAAACGAGATTAAACACATCGGAACGCTCGCGCAAGACATGTTGAAAGAAGCGTTGAATGCGTTTGCGCGACTCGACGTCATTTCAGCGTCTGAGGTGATCGGTCGCGACTCTGCGGTGGACGACGAATTTGAGCGCATCATGCGGCTACTGGTGACCTACATGATGGAAGACCCGCGCACGATTGGCGCGGGGCTTGACGTGGCGTTCCTCGCTAAGGCGATTGAACGTGTCGCCGATCATGCCAAGAACATCAGCGAATATGTGATTCACATTGTGCAGGGGCAAGATCCGCGTCACGCGAGCTAAGCGATTACTTCGGCGAGCGCGGCGCGGTTTGCAGCAGATCGGCCAATTCTTTCTTCCAGAACTTCGCCTGTCCGGTCGTGCCGTGCCCGGCAGTTAGCTCACTGCCGGGGATCAACAATACGCGGCCATTTTTCACGCGTTTGATCTCGCGGTCGAGAACGCCCAGCTCCGGCGGGTTGCGCTCATCGTCAGCAGCGTTGATCGCGAGCAGCGTCGCCTGAATCTGCTCCAGCCCTGCGGATGGGTTGAAGTCGCCTGACGATTCCCACTGGTAGAGATGGTCGTTGGCATCACCCGCAAACGGCGCAGTGAGGCGTTGGTTCAAGATTTGATCTGCCTTTGCTCGCGTCGGTGCAGCCTTGAATATTGCTTGATTGCCACCGAGGGTGGCCGTCGCGAAAAACACTGAAGCAAATTGCAAGCTTTTCGGCTGCTTGGTGTATTCGCCGTTCATCCACTCGGGATCGTTCTTGATGGAATCGATGATCAGGCGACGAAGCATCCAGTTGCGACCGGACATCTCCGTCGGCAGCGACGCCATAGGAACAGCGACGTCCATGAGCGCAGGATACTTTTGCGCCCAGATCCACACCTGCATGCCGCCCATCGAATTGCCAAGAACCAAGCGCAGATGCTTCACGCCCAGATGCTCGGTGACAAGACGATATTGCGCATCGACCATGTCGTCGTAGTTGTACTTTGGAAATTTGGTGCGCAGTCCGTCCGAGGGTTTGCTTGATTTGCCGGTGCCAATCGCGTCTGGCAGGATGACGAAATACTTGCTGGCATCGAGCGGCTGACCGGGCCCGAACAGCTCGCCGGCGAACACCGGATTCACCATGCCGATGCCTGAACCCGTGGTGCCGTGAAGGATCAGCACCGGGTCGCCGGACGGGTCGCCAACCGTTGTGTAATTCAGTCGCAATTCGGGCAATACCTCGCCAGTATGAAAACGGAAATCGCGGACGACCCAGGTGCCTTCCTTCGGCGCAGGGTAGTCGGCAGCGACAATGGGAAATGCCGTTACCGCGATGAGAAAACCAAATACCGCTCGCATCAAATGCTTGATTGATTTCATAACTCGCTCCTTATTTGCCCACCCGTTGATTGGGTGTGACGTGATTTATGAGGTTAGCGTAATCCTTTTTTGTGCTCAGAAACGCTGTTCGTCTCGGTTCGCCGCAAAGCGCGATATTGGCGTTCACCCCGTCCACTGGGATAATGGCGGCAATGAAAGCCCCCAAGAGACTACAAGCGCTGATCGATGAAGGCCTGATCGACACTGTCGTGCGCCAGCTGATGAGCGGCAAAGAGGCGATGGTATTCGTCGTGCGTTGCGGTGACGAAACACGCTGCGCTAAAGTCTACAAAGAGGCAACCCATCGAAGCTTTCGGCAGGCCGTCGACTACACCGAGAACCGCAAGGTGAAGAACACCCGAGCCGCGCGCGCGATGGCGAAGGGCAGCCGCTTTGGTCGGCAGGCGATGGAGGAGGCGTGGCAAAGCGCCGAGGTGGATGCGTTGTACCGCCTCGCCGCGGCGGGCGTGCGCGTTCCGAAGCCTTACAACTTTCTCGAAGGCGTGCTGATTATGGAGTTAGTCGCTGACGCTGACGGTGCCGCCGCGCCGCGACTAAATGACTGTGTGTTTACAGCCGAGGAAGCCCGCAGGCACCACTCGACACTGTTGACCGAAGTCGTGCGCATGCTTGGCGCGGGCGTCGTGCATGGCGACCTGTCGGAGTTCAATATTTTGCTAGCCGCCGACGGCCCCGTGATCATCGATCTGCCGCAGGCCGTGGACGCTTCGGGTAACAACCACGCCAAGCGCATGTTGCTGCGCGACGTGAACAACCTGCGCGACTTCTTCGGTCGCGCCGCGCCGGAGTTACTGAAGACTGATTACGGCCACGAGATTTGGAATCTGTACGAACGCGGCCTGCTCGACCCAGCGGTTCCGCTCACCGGCCAGTACGTACACGAAACCGGCCCGGTAGATCTGGAAGGCGTGATGGATCAAATTGAAGACGCGCGCTTTGAGGAAGAGGCGCGACGGTTGCGGATGGCGTCGGCCTAGCCCGGATATTTCACCGGCGCAGGTCAGCGGATGAGCCGAGAGGCGCGTTGTTATTGGTGTCTAGATCAATAAGCAACATCATCCGCCGATGCCAAAGTGTACCCAAAGCCCGTCCGAGAAATTCAACTTTGGCCGCATCGGTAGAAAGGCAATCGTTGCCAACTTCG
>JAYVPF010000218.1:0-55241 GCA_043757535.1 Burkholderiales bacterium
TAGTCAGGAGCGTCATTTACTTGCCAAATCAGATGTCTGGTTGCACAATCTTCATGTAATTTCTTAAGGTTTGGGTCTTTTTCGACTTTTCCATATTCCACACGCCAGAAATGGACGGATTTGCGAGAAACTTCGCACTTCCGAAAAATATGACAATGTCGTCACGATCACACAGAAATAAGACGCCGCCACCAGGACACGGAATGTTAACGAACCTATCCATTTTTTCGTCACCGCCATCGTGGCCGCGTCGCGCTCTGCGATTCGTGGCTTCGACCGCCTTGGTCAGCATTGCCACATTCGCCCTGGCGCAAGCGCCCACGGGCCCCGTGCGAATTCGCGAGAATGCGCCGGAAAGCCACATCGTCGTCAAAGGCGATACGCTGTGGGGGATTTCCAGCAAATTTTTGAACAATCCGTGGCGCTGGCCCGACCTCTGGCGCATGAATCGTGACCAGATCCAGCATCCCCACTGGATTTATCCCGGTCAGGTGATCTATCTGGATCGCAATGCTGCGGGCGGGCCCCGATTGGGATTCACCCAAGGCGGGGGCCCAGTTGTGGCAGAAGAGCGCCCGCTGGTGCGCCTGTCGCCGCAAATCCGCGCCGAAGCACGCGACGGCGCTGCCATCCCGACCATCCCACCGGGTGACATCGAGCCATTCATGCTGAGCAATCGCGTGGTCGGTGCCGAGACGTTTAACGATGCTCCGCAAATTGTCAAATCGGTTGACTCGCGCGTGACCTTCGCGACCGCTGATTCGGTCTACGCAGTGGGCATCCGACCTGCGATGGGCAAAGTGTTCCAGCTCTTCCGTAAAGGCCGCGAGCTGCGTGACCCATCAATCACCGCGCGCCCCTGGTACAAGTGGCGGCACAACGAGCCGGATCCGCAAATCATTGGCTACGAAGCGACCTATCTTGGCGACGCCAAAGTGCTGCGCGATGGTGAAGTTGCCAAGCTTGAAATATTCAGCGCGAAGCAAGAAATTCAGGTCGGCGACTATCTGATTCCGCAACCACCCAGCGAGACGATGGCCTACATCCCGCGCGCGCCTGAGGCGACGGTTGAAGGCTTGGTGATGACGCTGCCGACTGGCATTTCCGAAGCCGGAAAGTTAAACGTGGTCACACTCAACCTTGGCAAGCGCGATGGGATCGAAGTCGGCCATGTGCTCGCGGCGTACAAACCCAAAGAAACCTTCGCTAATCCGCGCTACAACGAACCCACACTTAACTGGATTCCGTTCTGGCCCAAACAGCCTTCCGTCGAGCCCGTGACGCTCGATATCCCGGAGGAGCGCGTCGCCCTCGTGTTTGTCTTCCGTGTGTTTGAGGGCATCTCCTACGGCCTGGTCATGAACAGCGGCACCGACACCGTGCGCACCGGCTACCTGTTGCGCAATCCATAAATTTCCGCCGTCTGCCGCTGACACTGACACTGACACCGATACTAAGGGCACCCTCGCGGTGCCCTTGTTTTTTGTAGACTGCCTGACCGATTCATCATGACCACACACACCGACGACTTTCACTTTTTACGCCTCGCCTTCGCGCATGGCGTCGGCCCACGTACGTTGCACAAACTACTCACGGAGTTAGGTGAAGTCGCAACTATTTTCAATGCGTCACAGACCACGCTCACGAAAATCGTAAGCGAAAAAGTAGCCCGCACCATCGCAGCCACGCCGTCATCAGAAACGCAAACAAAGATCGACGAAGCACTCGCCTGGCTCGCCGCCGCGCCTGAGCATCACCTGCTCACCTGGGCGCATCCTGCCTATCCCAAAGCGCTACTGGAAAGCGGCGACGCGCCGATCGTGCTCTACGCCAAGGGCCGCGTCGAATTGCTCGCCAATCCCGCCATCGCGATGGTCGGATCGCGCAACGGTTCGCAAGGCGGCATAGACACCGCCGAGGCGTTCGCACAGGCTTTCGCCGAGCGCAGTGTCACCGTTGTGTCCGGCATGGCGCTGGGCATCGATGCGGCGTCGCATGTGGGTGCCTTGCGTGCAACGAATGCAAACGCCGGCTCGACGATTGCGGTCATCGGCACAGGCATTGACCGCGTCTATCCCGCGAAGAATAAAGTGCTGGCACACTCAATCGCCGAGCGCGGCCTGATCGTCAGCGAATATCCGCTCGGCACGCCACCCCTCGCCGATAATTTCCCGAAGCGAAATCGCATCATCAGCGGTCTCTCGCTCGGCGTTCTGGTCGTCGAAGCCTCAATAAATTCCGGATCACTCATCACCGCCCGCCTCGCGCTCGAACAAAGCCGCGACGTGTTCGCCATTCCCGGCTCGATTCACTCGACGTTTCACAAGGGCTGCCATCACCTCATTAAACAAGGCGCGAAGCTCGTGGAGACCGCGCAGGACGTGCTCGAAGAATTGCGCATTGAACCAGCCACGATCACGCAACCGACGCTTGCACCGACGAACCCTGCGACGGGAATTTTGCAACACATCGAACATGATCCGATTGACGTCGATACGCTAGTCGCGCGCAGCGGCTTAGCAGTCAATCAGGTCGTCACCGAACTCACGATGCTCGAACTCACGGGCAGCGTCGAACAACTCCCCGGCAGCCGTTGGCAGCGACGCGGTTAGTGCCGTCCCTACGTCATCGCGACGCGAAAACTACGGCAATCGTCGTATGTTCAGCGCGTTTCATCACGCCTAAAGTTCAGTCCGTACCAAACGCATCGTTTGGTACGACCCTTCCCCCTCAAAACTTTTGGAGAAACTGTATGAAAACCGTCCTGAACCTCTCGGCCCTCGCCGCCAGCCTGCTCGCCACCGCTGCCATGGCGCAAACCCCAGAAATCATTCGCGGCGCACTGCCTGCAAACCTCGCGCAGCTGCTGCGTCCGGCGGCACCGATCCAGGTCGCCACCTGCCCGGCTGGCTTCGCCGAACGCTTCGCCAATCAAAAGCTGAGCTGCGAGCGCCACATCGTGCAGCGCGACGATGTCAAGTGCCCCTCAAGCACGCCTAACTACGTCGCCCGCAACGTCTCGGTCGGCACCGACCGCGACATCTGCACCAAAGCCGGTGTCGTCATCACCAGCGACGGCTCCCTGACCAATTTCCGCAACGGAGTCGACTACGTGTTCATCCCCGGTAACGGCGAGCGCAATGGCGTATCGTTCCTTGCGCATCATCCCTCGGTGACGCCTTCCGACGGTTGGCATGTCAACACCAACAACAATGACTCGAACGGCATCGCCGATCGCTACGAGCGCACGCTGACGATCAAGGCCACACCGATTCTGGTGAACCCCTAGTCGTTCGCGACGCACGGCCCCCATGCGACGCCCCTTCGGCGCGTGGGGGCTGGAAACTCGACTCAGCTCATCCGCGCAACCCCCACACCACTCAATGGAGACATCCCGTGAAACATTCCTCCCTCGCTCAAACCCTCTCCCTCACCCTCAGCCTCGCATTCGCACTCGCCCTATTGCCCAACGCATGGGCGGCTGATACCGAAACCAGTCCCGCCAAAAACGTCGCGTCCGCTGACTATGCTGCTGGCAAAAAGGCAGTGGAAGAAAAGCAATGGGCTGTGGCGGCCGACTACTTCCGGCGCGCCACGCTGCAAGACCCGAAGAACGCTGATGCGTGGAACATGCTCGGATACTCCAGCCGTTGGGCGGGAAAATATTCCGACGCGTTTGACGCGTATGGCCGTGCCCTCGCGTTGGAGCCTTTCCATCGCGGTGCCAACAGCTATCTCGGCGTCGCCTACGTGCGCACCAACGATCTCACGAAGGCCCGCGCGCAACTCGGCAAGCTCGAAAGCATTTGCGGCAACAAGGATTGCGACGAGTACAAACTACTCGACAAAGCCATTGCCGACTACAAGCCGCAATAAGTCTGTAGCAAGCGCGACTACTCGATTTTCATCGCGCCTTCAAAGCCGAGCGTCATCGGCTTTGCCCATTCGCCTTTGTTACTCATGCCGCTGGGTTGCAGCGCCACGTTACGCGTCGTGGCGTATAAAAATCCGTTAACCGACGTCACCGTCAGCGTGCCTGCGCCGTCAGCGGACGACCACTCCATTATCCGGTTATTGCCCACATCGGCGAACGCAAGCTGCACTGTTTTTTGCGCGGCATCCGCCTTGCTGGCGATCTTGTAAACGCCCGGCGCGGGGTGGGTGTCGATGCCGAAGTCGAAAAACAGCGTCTGCAAGTCTTTCACTGCAACAATCTGTTTGCTGATCAAACGAAACGCCCCGTTAAATTTGTACGCCGTGCTGCCCGTGTTCGCTCGAACTTCACCCGTGTTCCAGTAGCCATCCGGGCCCGCGTAGAGCTTGCTTTTCGGGTTGCTGAAGCGGTCGTCGCTTGCGGGCGGTGACACGCCCCAGACGTCAGTCTTGCCTGCGGGTTGCGGTTGTTGGGCGAAACTGTGGGCGGCAGCGAGAACACACAGGGCCGCGAGAAACGAAATATTTTTCATCGATATGAAGCGAGTTTAGAGGTGACCAATAGACGCATGTAACGCGATTTCGAGACATCGCTGCAACGTGCGACGCATTGACCGTCGTGCCATGATTTAATGCGGCGCATGGCGAATTCAACTGCAACCGTGACCGCGACCAACAAACTCTTCTACGGCGATAACCTGCATGTGTTGCGCGAGCACGTCGCCGATGAATCGGTAGATTTGATTTATCTTGATCCGCCGTTTAATTCCAAGCGCGACTACAACCTGTTGTTCAAGACGCCCAAGGGCTTTGACAGCGACGCTTCGATCACCGCGTTTGAGGACTCGTGGCATTGGGCGCAGCAGGCGGAGGATGAGTTCAAGGAAATCGTGAACCCCTCACCCGAACTCAGGCGTCTGCGCGGCAGCAACACCGATGTTGCCGAGCTGATGCGCGCGCTTCGCTTGTTCCTGAAAGAGAACGACATGCTGGCGTATCTCACCATGATGTGCAACCGCCTGCTCGAACTGCACCGCGTGCTCAAACCCACCGGCAGTCTGTATCTGCACTGCGACCCGACGGCTTCGCACTATTTGAAGCTCGTTTTGGATGGGGTATTTGGAAAGGAGAATTATCTAAACGAATTGATTTGGAAACGAACAAGCGCACACTCAAGCGCGAAGCGTTTCGGCCCCATTCACGACACAATCCTCTATTACGCGAAAGGCAGTGACTACAAATGGGTTCCGCAGTTCACTCCGTATGAAGCCGAATACATAGAGACATTCTTCGATCAAACAGATCAAGACGGTCGAAAGTGGAAGCGTATGGATCTAACTGGCGCAGGCACGCGCAACGGCGAAACGGGGCAGGTTTGGAGAGGAATAGATGTAACCGCGAAAGGTAGACATTGGGCTTATCGACCAAGTGAACTGGAACTTCTCGACAAGGCTGGGCGACTACATTGGCCAAAGAAGGATGGGGGTGTTCCTAGGTTGCGCCAGTACCCCGAAGACCTACCCGGCGTACCGTTACAAGATGTATTAACGGACATTCGTCCCATGCACAATTTGGCCGCCGAACGCCTCGGCTACCCCACCCAAAAACCCCTCGCCCTGCTCGAACGCATCATCAGCGCATCCTCAAACGAAGGTGACGTGGTGCTCGATCCCTTCTGCGGTTGCGGCACTGCAGTCCACGCAGCGGAGAAATTGAAACGTCGCTGGATCGGTATCGACATCACTCACTTGTCGGTGTCGCTGATCGAGAAGCGCATGAAGCAGGCGTTTCCGTATTTGGCTGAGAAGGGCGTATTCGAAATCATCGGCGTGCCGAAAGACTTCGAGGCCGCGAAAGATTTGGCCGAGCGCGACAAATATCAGTTCCAGTTCTGGGCCTGCACGCTGGTGAACGCGCAGCCGTACCGGGGCGGCAAGAAAGGCGCGGATGGTGGCGTGGATGGCATCATTTACGCCGAGGTCGGCAAGAACAAGACAGAGAAGATTCTTGTCTCAGTGAAGGGCGGCGCGCACATCAGCAACGGCATGATCCGCGACCTGCAGGGCGCGATGGATCGCGAGAAGGCGATCATGGGATTGTTCATCACGCTCACCACGCCCACCAAGCCGATGATCGCGCAAGCCGCGAGCGCTGGGCATTACGAAAGCGAACACTTTCCCAATAAGCCGTTTCCGAAAGTGCAAATTCTTTCCATTGAAGGTTTGTTGAACGGCACCGAGCGTGCGTCGTACCCCGATTTATCGATGGGCGGTCAAACATTTGCGACGGCAAAAAAAGAGAAAAAAACGGATGAGAAAAAGCAGCTACGATTGCTGGACTGAGCGTTCAGCTTTTCCGCGTAACGCCCAATCTATAGGGGCCAAGACGCCAAACTACGTAAACTCGACATCATCAATTTCGCGGCGCTAGCCCCCTTAGGTAAAGGGTTTCAGCGAAAAGGCGCTGGTTGTCCAGCGCCCTGATGATGCACGCACGATAGGTTAGTTCATGCACGTCGCATAGTTAGAGTCACTGCCATAGCCAAAGGAGATAGAAAACACAAAGACCGAGCACGCCCAACTGCGGACAGCGCCCATTCTGGCCTCTGCAGGCGACACTAACAGCAATGCCGCGACGATGTCCTCAACGGAGAGCGCAGCGAGTGGTCGCAGCGTTAGTGCCTTGGCTTCGCGAAGAAAATCGCCGGTGTGTTTATCCAGTTGACCGAAGACTCGTGTGGGTCCGCCCGCCGAGTTGACGGCAGCTATCACATCAGGCGGCGCACCCGCCTTGATCGCCCGCGCGACGATCAGCTTGTCAACGTCCTGCGTCGATTTGCCTTTAGCGAGCGTGACCAATTCCTGCTCGATGTAGCCTTTAATATTTGAGGTGCCGTCAGTGATTTGCTTGCTGAGTGCGTCAAACAATTCCTGTGATCGCGGATTGTTGCCGCCATTGACGTTGAGGTGATCAAAGAGCTTTTTCACTGAACCGATAATCGGTGCGGACTGTGGCGACGGTTGTGCGAAGCCGGTGCTGGAAAACGCGACGCCAGTGGCAATGAGTACGGCGGTAGTGCGGAGAAAGTTGGAACAATTGAGTTTCATGATGAAGATTCCTTTATGGGCAAAATTGATATCTGAACGGAGTCGAAACCTGCAGCCGGAAAGCGAAGTACGAGAGTGCTGCATGGGGGAAATTTTGTGACCTTTGCGGGGTACACGCCATACGACGATTGCCGTAGGCATCGAGGCTTGTTGCCGTAGCTGAAGCCGCGTGCACGGGCGAGTGCCAGAAAAACCACGACGCTAGTCCCTGTCGCGCGAATCACATGCATGTCGAATAGTTGTCATCCGACGTCCCACCCGCTACCCACACGATCAACGAGCAGCTTGTTCGAACAAGCAGCCGAGTGAACGCACCGATGCGGGCGTCGGCTGGCTGCGCCATAAATAGTGCGGCAACGACGTGATCCACCGATAGCGCAGCGCGTGGGCGTAAAACCTCGGAGCGCGCCTCCCGCAGGAAAATTTCGGCTTGCGTGTCGATCTCGGCGATCACTTTTGTGGGGCCACCCGCTGCCTGCACGTAGCCGAGCACTTCGGACGGCACGCCCGCCTTGCGCGAGCGCTCAAGCATGAGCTTGTCGGCCTCTTTCGAATCCCGTCCGGTGCCTACCTTCGCCAGTTCGGTGGTGGCCTGCTGACGAATTTTGGACAGATTGCCGCGAATGCGTTTCTCCTGCGCATCAAACAGTGTGGCAACTTTCGGATCGGGCGTTCGTCCGATCAGATTGCCGATCTCTTTGATGGCTGAAATAGTGTCATGGTTCGGCGCGGGTTGTGCGTAGGTTGCTGTCGAAGAGCTGACTGCTACCAGTATCGCGCAGGTTGCGCGCGCAAGTTGACGAGCAAAATGGCGGTGGATTGAATGCATGATGAAATTTCCTTGATGAATTGATGGGTGTGACATTGACTTTCCTGTAGTCAACCCAGGCGCTGCTGAATGCGGGTGCGATTTAATTTCGTGCATCGAATGACTCCCATACTCCGAAGCGATTGCGGTGCGCTGTATTCACGTTCGCAGTGGCCAATCGCGGCTATGCCTTCGGTGAGAAACGCCGGGTCACGCTCTGAGCCAGCACGCGACCGCTCGCGTCGAGCGCGGTGACACGCCAAAGCGCGCCACCCTGTACGCGCGTGGCGATCCAGCTTGGCGGTGGCGTGTAGCGTGTCGCCTCGGTGTTGCTCGTGATGATGAGTTTGCCGCCGCTTTCGATCTCAACGCGATAGCTCGTTGCACCTGCTACTTCGATCCATTCGAACGTGACGGCGCGAGACGCATCGACGGTTGCGTCGGTGAGTGGGAGCATCAAGTCAACGGACGCAGTAACTGCCGTCGTTGCATTGTTTTGCAGCGCGCTCGCCGCAGCCACATCGCCGACAAAATACTTGAGCGTCGGCATCGGAAAGCCCGCCACGCCGCCGGTTTTTACGAGTTGACCGCCACCGATTTCAGAGTTGGCTTCTTTGTCATCGGTCGCTTCAATGCGCAGCAACACTTGATACGGACCTTCGACGCGGGTGTCGAGGAGTGACGGCTCGGGGCCATCAATACGCACGACACCGTTGGGTACGACGAACTGCGAGAAGCGCGACACCGTGAGGTAGCGCTTTTGCGTGTTGCGCAGCTCAAGCGGCAGCGTCGCCTCGGTCAGCAAATCATTCACCTCAGGCTCGCTGTCGCCGGGGCGCACCAGCTCCCAGCGTCCTTTCAATTGCCCCGAGCCATTGAATTGAATTTCGGCGGAAAAGCGGGGCAGGCGTTCGCCACTGCGGAGGACAAACAGTTGTGTCGTATCCGCCTGCCCCGAGAAAGTAATCTTCACGTCAATCAACGACAACGGCGAACGTGCGCCCCCGGCACCGAGTCGACAGGTCACCACCGCCCATTTGTCGCCACCGCTGCCGCCGGTGAAGTGCCGCACGTAGAAAAAATCACTGTTCTTGCCCTCAATCCCTTCCTGCACCGCGCGGCGCACGACCGAGGCCGGGATCACCATGATGTCGCTGAAATTCTTTTGGCCGACGCCTTGTGTGGCGCGCGAGCGATCAAAGTTGAGCGGCAGACGACCAAACAGAGTGCCCGGAACGCAGGGATCGCTTGATGTGACCGAGCCCGCGCCAATGCCCGGTTGCACGTTGCCGCACCAGAGCGCTTCGACCGCCCGCTCGTTCGGTTCCAGACTCTGGAAGGTGATGAACACCGTGTTCGGTGCGTTGCTGCGCACGTTGACGCCGGTCGGGTTAACCGCATTGATGGCGAAAGCGCTGGTCGCGATGACAGCGATGAGAGGGATAAACAGTCTGATCGCCAGGAGCACAAATTGATTGAACATGATGAATTTCTCCGACGATCAGAAGTTGAGCGATAGGCCTGTTTGGATCAGGGTTTGTTTGCCCGAGAGCACCTGCGCGACCAGTGTGTCGAGCGCACGGTTGTTGGCGTACACCACGCGGATGAACACCTGGCCGGGCAGCTTTTTGCCGAACTGCTCCAGCGTGAATTTGCGGGCGATTTGTAGCGCTGCCGTCAGCGTGTTGCTGTATTGCTGATTGAGCGAATCGAAAGCCAGTGTTTTCGCGTAATCCGTCTTGATTGACCAGACATCCGACATCTGCCAGTCAATGCCAACTGTGCCGCCGTTGCTGTAAGTGGCCTGCACCTTTTCGTAGCTGTAGTTGCGGCTGCGGTTGTAGCCGGAGTTGACGTTTAATTTGTCGCTGACCTTCCAGCCAATCGTGACGCCATGCGTGTGAACGAGGAAATCTGCGGCTTCGCGACCCGGTTGCCGGTTGTCCTGATCGCCGATTTCGAAGTTGTAGGCGATGCTGTACGGCTCGTAATTCCAGTTAAGTCCGGCCTTGTGGGTGAAGTTGATCTGGTCGGGCCAGAACGAGGAGCGCGCACTGGTGCCGTCGGGGATGCGCAGCGTGTATTGCCGTACGCGCCGCGATTCGAGCTGAACCGCAGGCCACAGATTGGCGGGCTTGTCTGACGTACCGAAAATAGCGGGGAGCGGGATGGCAAGTTGGCCTGCCTTTTCGTAGGTTCCCGTTTTTAGAATGGTGGGAATCGTTTTGACGTTGTCGTTTTTCTCACTTCCCGTTAGCGTAAGAGCAATTTCTCCGACGCGAATTTCGCTGGCGTAACGCATGAGTTTTTGATCGGAGATAAAGCTGGCACCGAGGCTTTTGAACAGCGGCTCGGCATACTCGTAGTGCGCTAAGGCTCGCATGTTCATCGGCCATTTCTCGCCCAGCCATTTCGCGTCCTTGATGAGCTGGTACGACGCGTCGAGTTGATACGCGTCGCGCGTCTCTTCCTTCACCGGCACCAGTGCGCTGCCCTGCGCCAGTTCGGGACTGGTTGGGTTGACGTAGCGCGAGCGTGCCCACAGCGCGTCGGCTTTCCATCTGCCGTCCGGATCGGTAGACACCACGCGCAGACCCATTCCACGACTCTTCTCGGAGTCTGGAATTTGTCCCTGATTGACGTTGCTTTGCGGCTGCGCGAGCGCGTCCAGGAAGATGAGTTCAGTGCGCAGCAGCCCTTTCTTTTGCGGGATCAATTCCACGCCAACGGTTGCAGCGTAGATGCGGTGACTCACGGTGCTAAGGCCAAAAAAATCATCAAAACCAACGATGCTGGTGGCGCGCAGTGCAGTGGCCGAAACATCGAGCCACGGCGTGATCGCATAGCCCATTGAAAAGCCGCGACTGTCACGGTTGTTGAGCAGCAACGGATGATTGCCGTAGCTCAGATGGCCCACCGCAAATTTGGCATCGCCGCGCGTGAATTCCGCCTTGTAATCGTTGAGATCGAGCTTGTCGGCGTTGACGCCATCGGTGCCGAAGCGCGGCGCTTCGTTGCGATGACTAACGCCGGTGAGGTTAACGCCAGTCTTGGCGTCCCAGCCGAGCGGTTTGCCCTCCCAAGTCAACGCGCCGGTACTGGTCATGTCTTGAAATTTTGGACGTTTGCTGGCTTTGGTAGTGCCTGACTCGGATTCGTAAATCTGGCCTTTAGTGCCCAGCGTGAAGCGTGATTCGATGCCTTTGGTTTCTGCTGTCGCAGCGACAGTATCGCCCTCAACCGTCACCGCAAATTTGGCCAGATCGATCCATTCATCTCCACGAATGAGATGAACAACCACTTCGTGTTGACCAGCAGGTAACACCGTTCCGGTTGGTTCTGCACTGAACGTGGTGGCGTCAATCGCTTTGGTCTGCTTCGACAAGTCAAGCGGCCCGATGCAGATGGCAATCTGTCCGTCTGAGGGAATCAGCGCGCGTGACAAACGAACCTCCAGCTTGTCATTGCGCTTTAGCGTCTGCCCCGCGAACGACGGCTGTTCCACCCTCAAGTCCGACGGTGGCGAGGATTGCGCCCATACCGGATTGGACATCGCAAGAAAAAATGGCAGCGACAGCACAGCCAGTGGGATGCGATGTGCATTGATGCGTGGTGGTTGGGTTGTAATCATGATGTCCTCTGAGGCTTCATTGCTGACTCGGGTAAATCCATTCCATGCGCGTGGCACGACAGCGGTCGCGCTCGTTCTGGGCGTCGATTTCAACTTGCCAGCGCAACGCCTCGTCCGTGTCGCCGATACAAGCCGCGTTTCGCTTGCGTGTGTCGTTGTCGGTGAAGGCGTTCGCAGTGGTGGCCGCGTCGGCTGCCTTGACGCAAAAGTCGCGGCCCTTGACGCTGCGGTAAACGAGAAATTCCGGGGTGGCAGCGTCGCATACGGTTGGCCGAAATACAGGCGTATTGCGCTCGCAACGCATGGTTTTTTGCGTGCTGTCGAAATGCGTTTCGTAGCCGTTGGGGCAACGCACACCGTCGCTGGCGGCGGCCTGCACGGAGCTTGCTACGCCGAATGTCAGCCAGGCCATAGCGACGAGAACAGCGACGCTAAAAGTGATTCTCATGAAGGGCTCGACTCGCTTTGAATGACACAAATCGCCAGCGGTTCTGACGATGGTCAAACATTACGGAGTTCGAGCGGTGATGACCATACGGCATCTGCCGTATGGTGAGCGGCCTGATGGCGTACGCGAGCGTGCGGTTTTAGCCTTTATGGCTTGCGGCGGCGACAATCGCGGCTAAAGCCGCTCCCACAATTAAGGCAATCCGCCTTGTCAGCGTCAGCGCGCTTTCAGTGCAACAGCGATCAGCTCAGCGACGTTATGGACATCAAGTTTGCCCATGATGTTTTCGCGGTGTTTGCGCACGGTTGCCACACTCAAATCGAGCTTGCGAGCGACGTGTTTACTGGAATCCCCGTCACACAACATGCCAACGATTTCGCGCTCGCGCGCCGTGAGTTTGGCGAGTGGTGATGCTGTTTTAGTCGCAGCTATCGGCGCGACGTAGGACGCAGCGACCGATTGGCTTACGTAGCGTCCGCCTTCGCGCAATGCGCCCAAAGCGGCGAACAGTTCGTCCGCGTTGTGCTGCTTGTGCACGTACCCGTGCGCACCGACAGCTAGTGCGCGCGATACAGTTTCCGGGCTCAAATCGCCGGTCAGCACGAGTACGCGAAGCAACGGATCAGCCGCAATCAGCTCGGCCGTGAGAGCTATGCCATCACCGTCAGGCAAACCAACATCAATCATTGCGATGGTTGGTCTTTTTTCAGCGATCACTCGCCGAGCGTCCGCAACTGTGCCCGCTTCACCAACCAACTGAAAGTTTCGCTCCAGCGCGAGCAGCATGCGCAAGCCGTCGCGGATCAGCGAATGATCTTCGACAATCACCACTGACGCGGGAGATTCTTTCGCGCTAGTATTCAACGCCATGGCCTCTTTTGTGTTCTCGGAAAAAATGAGCTTGATGCGTTGTCAGCGCGCGAACGATTGTCGTTTGTGACAGACGAATTTTGCCACCGTACTGTGCCAAGCAGGCTTTGACATGAACCTCAGCAGCATTCGCAACCGTATCCAGCTCGCTGCGCTCGCTCCTTTGGTGGTCGCGGTCGTGTCGGTGGGCGGTTTATTGCTCACCCGGCATGCGCAGGAGATCGAGCGCAATCTGGGCGAGCGCGCCGTGTCGTTGGCGCGGCAGGCTGCAATGCTCGCCGAATTGCCACTCGCGACGGGCTCCACGGCCAACGCTCGCGTTGCGGCCGATTTCATCGAACGTAGCGCCGGTATTGTTGGTCTTTCGCTGGTGGATCGTGACGGATTGACCGTCGACAATCGTGGCAATCTTGGCACGTCGGCGTTGCGCATGCTGGACGGCAAGCCGCTGTCGGTGCAGGTTGAACGGGACTCACATCTGGTCAGCGTGGTGCACCCGGTCGTGTTGTTCTCGCAGCCGTCCGGCACAGTAAATTCGGGCGCATCGAATGCCGGGCAACGCGTTGGCTTTGTTGCACTGTCGATTTCGCGTGCAGACGAGAAGCGTGATGTCGCGAAACTGTGGTGGACCGGCGTCGCCATCTTGTTGGCGGCAACACTGCTGTCGCTCTTGCTGGTGCGGGCTGCGACCCGATCAATTTCTGCACCGCTATCCGCGCTTTCCAACGGATTGTCTCGTGTGGCGCGCGATGATTTTTCGGTGCAATTGCCGGAAGTCGGTCGCGGTGAATTTCGCAAACTCGCGGTGAATTTCAACCAAATGAATGCCGCGCTACATTCCGCGCGGCGCAGCTTGCGTGACGACGTCAAGCGTGCGACTGAAGCACTGGCGGCTCGCACCCGTGAGGCCGAGTCAGCAAGCAGTGCGAAGAGCCGATTTCTGGCAGCGGCGAGCCATGATTTGCGGCAACCCGCGCACGCCCTGTCGCTGTACGGCGCCGCGCTGCGCCACGGTCTGCGGCAGCAGCCATCCGTTGTAAGCGAACAGCTGATGCCAGCCGTGGAGGGAATGCAGGCGGCGTCACGCTCGCTTGACGCGCTGCTCAATGCGGTACTAGATATTTCCCGCTTTGACGCCGGTGTGGTGACAGCGGACATGCAGCCTGTCGCGCTAAAACCGTTGGTGCATGACGTCATCACAGTGCTGGCGTCGGGCGCGAAGGAAAAGGGCTTGCGTTTGCGCTCACGCGTACCCGATGTCAGCATCCATAGCGACGCCACGCTGCTGCGCCGGGCGCTGGACAATCTAATCAGCAACGCGATTCGATTTTCGCGGACGGGCAGCATATTGGTGACGGTTCGGGTGCGTGCCGATCATTGTCTGCTGCAGGTTTGGGATCAGGGTCCGGGCATTGCAGCCGCCCATCTGCCACTCGTGTTCGACGAGTTCTACCAAGTGCGTCGTGGCGATGCCGGACAGGGGGGCATGGGCTTGGGACTCGCGATTGTTGCGCGCTCTGTAGCGACGCTGGGCGCGGACATCAACGTGCGATCACGGGTGGGTCACGGCACCTGCTTCACGCTGCGAATGCAACTAGCTTCAGCGACACAGACCACAGCGAAACATGACGTGACTGCAAAAGCCACAACACATATCACCGGTCGCGAACATGAGCGTCGTCGCGTTCTGGTGCTTGACGATGACGTTTTGATTCGCGATTCGATGCGTTCGCTGTTTACGTCGCTTGGGTTTGAAGCCACGACTGCAAGTACCGTCGGAGCGTTACTTCCAATCGCTGAAAACTCGCGCGCCGATGTCGCGGCAGCGGTGGTGGACTACCGTCTGCACGATGGCTTCACTGGCATTGGCGCGGCGCGCAAACTGAAAAAGATTTTGGGGGCCGATGTGCCCGTCGTATTGATTACCGGCGACACTTCGGCTGATCGATTGCGCGTGCTCGCGGTCAGCGGCTTTCCGGTGTTGCACAAACCGCTCAATCCTGATCAATTGCTCGCCGCGCTAGGCCTCAATCGATGGATGGCGACACGAACATCATGAGTCTGAACAGCGCTAAGGCCAGCACAGGTTTGGCGGCGGTGCGTGCTGCCTGGCAGCTCGGCGATCCTGTCGCTGTAGAAAATGCACTTGACGCTTGGAAGTTAGCAGGCGGCGCGGCGGACGCGGAATACTGGTTGCAACGCGTTTACGCAGATGCTTGTCTCGAGCGGTCGACATTGGCTGCGTCGGTCAAGAGCGCAGAGCGCCTCGTACGGGCGTCAGGCGACGAGATTGCGCTTGCACGCGTCGCCGCATCGGTAATCGACGCGCTGTACAGCGACTGGCAGCCATCAAGGGGCGCGCGGGTTTGGCTGGATGTGTTGCGTGGCGTCGCCTTTGCGCGTCTGGAGTCGTTACCCCTACAGTATCGACTGGAAATCGCAGTGGGACTGTTAGCGGCGGACTTGTTCGGCGAAGCGCTGGCCAGTGCAGGGCAAGTTGCCGAGAGCGTGCCTGACTGGTCCGATCAGGCGGTCGACGTGTCGCCCGCCGTTCGCGGTAATGCGCTCGGCTACGCGCTGGAATATTTCAGCGGTCAGCGCCGATGGCAGACGGCGCGAGTCCTGATCGAGCGCATTGATCGTCTCGGCGCTGAGACCGGGTTCGGCAGCGTCTCGCGCGCCCGCGTGGCGGCGCGACGTGGCTTCTACTATCACTACCGTCGCGGCGATTATGCTGGGGCATTGCATCTCAGCGACGCTGCGGTCGAATACGCGCGCCTGAGTGGCGTGACGCGTGCGGCGCGAGAAGCAGGTATTACCATTACGTTGTGCCGCCTGATGCATGGAGACGTTAGCAAAGCGGCGCAAGCGCTTGCCGATGAGGAAGCGGCGATGCCGCACGACCATCCGATGTTGCGTGCCAACAACCATTACGAGCGCTCGTGGTGGCACGGCCTGCGCCGCGATGTGGTGAGCGCGCAACGCGAGCTCGATACCGCGTGCCGCCTGTTCGCGGAAATTGATGAGCACGGTGTAATGTCGCTCGCAACGCCATCAATGCAGGCGCAATTGTTGTTACAGGTTGGTGAATATGATTTGGCGCTTCGTGTTTATGAAATGCGCACCCGGCGCCCCGATGCCTGGTTGGTTGATATGGGACTGATTGAGGCTTGTGCAGCGCTCGCAGCCAGAGACAACGAACGGGCCGTGGTTGCGTTGAAGCGTGGACTGGCCGTGGCAGCACGCATTGAACTCAAAGGCTGTTTTTGGGCGTGTCGCGACGAATTGCAACAGTTGTTTCGGTTCGCTTTGGATCAAAATATCGAGCCAGACTGGGTGCGATCTGTCTGCGCGGCCCGTCTAATTTCACTCGCTTGAAGCGCAATTTCAGGGTTGCAGAAACCGGCCTGTCGCGTCTTATGGTTACACTAAAAAAATGTCAAAGACCCTAATCATCGCGGAAAAACCTTCCGTCGCGAGCGATATCGCGAAGTCACTCGGCAACATCAAGAAGGAGGGTGACCACTTCGAGAACGATCAATATGTGATCAGTTCTGCGGTCGGCCATCTCGTTGAAATCGGCGAACCGGAAGAGGAAGAAGTCAAGCGCGGCAAGTGGACGTTTGCCAAGTTGCCTGTCATTCCCACGCACTTTGCGCTGAAGCCCATCGAGAAAACAGCTGACCGTTTGCGCCAGCTCACCAAACTGATCAAACGCAAGGATGTCACGCAAATCATCAACGCCTGCGACGCGGGGCGTGAGGGTGAGCTGATCTTTCGGCTGATTCAGGAGCACGCCAAGGCGAAGCAGCCTGTGAAGCGGCTGTGGTTGCAATCGATGACGCCGACAGCGATTCGCGACGGCTTTACCAAGTTGCGCAGCGACGATCAATTGCAAGGGCTCGCGGACGCGGCGCGTTGCCGTTCCGAGGCTGATTGGCTCGTCGGCATCAATGGCACGCGCGCCATGACCGCTTTCAATTCCAAGAGCGGCGGCTTTCACCTGACGACCGTAGGTCGCGTTCAGACCCCGACGCTCGCGCTGATGGTGGAGCGAGAGGAGCGCATTCGTAAATTTGTTGCTCGCACTTACTTTGAAGTGCATGCGACCTTTGATGCCAAAGCGGGGCAATACGCGGGCCGCTGGTTTGACGAGAAGTTTAAGAAGGCTGACGACGAGCATGCGCGGGCTGAGCGCATTTTTGACTCGCCCGATGCAGTCAAGGCAGATGCCAAGGCTCGTGCGCAGGCGATTGCCGCAAAGTGTGAAGGCAAACCCGGCGTAGTCGAAGAAGAAAGCAAACCAACAACCCAAGCGCCTCCGCTGCTGTACGACTTGACGAGCTTGCAGCGTGAAGCCAACTCGCGGTTTGGATTTTCGGCACGCACGACGCTGTCGTTGGCGCAGTCCCTGTACGAACGACACAAGGTACTCACTTATCCACGAACTGATGCGCGCGCGCTGCCGGAAGATTATGTCGCTACTGTGGGCGAAACATTGCAGGTGCTCGAAGCAACCAATCGATACGGCACGTTTGCCCGCGAGATTCGCACCAAAAAATACATTCGCCCGAACAACAAGCGCGTGTTTGATAACTCGAAAATTTCTGATCACTTCGCGATCATTCCGACTTTGCAATTACCGCGTGCGAGTGGCGTTGCCGGGGCGCTGAACGAACTCGAAGAAAAGCTCTACGACATGGTCGTGAAGCGTTTTCTGGCCGTGTTCTTTCCGTCGGCCGAGTTTCAGCAAACCACGCGCATCACGCGCGTTGCAGACGAAGCCTTCAAGTCCGAAGGCAAGGTCATGGTCAACGCAGGCTGGCTCGCGGTGTATGGCAAAGAGGCTGACACCGAAGAGACGGGCAATTTGACACCCGTCGCTGTGGGCGAAACGCCTAAGGCATCTGAAGTCATCGCCAAAGAATTGCAAACGCGGCCGCCGGCACGCTACACCGAGGCCACGCTGCTTGGGGCGATGGAGAGCGCGGGCAAGTTGATCGACGACGAAGAATTGCGTGCCGCGATGCGTGAGAAGGGCCTCGGTACGCCAGCCACACGCGCTTCGATCATCGAGGGTTTAATCCTGCAAAAATACTTGGTACGCGAGGAAAAAGCACTTAAGCCGACACCGCAGGCCTTCTCGCTCATTACGTTGTTGAACGGTCTGAACGTGCCGGAACTGACGCAGGCTGAACTCACTGCAAATTGGGAAACCCAGCTCGCGCGCATGGAAAAAGGCGAAGTAAGCCGCGCCAGTTTCATGGCTGAAATCGGCGACATGGCCAAGCACATCGTGACTGCGGCTAAAGGCTACGAGAGCGACACCGTGCCGGGTGATTTTGCGGACTTGAACACGCCGTGCCCCAAGTGTGGTGGGGCGATGAAGGAGAACTACAAGAAGTTCGCCTGTACCAAATGCGACTTCGGTTTCTGGAAAATTCTCGCTGGTCGTCAACTTTCGACCGAAGAATCGGAGACGCTGATTCGTGACAAAAAGGTTGAAGGCCTTACGGGCTTCCGCTCGAAACTGGGTCGCACCTTCGACGCCAATCTGCGCATGAACGCGGAGCAGGAAATCGAGTTTTACTGGGACGACAACGAAGGCACGATCGGCGAAGGCGCTGACCCGGTGGACTTCTCGACGATGGAGGCCATCGGTAAATGTCCCAAATGTAGCGCAGGCGTATTCGAGTTGCCCACGGCCTATATCTGCGAAGTCGCCGCCAAGAAAGAGAAGCCGCGAAAGTGCGATTTCCGCTCGGGTCGCGTGATCTTGCAGCAGCCAATTGAGCGCGAACAAATGGTGAAGCTGCTGACCGACGGCAAGACCGATTTGCTGGTCAAATTCATATCGACGAAGACCAAGCGACCATTTAAAGCTTATCTCGTGGTTGAGCGCAAAAAGGATGAAGTGAAAGTCGGCTTCGAATTTCCGCCGCGTGAGCCTAAACCGGGTAAAGAAGCGGTCGAAACCAAGGAAGCCCCGGCGGCCAAAGTGACTAAAGTCGCTGCGGTCGCCAAGACGACTAAAGCCACCAAAGCGCCCGCCAAGAAGAAGTAGTCCATGCCCGCATCGCCAAACATTCGCCGTGCCGAGCCTCGCGACGCGAGCGCTCTGGCGATGCTGTTTGGCGATTTGGCCATGCTGCCGTTCACCACGGTTGCGCCGTTCAGCGGTGTTGCGCATTGGGAGAAAAAGCTCGCGGAGTACGCCGATGCGGCTTGCTTGCCGCTCGTCTCGTTGGACGGCGAGGTGATGACTGGTGTGCTCTTGTTGCGCGCTTATCCGAACCACATTCGGCGCAAGCATTGCGCATCCATTGACCTGCTCGCCGTTCGCATCGACTATCGACGCAAAGGCGTCGGTCGTGCGCTGATTGACGCGGCCATTGCGGCAAGCGACCACTGGTTGCAGATTAGGCGCATTGAGGTCATTGTTGACACGCCGAGCGTTGCGCTCATGCGCTATTACGCCTCGTTTGGCTTTGCGGAAGAAGGCGTTGAGCGCGCGCATGTGATGCATGCGGGTCGCTATGTCGACGGCACCGTGATGTCGCGCATCAATACGCAGATCATGCCTGCGTCCGCGTCGCCGCCGTTACCGAGTGTGAAGCGGGTGCGTAAATCCGCACCACCCAACCTCACCGTGCGCCCCGCGACCGAAGCGGACGCCGAAGCATTCGCGAAAGTGTTCTCTGATCGCAGCGCATCAAATGGCACGTTGCAACATCCCTACACTGCAACCGAGGTGTGGCGTACGCGACTGGCCAGCAACGTCAGTACGCGGCAGGTAATGCTGGCAGCTCTGGTAAACGGGCGCTTAGTGGGCAATGCGGGCGTTCACGCGGTGTCGGACAATCCGCGTGAGAAGCATGTGTGCAGTCTGGGCATTTCCATCATCCATGCCTACCAGGGTCGTGGCGTCGGCCGTGCGTTAATGAATGCTTGCCTCGATTTCGCAGATCGTTGGGCGAACTATGCGCGGGTGGAGTTAACCGTGCATGCGGACAATGCACGTGCCATCAAGCTGTATGAGTCACTAGGTTTTCGACACGAAGGACGGCTTCGCGACTTCTCGTTTCGCGAAGGTGGGTATGTTGATGCGCTTTTTATGGGCAGGCTAGCACCGGCACTGCAGGCAACTCAGAACGAGAGTTTGTAGGGTGGGCAGGCTCTGCCCACCGCGGCATTAACGCGAAGCAATGCGTGGGCACGGGGTGCCCACCCTTGTACCTACAGTCCGCGCTGGTTAACGCAGCGCATCGAAGCGTACAGTCTGCGGCGTCGTATTCGACCATGCTCCCAGTTTCGATACATCGCCCTGCCAGCGATTTGAGTGAAGTCACGGACGACGCCGACGCGATTTGGCCGACGCTCGGCGTTGACAATGGCAGCGTGGTGAGTCCTGCCAAAAGCAGGCGGCGTGACGGTAGAAACGGCGATTGCATGCAGCACCCTGGGGTGATTTAACTCGGGGAATTGTGCCGCACACCGCTCACCAATGCGGCTTGCGGTATTGTTTCGCGATGAAAGCTACTCAACTCCAAGCTGAAGATGGCATCACAACGCAGTTTGCGCGCGATGGTGCCGTCGTAATTCGCGGTGCGTTGAGCGCAGCAGAAGCGGCGATGCTGACGAAAGGCATCGAAACCAATCTTGCGCAACCCGGCCCGTTGGCTGCGGTCGCAAGCAACGCGGACGATCCCGGTCGTTTCTTCGAGGACTTTTGTAACTGGCCGCGTATTAGCGAGTACGAGCGCATCATGCGTCATTCGGCGCTACCCGCCATTGCCGCCGCTCTGATGCAAAGCGCAACCGTACGCATATATCACGATCATTTACTGGTGAAAGAAGCGGGCACGCGCCACCCCACGCCGTGGCATCAAGACCAGCCGTACTACAACGTTGATGGTCGGCAGAACGTGAGCTTCTGGATTCCCGTCGATCCCGTGCCGCGCGAGTCAACGCTTGAATTTCTTGCGGGCTCACACGATGGCACCTGGTACAAGCCACGAACTTTCATGACGAAGCAGGCGAAGTGGTTTCCAGACGGTGCCCTCGCAGACATCCCCGATATGTCGGACGCAGAAAATCGGCAACGTGTGATCGGTTGGGCACTGGAACCGGGCGATCTGGTAGCGTTTCACATGCTCACCTTACATGCGGCACCGGGCAGTGCGACGAAGCGACGTGTGTTCAGTGCGCGCTATCTGGGTGACGATATGGTGCATGCGCCGCGAGCGTGGCGAACTTCACCGGAATTTGACGGCCTGTCGAGCGTGTTACCTGCGGGTGTGCCTATGGAACACAACCTGTTTCCGTTAGTGTTCCCACCTACTGCGATCAAATGATTTGGCGGCTGGCGCCCGTGGTTTGGCAATACGAGCTTTTCTCCTACGCTGACGGTCAGAGGCCTGTTGTACCGTAGCGACGATGGCATTTGATCTTCCAAGCCGCTGGCGTGCCTCGCGGGACGCCAGCCACCAACTCGACGCGCTGCTGGCTCTGGCCGACGCAGCAGCGCCGCTCGCCGCGCGAAACATCTGGCTCATGGAGCTGGGCTATTGGCTTCGCCACAAGACACCCACCACTATCGAATCCCCGAGCCCCTTCCCGGAACACACACGGTTGCGATTTTTGTTGCAGGTACTGGATCGTAATCCCGCGCAGGCCGAGCGCTTTGGCGCTACGCTTCGCAGCATTCTGAAAGACAACGACGCGCGATCCCTGTTTGCCGACACTGGCATGGCGGCGCGTCCGGCGTTGGTCGGAGAGCTGGTCTCACGCATCCAGTCTCTCGTGCTGCCAGTGGCGCCCAATCAGGCCGAATTGTCGGTAGTGTTCGCGTTGCTGTTTGTTTCAGAGCGCGACGCAAAATGGGTGAGCGCACTCGATGAATCGCTTGTCGCGCGCCTCCTGCAGCACGTTTATGAGGGCGCCAACTGCGATTCGTCACCTTCGTTGGCGCTGGGTGCCGCACTCGCCGACAGCATCATGCTGCTCTGCAATCAGATTGCAGCAACCGCGCTGGAAGCACCGATCCGCCTTCGTTTCGATAGCCCGCAAGAAAATTCGCGGGTGCTGTTGCAACTCTCGCCGATCGCACACAGTCTGATGGCGACCGAGTCAGCGAGCAACGAGCGCCTGCAGTTGCTCAACCAGCTTCACGCTGCTCTGGCGGAGGCGCGCAGCGCGATCGACAGCGTGTATGAACATCTGGAGCGCTTCGGCGTGTCGGTCGACGTGGTGTTTCAAGTGGAGCGAACACTGCTACGCATTGCGAGGGTCGACGAATTGCTGGCCGTATGGGCCGACAGTCGATCACTCGCTGCCTATGTCGCGCTCACGGCGCAACTCATCACGGCCAACTTAAATCGCAGCAGCGTTCGGGCGTTGCTCAGCGAGACGTATTCATTGCTGGGTCGCAAGGTGGTTGAGCGCAGCGCGGAGACGGGCGAGCACTACATTGCGCGCACCCGAAAAGACTATTTCGGCATGCTCAAGATGGCTGCAGGCGGCGGCATAGTGACAGCCGCAACGGTTTATCTGAAATTTTTTATCGGCGCGCTGCATCTCAATAAATTTATTGAAGGCGT
The DNA here is from genome assembly GCA_043757535.1 of Burkholderiales bacterium. Taxonomy (GTDB): domain Bacteria; phylum Pseudomonadota; class Gammaproteobacteria; order Burkholderiales; family Casimicrobiaceae; genus Casimicrobium. The sequence goes on from JAYVPF010000218.1 coordinate 22,397, forward strand.
GCTTTTCTCACTCGACTACATCGGCAGTTTTTTAGCGATTCACTTCGCGCATTTCACGCTGGCAACCAAGCAGCCAGCGATGACGGCGCCGGCGCTTGCGCAGAAGCTAGGCGACGTCGGCAGCGTAGAAGGTCGCATGGCCTTTGTTGATGAGACTATTGCGTTGATCCGCTCTCAGGTAGCAGCCATTGTGGGCAATCTGGCGCTCGTCTTTCCGGTCGCGCTTGCAGCTCAACTGGCAGCGACCAAGGCCTTCGGACACGATCTGATTTCTCCCGAAAAGGCACAAGCCACCATTGATTCGTTTTCGTTGTTAGGTCCGACCGCGTTCTTTGCTGCCTTCACCGGCGTGTTGCTCTGGCTGTCCAGCCTGACCGCGGGCTGGGCCGACAACTGGTTTGCCTTGCATCGCTTGCATGACGCGCTGGCTTATCACCGGCGGTTGAATTGGGTGTTCGGCGAGGCGCGGACTGGACGCATCGCGAACTTCGCGAAGGCCCATGTGGCGGGCGTTGTGGCGAACATTTCACTGGGCCTGATGCTGGGAATGATTCCAACCTTGCTCGCGTTTGTGGGCTTACCCATTGAAGTACGTCACGTCACGCTCAGCACAGGCTCTATCGCAGCGGCGATTGGTGTGCTCGGTCTTGGCACCGTAAAAACGGCCGCGCTCTGGTGGGCCGTTGGCGGTATCGCCTCGATGGCCGTCCTCAATCTGGCCGTGAGCTTTGCGCTCGCATTCTCAATGGCGTTGCAATCTCACGGTTTACGCACGAGCGAACGCCGCTCATTGCGCGGCGACGTGTTGCGGCGATTGACGCAGCACCCGTTGCAGGCGCTGCTACCGCCGAAGGCCTGATTACTTTACGGCGAGATTCGCCGCAACCAGCGTGTTTTGCAACAGCATGGTGATGGTCATCGGCCCCACGCCACCCGGCACCGGCGTGATGAAGCCAGCGACTTCGCTCACGGCGGGGTAATCAACATCGCCGACCAGCTTGCCCCCCTCGTTTTCGGGAAGACGGTTGATGCCAACGTCAATCACGACGGCCCCCGGTTTGACCATGTCCGCCGTGATAAAACGCGGTTTGCCAACAGCGGCGACGAGTACATCAGCTTGCCGACAAAGCGCCGCTAAATCCTTCGTGCCCGAGTGACAAATGGTTACCGTAGCATTGGCATGCAGCAGAAGCATGGCCATCGGTTTGCCAACGATGTTGCTGCGGCCAACGACAACGGCGTGCTTGCCGCGCAGATCCGTCATACCGATATCCTTGAGCATCTCCATGCAGCCTGCGGGTGTGCAGCTCACGAAGCGCGGTTCACCGATCATCAGAGCTCCGACGTTTTCCGCGTGAAAACCGTCGACGTCTTTGTTCACCGCGACCGCTTCGAGCACTTTTTTCTCGGCAATGTGCTTCGGCAGCGGCAATTGCACGAGGATGCCGTGGATAGCCGCGTCGTTGTTAAGTGCAGCAATCAGCGCAAGCAATTCAGTTTCGCTGGTGTCAGCGGGCAGTCGATGGACGACGCTGTGCATGCCGACTTTGGCGCAGGCGGCAGCTTTGTTGCGAACATAAACTTGCGACGCAGGGTCTTCGCCGACCAGCACCACCGAAAGCCCCGGCGTGATGCCGCGTGCTTTTAATGCGGCAACGTCGGTTGCGATGCGTTCACGAACTTTGGTGGCAAGTACGTTGCCATCGATTCGGATAGCAGTCATATTTGAGCCCCTCCCCCTTGAGGGGGGAGGGGTTGGGGAGAGGGAGGAATTGTGGTCTGCATGCTGTTAGCCGAGCCAGAAATGGTCGGGATGACGGCGATTGAATTCGTTGCGCCATCGCCCCCTCTCCCCGTCGCGTCACTTCGCGACAAGCCCGTCGCCGCCTCCCCCGCGAGGGGGGAGGGGTTCGAGTTCACTACCGGTGGATCAGGCACATACGGATAAACCGTCGCCTCCGTTACCACCCAGTGCAGTTGCGCATCATGCTCATCATGCGGCAACTCATCGACGATTTGCGATTCAAAACAGACGCCAATGCGCGCGCAGTTGTCGGCAATCTTGGTCGACAGTCGGTCGTAGTAACCACCACCTTGCCCCAATCGCCACAAGCCTTTGGTAAACGCAAGACCCGGATAAATGACGCAGTCCACCGTGATCGGTTCAATCGGCGTAGAGCGTGTGACATCCGGCGCGCGAATGCCCATTTTGTGTGGAATCAATGCGTCAAGATTTTTGACTCTCCACAACGTCATCAAACCCGCAACCGATGTGATCTTGGGATACGCCACGAGCTTGCCGCGTTTCATTAACGCCGTGGCGAGATCGTCGGTTGCCACCTCGGAGCCGTAGCTCGCGTAGAGCAGCACCGTCTTGGCGCGATGCACATCTGGATGCTGCAACAAACGCTCGACAATGCGTCGCGTGCCCGAATTGCGTTCCTTGTCTGACATAGCGTCGCGTTTGCCGCGAACCGCTGTGCGCAACGCTGGTTTGGCCGAGGGCTCTGCCTCTGCGGCCACTGCAGCAGCCACGATGTCCTCCTGCACCGGCGGATCGTCGGCGATTTCAGCAATCGGGGCCTCCGGCTCGGGTTCCAGCATCGTGGCAAATCTATAATTGGTGGCTTCTTCCATCGCGCTATTTTGTCATTCCTATGGGCGACTCTAAAAATTCGATTTATCGGGATGCAGTGTTAGGCGCGCGGCGCACAGCAACCGGAATGTACGCCCTGGTACATGAGGATTGCGAGCACCGCGCAACGACACAATGCGCCCGAAAAATCAATTTTTAGAGTTGCCCATATGAATGCACTGGTTGACGCTTCCCCTTACCACCTCCGCCGCGAAAGACTTTTCGCGGCCATCGGCGACGATATCGCGATCATTCCGACCGCGCCTGAAGTCCTGCGCAACCGCGACACCGGCTATCTGTATCGCCACGACAGCTATTTTTATTACCTGACGGGATTTGTCGAGCCGGAGAGCGTGCTAGTTCTGGTGGGCGGTAATGAGCGTAAGGCAATTCTGTTTTGTCGAGAGAAAAATCTTGAGCGCGAAATCTGGGACGGCTATCGCTACGGCCCCGATGCGGCGCGCGAAATTTTCCGTTTTGATGAAGCGCATCCGATTGAAAAGCTCAAAGAAGAGTTGCCGAAACTGATGGCCGATCGTAGCGCCGTGCACACGCCCGTCGGTATGGGCGCCGCTTGGGACGCGGAGATTGCTGCCGCGATTAATGCCGTGCGCAACATGGCGCGCACCGGAGTTTCAGCGCCAAACAGCGTGATTGATGTACGCGCCACGCTCGATGACATGCGGCTCATTAAGGACAGCCACGAAATTGATTTGATGCGCCGTGCGGCCGTGATTTCGTCACTCGCCCACACGCGTGCGATGAACACCGCGCGGCCCGGTCAATACGAGTATCAGGTCGAAGCCGAACTGTCGCACGAATTCATTCGTCACGGCGCGCGCACGCCCGCCTACAACCACATCGTCGCCAGCGGCCCAAACGCCTGCGTGCTGCACTACAACGACAGCAATCGCAAAATGCAAGACGGTGATCTGCTGCTGATTGACGCGGGCTGCGAATACGAAGGCTACGCCAGTGACATCACACGCACCTTTCCGGTCAACGGCAAATTCACTGGGCCGCAGCGCGATGTCTATCAGGCCGTGCTTGATGCGCAGTTGGCCTGCATGGACGCGCTGAAACCGGGTCAACCGTTTAACAGGTATCACGACGTTGCCATTGCCGTGTTGTCGCAGCGCATGCTTGATTTGGGTTTACTCAAAGGCAGTCTCGATCAGGTGATCGAAGAGAAAACCTACATGAGTTTCTACATGCACCGCGCCGGTCACTGGATCGGCATGGATGTGCATGACGCGGGCGATTACCGCAAAAAAGGCGTGTGGCAAACGCTGCAACCGGGCATGGCGATCACCAACGAGCCAGGGCTCTACATCCGTCCCGCTAAGGACGTGCCGGAGCATTTCTGGAACATCGGGATTCGCATTGAAGACGACGTGCTGATCACCGCGACCGGGAACGAAAATATGACGATTACCACGCCGAAAACGGTGGCTGAGGTTGAGGCGGCTTGCGCACGTTGATGGCGTCACGCCGTTGTGGAACGGCTTCGGCCGCGAAAGCCGTGCGACGATCAACTACCGCTAAAGCCGCTCCCGCAACAGCATCAGCTTTTCGCTGAAACAACGGTTTTACAGAGGCTAGATTGATTTTTTGCCATAAGTCGATTTGTGATGAAAAGTGCGTCTCGCCCCGGTGCAGACGACGTTTCAGCGAAAAGCTGACACGTTTTGATGGCGCGCGGAAGAACGCTTGAAAACGCTCATCGTAGGCGCAGGTCCGGTCGGTCTCGCCGCTGCACTGGCGCTCAAGCAACGCGGTGTCAGCGATGACATCGCGGTGCTCGAAGCCGGATCGCAAAACGCAGTTTCATTTGGTGATCGCAACATCGCTTTGTCGGCAGCATCGTGGCGATTTCTCACCAAGCTCGGCGTTACGGTGAGCGCGTCAGAACGCGCCGCCATTCGCGAAGTCGAGATCACGCAGCGCGGCGCATTTGGCCTGCTGCGCCTCGATGCGCGCGACGTTTCTGCAAGCGAACTTGGCGCGGCGTCGCCTTACCCTGCGTTAAAAACTGCGCTCGATAGCGCAACTCAAGTCGCTGGCATTCACATTCTGTACGGCGCGAAGGTTGCGTCCGTGCAACACATCGCACAGCACGCCGAAGTACATCTCGCCTCAGGCGAACAGATGCGCGCAGACTGCGTTGTGCTCGCGGACGGTGCAGGCTCTGAGCTGGTTGCCGAATTCAAACGAATCGAGCACGATTCGGGTCAGACCGCAGTCATCACCCGCGTATCGGCCAGCAAACCACGACCGGGCGTTGCGTTTGAGCGCTTCACCGACGGCGGAGCGCTCGCTCTAATTCCGCGCGCCGATGGACATTGGACAGTGGTCTGGGCGCGCCCGCGCGCCGACGCTGAGCGCATGCTCCAGCTAGACGCAAGCTCGCTCAGTGATGAAATCAATGCAGCCTTCGGCAACACGATGGGCGAACTCACGCTAACGGCGAAGCTCACGAGCTATTCGCTGATCTGGCGATTCGTGGAGCCGCGCGCCAGCGGCGCAATCGTGGCGCTGGGCAACGCCGCGCAGGGCTTGCATCCGGTCGCGGCGCAGGGGCTCAATCTTGGGCTCGTTGACGCGGGGCAATTTGCCGATGCGATGGCAAAAAAAACTGGCAGCACCGCCGCCACTCTCACCGCTTTCGCTCGTCATCGCGGCGTCGATCGCGTTGCCCGCATCGGATTCACCGGCCTGCTCGCCTACGGCTTTGATCGCGGCGGCTGGCTGTTCGATGTGCCGCGCGCCTTGGGCCTGACGGCGGTGCAAATGCTGCCGCCGCTGCGGCGAGAGTTGACGAGACGCTTGGCGCTGTAGGAGCGGCTCTGCCGCGACCGCAATGCCCCGTGCTACGTGGGTCGCGGCAGAGCCGCTCCTACAAGAACGAATGCTAAAGGCGCGCAAGTCCCACCTGCGCAGGTAGGATCATGTTGCAAACCGGTTTGTCAATCTATTTTTATGAGATTTAGTGCCTAAATTTTGGGCATTACAGTCGCTATAATCTCGTTTCACCCCAATTCCCTCTCTGGATTTTTTTCTGCACACTTATGTTGCGCATTGGCCCATATTCCCTCAAAAATCGGCTCGTTATCGCACCGATGGCTGGGGTGACTGACCGTCCGTTCCGCAAATTGTGTCGTCAATTCGGTGCAGGTTATGCGGTGAGCGAGATGGTGGCGTCGAAGCCCGAGTTCTGGCAAACGCCGAAGTCGATGCACCGCATGAATCACGACGGCGAGGACGCGCCGATTGCCGTGCAGATCGCGGGCAACGACCCGCAGGTCATGGCCGAGGCGGCGCGCTTCAACGTATCGCGCGGTGCGCAGATCATCGACATCAACATGGGCTGCCCGAAGAAGAAAGTGTGCAAAGCTGATGCGGGCTCGGCACTACTGCGCGATGAAGCATTAGTCGCACGCATTCTGGAGGCCGTAGTCAACGCCGTTGATGTGCCAGTGACTTTGAAAACGCGCACCGGCTGGAGCCCCGACAACCGGAACGCCATTCGCGTCGCGCAGATTGCCGAGAACACGGGCATACAAGCGCTCACGTTGCATGGGCGCACGCGCGCCTGCGGCTTCGACGACGGCACCGTGGAATACGACAGCATCAAGGCGGTGAAAGCCGCTATCACGATCCCAGTGATTGCCAACGGCGATGTAGATTCGCCGTCCAAAGCGAAATGGGTGCTCGAATACACCGGCGCGGACGCCGTGATGATTGGTCGCGCCGCGCAGGGTCGCCCGTGGATTTTTCGCGACACCGAATATTTTTTTGAACAGGGCGACTTGCCGCTTGCGCCCGAAGTCTTCGAGGTTGCTGCGCTCATGCACGCGCATCTCGAAGACCACTACACGCTGTACGGGGAGCATTCCGGTGTACGTAGCGCACGCAAACACATCGGCTGGTACACCGAAGGCCTGCCGGGATGCGAAGCATTTCGTGATGCGCTCAATGTGCTCACCGAAGGCGATGCCCAGCTCGCGGCGGTTCGCGCTTACTTTTCACAACTTGCAGATCAATTCGACCGTTTGCCGCTGGCGTCCTACCCCGTGCACGACGACTGCGCTGCCCTACATTGACTAGACACTGACAAGTAACAACCAAAAAAAGGGGGAACAATAACGATGAAACGACCCAAATTGAACGGCCATGCCGCGATCGCCGAAGTCGTCGGCAATTCGCTCAGCGAATACATGGAAAAACTCGACGGTGAACCCGCTGACAACCTGTACGAACTGGTGATCGGCAGTGTCGAGAAATCGTTGATCGCGGATGTCCTCAACCGTGCGCGCGGCAATCAGTCAGAAGCTGCGACCATGCTCGGTATCAACCGCAACACGCTGCGCGCCAAGCTCGATAAATACAAAATAAAAACAAACTAAAAAATACGGTATGAACCGCAAGATTACGCGTGCCCTCCTCTCAGTCTCTGACAAAACCGGCCTCCTTCACTTCGCCGAATCACTCGCCGCACACGGCGTGGAACTGCTCTCCACGGGCGGCACAGCGAAGCTCATTCGCGATGCGGGCCTCAAGGTCATCGACGTCGGCGACTACACTGGTTTCCCGGAAATGCTCGATGGCCGCGTAAAGACTTTGCATCCGAAAGTGCATGGCGGCATCCTCGCCAATCGCCTGTTGCCTGATCACATGATTGCGGTTGAGGCAGCGAATATTCCGTTGATCGACCTGGTCGTGGTCAATCTTTATCCCTTCCGCGAGACCGTTGCCAGGCCAGGATGTACTCTCGAAGATGCCATTGAAAACATCGACATCGGTGGCCCGACGATGGTGCGCGCCGCCGCCAAGAACTGGGAAGGTGTTGCGATTGTGGTTGACGGCAGCGACTACACCGCGCTCACGGACGAGATGCAGGCGAACGGTGGCGCGCTATCACGCAAGACCCGCTTTGCGCTCGCAAAAAAAGCGTTCACCCACACTGCCGCCTACGACGCAGCCATCGGCAACTACCTGACCTGTCGCGAACTCGAAGGCGAGCCGCGCGCATATCCCGATGTGCTGACGCTGCAATGGATCAAGGCTCAGGACATGCGCTACGGCGAGAATCCGCATCAGAACGCTGCGTTTTACCGCGACGAAACGCCCGCTGAGGGAACGTTGTCAAAGTACATCCAGTTGCAAGGCAAAGAACTCTCGTACAACAACATCGGCGATGCCGATGCCGCGTGGGAATGTGTGCGCTCGTTTGCCGATACTTGCTGCGTGATCGTGAAGCACGCCAATCCGTGTGGTGTTGCCTTGGGCGAATCGCCGCTCGTCGCTTACAACCTGGCGCTGGCGACCGATCCGACCTCAGCGTTCGGTGGCATTATCGCGTTTAACCGTACGGTTGATGCGGCTTGCGCCGAGGCCGTCAGCAAGCAATTTCTCGAAGTATTAATCGCACCGCAATACACGCCCGAAGCGCTCGCATTGCTCGCAAAGAAAACCAACGTCCGTGTGCTGACTGTACCAATGAAATCATTGTTCGACAGCGCTAACGTGCTGGAAATGAAGCGCGTCGGCGGCGGCGTGCTCGTGCAGAGCCCGGACACACACAAGCTTGATATCAGCGCGTTAAAGGTAGTGACGACCAAAGTGCCGGACGCGCAGCAATTGAAAGACATGCAGTTCGTCTGGCAAGTTGCGCAATTCGTGAAGTCGAATGCGATTGTGTTTGCCAAAGACGGACGAACACTGGGTATTGGCGCAGGCCAGATGAGCCGCGTCGATTCGGCGCGCATCGCCAAAATCAAAGCCGAAAACGCGGGTCTCACGCTGGCGGGTTCAGTGGTCGCGAGCGATGCGTTCTTCCCGTTCCGTGACGGCCTTGACGTGGTGATCGACGTCGGCGCAGTTGCCGTCATTCAGCCGGGTGGCAGCGTGCGTGATGACGAAGTCATCAGTGCTGCGAACGAACGCGGTGTCGCGATGGTGACCACTGGCATTCGCCACTTCAGGCACTAAGAACTGGTTCGCATGAAAATTCTGGTCATCGGCGGTGGTGGTCGCGAGCATGCGCTTGCATGGAAGTTGGCGCAAAGCCCGCGCGTGCAGAACGTCATTGTCGCGCCGGGAAACGCGGGCAGCGCCACTGAACACAACTGCGAGAACGCACTTGCCAACAATGTCGAGCAGTGGCTCGCGTTGGCCAAGAACGAAAAAGTTGGCATGACGGTCGTCGGCCCGGAAGCGCCACTGGCTGCAGGTGTGGTCGATGCGTTTCGCGCGGAAGGGTTGAAGATATTCGGGCCAACGCGGGCCGCCGCGCAGCTCGAGTCATCGAAAGATTTCTCCAAAGCGTTTATGAAACGCCACGGTATCCCAACGGCTGAATACGAAAGTTTCACTGACACGCAAGCGGCGCACAAGTACATCATCACCAAAGGCGCGCCAATTGTCGTGAAGGCAGATGGCCTGGCGGCTGGCAAAGGCGTCGTCGTCGCGATGACGCTTGACGAGGCGCACGCTGCGGTCGACATGATGCTGGCTGACAATGCGTTCGGCAGCGCAGGCGCTCGCGTCGTGATTGAGGAATTTCTCGCGGGCGAAGAAGCGAGTTTTATCGTGATGGTCGATGGTCGCAATGTGCTCGCGCTGGCGTCCAGTCAGGATCATAAGCGCCTGTTCGACGGTGACCACGGCCCCAACACCGGCGGCATGGGTGCGTACTCGCCCGCCCCGGTCGTCACCCCGGAAATGCATGCGCGCATCATGCGCGAAATCATCTGGCCAACCGTTCACGGCATGGCCAAAGACGGCATTCAATACACTGGTTTTTTGTACGCAGGCGTGATGATCGACACCGAAGGGTGTCCGTTAACGTTGGAATTCAATTGCCGCTGTGGTGACCCGGAAACGCAACCGATCATGATGCGCCTCAAGAGTGATCTGGTTGATCTGGTGGAGCACGGTATCAATGGCACGCTCGACAAAGTAGATGCCGAATGGGATCGTCGCGTGGCGCTGGGTGTGGTCATGGCCGCGCACAATTACCCCGACAATCCGCGCAAGGGCGATGCGATTCACGGCCTCGGTGCGCTCGCTGATTCCGCGCATGTGTTTCATGCAGGCACCGCAAGAGTCGATGGGCAGATCGTCACTTGCGGTGGCCGCGTACTATGTGTCACCGCCTTGGCCGACACAGTCAAACTGGCACAAAAGCGCGCGCTCGAAGTAGCTGACAGCATCTCGTTCAACGGCATGCAAATGCGCAGGGACATCGGCTGGAGAGCCATCAAGCGATGAGTGAAACGGGTGTTGCCAAAGTGGCGGTGGTGACGCGAGATGACGTTGCCCGCGTCCATGAATTCTTACTTGGTTTGCAACAAAGCATCGTGTCATCGCTTGAGGCCGTCGATGGCGGCACGTTCATTCGCGACGAATGGCAGCGGCCCGAAGGTGGCGGAGGAATTTCTCGGTTGATCGAAGCTGGCCACGTGATCGAGCGAGGGGGCGTGAATTTTTCGCACGTGCTTGGCAGTAAATTGCCGCCCTCGGCCACTGCGATTCGCCCTGAACTCTCGGGAGCGAAGTTTGAAGCGATGGGCGTGTCGCTCGTCATTCATCCGTTGAATCCCTACGCACCAACGACGCACATGAACGTGCGTTTTCTGATCGCGACACCGCTTCAGGGCGATCCGGTGTGGTGGTTTGGCGGTGGCATGGATTTGACACCCTATTACGGTTTTATTGATGACGCGGTGCATTGGCATCAGTCGGCTAAAGATGCTTGCGATCCGTTCGGCGAGGATCTTTATCCTCGCCTCAAAAAGCAGTGTGACGACTATTTTTTCCTGAAACATCGACAGGAACCACGCGGCATCGGCGGCACGTTTTTCGATGATTTCAGTGCGCTTTCATTCGAGCAAAGCTTCGCGCTGATGCGCTCCATTGGCGAGCATTTCGCACCTGGCTACTTGCCGATTTTGCAGCGCCGCATCGGCATACCCTACGGTGAGCGCCAACGTGAATGGCAACTCTATCGTCGCGGTCGCTATGTTGAATTTAATCTCGTATGGGATCGTGGCACCCACTTTGGTTTGCAATCGAACGGACGCACCGAGGCGTTCCTGATGAGCATGCCACCGCTCGTTGCCTGGCGCTACGACTACAGGCCAGAACCGGGCACACCTGAGGCCGCGCTGTATACCAATTTTCTGATTGTGAAAGACTGGGTATGAAATCGCGCAATGCTGCCGATGCAACCAGGCAAGACGATACGCGTCTCGCCGAAACCTTTGTCTCGGGCGAGGAAGTGTTCAAGGGCCAACTGCTTCACGTCGTGCGCGACACGATCAGGCTGCCGAATGGTCGAGCTGGAGTGCGCGAATACATCAAGCATCCTGGAGCCGCGTGCATCGTCGCCGAATTCGAGGACGGGAAGTTGTTATTGGAGCGACAATACCGCTACCCGATGGGCAAAGTTATGATCGAATTTCCTGCGGGAAAACTGGATCGTGGCGAGAACCCGTTGGTAGCAGCGCAACGCGAACTCAACGAAGAAACCGGTTACTGGGCGCGTTCGTGGCACACGCTGGGGCACATGCACCCGCTCATAGCCTACGCTGACGAGATCATCCATCTTTTTCATGCGAACGGTTTAGTGCAGGGCGACGCAAGGCTGGATCAGGATGAATTTCTTGAACTGTTCGCTGCGACGCCCGACGAGATCACCGCGATGATCGCTGACAACCGAATCAGCGACGGCAAGACCATTGTCGCCTTTTTCCGCTGGCAGCTGTTGCGGCGACCCGGCATCATTTGAGTAGAGTAGCGAACTGCCACTCGGCAGCCCTCCCTCATCAAACCGTGCATGCGATTTTCCCGCACACGGCTTTCCGATATTCTTCATACCAAGGCATGCGCTGATGTCCAGCCCGCTTTCGTTGAAACCTCCAATGTGGGTCTTGTCCGCGTTGAGGGATTGTGCGCACCGCTTGTCGCGGGGCATCCCCGCCGCGTTTGCATAAAACCACGAAGTCGTCAGAGCTTGTCGTAGAGTGCGTAGAAACGACAGGCCGTTTCCCGACAGGGCATCGCGCGCTGTCGAGTTCCGCATACGCGCCAGTCGGTGGCCTCCCCACCGCCCTGCCGGGTCTCCAGCACTGGACTTATTTTTCAATGCCTACCGACCCTGTTACCCCGAGAGCCGATGCGCGCGATTCTTCCGTTGCTACAACGTGCATCCAACGGCCTTCCCCTTTAGCCCACAGGGTCGGCGACTCCAATGTATTGACGAGGCTACACGTGGGTTCACTAATCGTTACGGTCTGCTTTGTTGCCAACTGAGAACCCACGACGCTGGATTTAGCCAACGCCGCTCTCTTGAACTACCGAGGCGTACGGATAACTCCTCGGACGGCACTTTCACCCGCTAGATAGGCAGTTTTTACTGCGAACGGGCACCTCTAATAATTCATTTGTGCGGCGCCCTTTAGTCCAACAATCGCGGCCGAATCCGCTCCCACATTGCATGACCAATCCAGATTAGGTATTACATAGCGATACCGAACGATTGCCCCGATGCCACTCCACACGCCAACATCGCTTTGCCTGCACAACGGTGCAATAGTCCATCCCATCAGCGCGGTTGCGCTGAAAAAAATTGGGATTTTAAATGCACATGATCGATCAACGTGACACCCGCGCCTGGCGCTGTCAGGTCTGGGCGTCATTCTCCGTCGCCGTGTTTCGCTGTGCGACGGGACTCAATTATTTGCCCGGCCAGGCCATTGATCGAGCGTTGATGGTGATGGGCTGTTTGTTCTGTCGTTCTGTCACGTTTGTTCTCTCAAAATTTGTACGCGACAACCAGACCACGAAGATCGACACGCCGACGTGGCGATGGGTCGTGTTCGGCGCATTCGGCTTCGCGATGATGCTCAGGGATGAGGTCGATGGCGCATGGCGATCTACGAAACGTACAAAGCCTTTCTGTTCGTGAGCTGGTTGTTTCTGATTACGTCTACGTTCACGTTCGCCAGAGCGATCCGTGATGCGCACGATGCCAACACGCTGGAAGCGCGACTGAATGTACGCAGTCCGACTGGCACTCAAAACATCATCCTATCCGCAACTCGCTCCCACTAATTCAACTACCCACAAAGCTCTCGAAGGAAATATGATGAACACGATTTGCAAAAAATTCTGCCATACTTTAAGCGCTGTTGCGATGACCATCGGCGCTTCGGCATACAGCACAATAGGCAACGCACACAATGGTGACGGCCTCTCTGCGATCAGCACACTTTCGGCATTGCCAGTCGCCTCAGTTCTGGCAATCGGCCGTGTTGTGGGCACATCAGCCGTCGGCCCCAGCGTTGCTGCCGTCGCGCCACCCGTTGCACTGTCAGCCAGCGGCGCGGTGCTGGTCATCAGGAGCGTCGAAGTCAGCGCACGCGGTGCGATTTGCATGCTGGAGCGCGCGTCGGACGGCGCAACTGCAAGCATCGAAATCGCCGGTAGCAAGGCCGAGCGCATGATGCTGCGCACAGGGCAAGCCGTGCAGGTCAGCGTCGTCGGCGCAGGTGCAGTGCTCTCCATTGCGGGTGCTGCGATTGCGATTGTGCCGAGCGAACTCGGTCGCGCGCTGCTTCACAACGAGCGCTTGACCTACTAACGAAATCGGCCGATGTAGGAAGACTGTAAGGTCGCGCGCACTAACGTGGCGACATTCAACAAGTTCTTTGCGCATCGCCTCCTCGCCAAACTCAACCCCAACAAACATCACGAAAAAAGATATGAAATTTCAATCCAAATTTTCTGCCGCTGCAATTATCGCCTCTGCAATCGCGATTGCTCCGTCCGTCGCGCCAGTTTACGCTGCAAGCGCCGAGGCGGCATCCGCTGTTAGCGTCCTCTCCGCGCTACCGCTGGCGACGGTCGTGATCGCCGCCGGTGCTCGCGCGAGCGAGGCAAGCAGTGCAGCTATGGCGCTGCCCGTAGCCCTCTCAGTGCCTGACTCCACGCTAGTCGTCCAATCAGTCGAAGCGAGCGCACGTGGCACCGTCTGCTTGCTGGAGCGCGCGTCCGACGGCGCTCGCGCGAGCATTGGGATCGCCGCAAGCGACGTTGAAAAAGCCGCACTTGGCGTTGGCAAAACGGTACTCGTCAGCGTCATTGCCGCTGGTGCCGTGCTGTCCGTTGCCGGTGAAGTCGTCGCGTTCGTGCCGAACGAGCTGGGCCGCGCGCTGCTGCGCAACGAACGCGTCAGCAACTGAAAAACGATCCCATGATGCCGTTCATAAGTCGCCAGCTGAAATTCGCCACCATCACGCTCGCCGCGCTGCTATTCGCGCACCCGGCAAATGCGGGCCGCTCCTGCGAAAGCAAGCCAACCGATGCAACGCGAATCGCGAAGGGCCTGACGCTCGCCGAGCGCACAAATGCTGCGCTCAATGCAAGCGGCGCGAAGGTCGTGCTGCTCGCGCGCGCAGGACAGGACTTGAGCAAGTATGGCCTCAACTATTCGCATCTCGGCTGGGCTTATAAATCCAACTCCGGACTATGGCTGGTGATTCATAAATTGAACACTTGCGGTACCGCTGAGGCATCGATTTATCGGCAAGGATTGGGTGAGTTTTTTCTCGATGACCCGTATCGTTTTGAAACGGCATGGGTCGTGCCAACGCCAGAAATTCAGGATCGCCTGATTGCACTACTGCAAGATGATCGCCGCGTTGTTGTGCTGCATGCGAAGCCATACAGCATCGTGAGTTACGTCTGGGCGACGAAGTATCAGCAGTCCAATCAATGGGCGCTGGAAACGCTAGCTCTGGCGATGGAACCTGACGTTCGCTCAAGAGAGCAGGCGCAGGCATGGCTCAACTACAAAGGCTATGAACCGACCACGCTAAAAATTGATCCACTCACCCGGCTCGGCGGGCGCATGAGTGCCGCGAATGTGGCCTTCGACGATCATCCGAACCACAAGCGATTTTCAGATCGTATTGAAACGGTGACCGTGGATTCGATGTTTAACTGGTTTGCGACGGCGAAGTTTGGCGGCGCGCCTTCGATATTGCGGCTGTAGCTCCGGGAGCGCACGCGATAAACTGCGGCTCTCAAGTTTCCATGGAGCAGCATCATGAATCGTCTCTACAAAATTTTCATCGCGTTTATTCTTGCAAGCAGCGCCAGCCTCGCCATGGCACAGGACAAGGTCGTCTATCACATTGACCAGACCGCCACACAGGGGCTCAAGGGTCTGCGCAATATTCGCAATCATCTCGATACCGCGCCCGATGCAAAAATCGTCGTGGTTACGCACGCAGAAGGTGTGGACATGCTGATGGAAGGCGCGAAGGACGAGAAGAGCAAGGCTGAATATGCGCCGTTGGTTTCCGCGCTCAAGGCACGCGGTGTGCGCTTCGAGATTTGCGAAATCACGCTCAAGAATCGCAATCTTAAGAAGGAGCAGTTCGTACTTGATGCGGATTACACGGCGTCAGGCGTTGTCCGGATTGCGCAGTTGCAGGCGCGGGAGCACTACGCGTATATCAAGCCGTAATGGCTCTGTCCATTCTCCCATGGTGGTAGAGCAGCGCAACGCTTGGCGCTAGTGACCGCCGGAGTGAAGAGTTGGGGCTTCGGTAAGCACTTTTCATCACGCCATCGTTACCCTCTCTCCAACCCTCTCCCCTCAAGGGACAGGGCGAAAACATGCAAGGCCTTCACCTCACCGCTGATCTCTTTACATGCGCTTGCTCACCCGATCTACTTACTGATCGCGGCGCGCTGCAGGAGACGTGCATTCGTCTCGTACGGCTTGCAGGATTGACTGTTGTTGGTGACGACTTTCACCAGTTCTCCGATGTCGCAGGTGAAGCAAGCGGCGTCACCGGTCTCGTGCTCCTCGCCGAATCACATCTTGCAGTACACACCTGGCCGGAACTGAACGCCGTCACGCTTGATGTTTACGTTTGCAATTTTCGGGAGGACAACACAACAAAAGCGCAGGCGCTCACCGATTCACTGGTCAAGCTGTTCGCACCCGGGCGCAGCAATCGAAACAGCCTCCAGCGTGGCGTGCCGACTTCGCCAGATTCACCCGACGTCAACCACTTGACTCTCGAATGGTTGACGCCAGACATCGTGCATGGGTTCGCAAGCCGGCGTCCATCAGAGATCACGCAATCCGAGTTTCAGCGACTCGATTGGCACGACACGCGCTCGCTCGGACGCACGCTCTCGCTTGACGGTGCTTTCATGCTCTCTGAGCGTGACGAGTTCATTTATCACGAGTGCATGGTGCACGTTCCTGCGGTTGCGCACGCAGCGCCGCGCAGTGCGTTCGTAATGGGTGGCGGCGATGGCTGCACTGCGCGTGAATTGCTCAAACACAAGAGCATCGAGCGCATCGTTCTCGCCGAGCTTGACCCCGCCGTCATTGCGAGCTGCCGCCAGCATTTAGCCATCGTTAATCAAGGTGCGCTCGAAAATTCAAGGGTAAAAATCATCACTGGTGATGCGATGCAAACGCTGGCTGATCAAGCAGCAAATTTCGACCTCGTCGTGCTGGATTTAACGGATCCCAATGACGCCGCTGACAGGCCCGCCAACGCGATGTACAGCAAAGCGTGCTTCGAGTTAATCCGTTCACGGCTATCACTTGAAGGGCTAATGACGGCACACATCGGCAGCCCTTTCTATCACCCGGAGCGTTTTTCAAGAACACTCGCCGACCTGCGCAGCGTATTTCCGCAAGTCGCCGCCTACAAAGCCTTCATGCCGATTTACGGGGCCGAATGGGGCATGGCTTGCGCATCGAAGCAGACCGATCCGCGCGCATTGAGCGTCATAGAAATTTCAGGTTGCCTAACGGCGCGCGCGATTGCCGACCTTCGCTTTTACACACCGCGCGTGCACGCCAGCCTGTTCGCGTGGCCTGCCTACGCGGAGACGCTGGGCGCGTGACGCAGCAATCCGCTACGGCGCAACCGAAAGCCCGCATGTCCCGGCAAGATGCGCCCGAATATCCGTTCACGTCGCACGCGTTGCGCAGGGCGACACTGCGCCATGGGTAACCGCCGTCCCACTCAAACCCAACACTTCGGGGGAGTCCGCATGCAACCGAAAACGCTGCCGCATCGACGAACGCCCAGCCCTTTTCTTTCTGATGGCCAATCACGGTTGTCAACACGGACAATATCACGTCATCAGTGCTCGCCACGCCAATATTTACCATCACCAGATCGTGAAACACATAGACGCCAGCGCGTATTTCGGTGACACCTTCAAGATGCTGCGCAGACAGCGCGGCCGGCGTTGAGCCAACGCTCACATCTGCTCAAGGCAAACCTGCAGCGCGCAATCGCTCCGCAGCAAGCACGCACAATGATCGCTCCTGTTCAGCCATCGCCTACAACGCTTCCGGCGTGTTCAGTTCGTGGCTCGCGCCCGCATGCGTCATCACGCCACCGAACGTCATGCCGCCTGCGTGCAAAGCTCGCCCAACTTCCAACAATTCATCGCTCTCAGGCTTGAGCCCTGCACGATGCCCATCGGTATCGACCTCTGCCCATACTTTAAATTCGCGTGCATTAGCCCACCCGAGTTCAACGACTGCGATTGCCGCATCCAGACTATCGACGATGAACTTTAACTTACAGCCCCCGTCACGCAGCGGTTTCGCCTACGCGAGTTTGCTCAAAACCATGCCCACCGCGTAGAGGCTGTTGGTGATTCCAGCAGCGAAAAACTGCTCCGCTTCTTTCAATGTGGACACGGTGATGCCGCTCGCGCCGGCAGCGATCCGTTGCTGCACCATCGCCACACATTTGCTGGTTTGTACATGCGGGCGCAGCTTGACCCCGAGCGCATTCATGCGCGCTTGCATCGTGGTGATGTTGCGCTGCATGCGCGTCGTGTCGATGAGCGCCGCGGGCGTTGAGATTTCGGAAATTACCATGATCTTGAAGCATTTGCAGAGGTTTGTAAGAGCATAGCGATTGCCACACTTTTTTCTTGACAACTATGCCTTCCGCCCGCCCGCTCACCGCTGCCGCCTTCGCCACACTCATGCTGATCGCACTCATGATGGGTGGCAATCATGTCGCAGCGCGCGTGGCGTTCAACCATGGCGTGGACGTGACCACTGCGGTTGCTTTCCGCAGCATCATCACCGCGCTCGTCGTCGCAGTGATCGTCATGAGCGCAGGCGTGCGCCCCGTGTTCACCGCACGGCAGCGATGGGTGCTGCCTTTGATCGGATTGTTGATCGGACTGCAAAGCCTGTCGATTTACGCAGCCGTTGCGCGGGTGCCGGTGGCGCTGGCGTTGCTTGCGTTCAACACCTATCCGATCTGGACGGCACTATGGGCGTGGGCCATTTACGGGCAGCGGCCCGAGCGCGCCGTACTGATCGCGATGCCAGTGATTTTGTTTGGCCTTGCGCTGGCGCTCGATGTATTGGGTGCTGCGTCGGGTCTGGGGGCGACCGGGCAGTGGTTGCAGATCGGCGTGGGCGTCGCGTTCGCGCTCGCGGCGGCGGGCACTTTTGGCATGATCCTCACGCTGACGCAGCACGAGGCCGCAGAGGTCGACGGGCGCATCCGCACCGCCATCACTTTGAGTGTCGCCGGAGCGGTCGCGCTAGTGGGCGTGGCGGCGCAGGGCGGATTTCATCTGCCGCAAGCCGCCGCCGGTTGGTGGGGATTGGGCGCTCTGACGTTTCTCTATGGCACGGCGTTCACCATCATGTTCACCCTGCTGCCGAAGCTCGGCGTCGTCGGCAACTCCGCCATCATGAACGTGGAACCCGTCTTTGCGCTGGTGCTGGCGTGGTTGATTCTCGGTCAGGCCATTGCGCCGATTCAGGTCGTCGGCGCTTTGCTCGTTGTCGGAACTGTCATGGCTCTGGGACTGAGAAAACATTAACGGGCAATACCGGGCGCAGCTAAAAAGGCTGCACGAACGTCGCTTCGGTCGTCGTCGATGTATGCACGGCAGGCGCAGATGTCGATTCCGTCTGAACGTCGGCAATCGTCTTCAGTATGCCGACGCCGTCCGAAATCCAGTTGGTGGTTACGCTGGTTATTTTTTGGCCAGTGCCCGAGTACGTGGTAACCAGCTGCGTGACAAACTTGCAGGCGCTGTCGTCGGTTCCCAAGGGCACCGTAACGCCTTCCTTTCCGACGTAGATCAAGGAGCCGGTCTGAGTCACCGTGCCGAACCCGTTCGCTCGGGAATAGGTCAATTGGCGATTGATCGGTATCGCCTGCGAGACTGCGAAATCTTTTGGATAGACCGTCGGATTGGAGTAATAAATTTCGTTTACGCCTGCGCTATCGGTGCTACTGGTGCCGAGCGCAGTCCACGTTGTTGCGCCGTCGATAATCACGTTAAGTTGTGTCGGACTGGCGGCGTAGCGCTCCTCAACTGCGGTCGCGTCAGAGCGCCCGTTAAACGTGGTGGTCGTCTTGTTCAGGAAGCGCTGAAAACTGCCTGGTGTACCGTCATTGGCGAGCGACTGATACGTGATGCGTTGTCCCGGGTAGTAGAAAGCACCGCATTTTTGAGTGGACGCAACGGTAGGCACCACGTCAGTCGCGGTCACGGCGCAGAATGCGGCGCTTTCGGGCGCGTAGCCAGCGGCTTGCGCAACGATGTACGTCTCCGGGCTGGTCGTGTAGCGATGGTTAGGCGTCTTGCCACCGGCGGCGCGACGAAAACCGCGATAGACCGTCGTGGTGCCGGTTGGGCACACCCCCCCAGTGGGTTCCGCGATAGCGAAGTCAAAGCCCTCGTAGGTGAAACCACTCAGGTTTTGCGCTTGAATCTGTGCACAGTCGACTCCTTCCCGACCATAGAAATGCGAACTGGTGGGCGGTGATGACAGCTGAATGTAAAAACGGCAAATCCTCTTGGCACCTGCCTCCGGGGCGGATGCTGCTGTTGCTGCGAACGTCATGCCGGTACGGCGAAAATCGGAGGACACATCCAGCGTCTGCTGTTCCGCTAATCGACCGCTTATGAAATAGGCATCCAGGGGTTTGTTGTAGAACTCAACGACAGTGACAGTCGCCGTCTGCGAAAACGCCGAAGCGACCATCAACGCCGACGACAAAGCAACTAAATTACGTACGTTTTTTCGAATAAACACAGTTTTTCTCACACTCGGTAATAGGGCACAACAGGCGGGCGATAGAAGGTGCTTCGGGGGTGAATTCGCTCACAGTACACATCCTTCAGCGGTGCCGTTGAGTATAAAAACGGGCGGCTTAGCGGTGTGTAGGACGGCGACTTGATTGCGAGTGGGCAGCGTGCCCGTCGCCGCGACGACTCGTCGATTGCAATCGGGCGTAGACAACGCGATCAAATGTTTACCTGATTAGTTACTTGCCTCAGACAGAAGCCCTGAAACCCGTACTGTCATGTTGAGCGAGGCGAAACATCCAGAGTCATACGCGAAACCTCGCGGTGAGCGCGTCTGTGGGCATACTGATCCTTCGCGATGCTCAGGATGACAGTTTTTTATCTGATGCACGTAACTAATCAGGAATGTTTATCCCTACAACGCGCATTCATGCGGTACGCCAAAACCAGCCCCATGAAACCCCAACTCGTTCTCGCTTTCTAATCCCGACCGACCCGGTATCGTGCTTCGCGTCTCCGGCGTTCTCGTTGAGCAGGGCGCGAACCTTCTTGAAGCGGCGCAGTTTGATGACGTGGGCACCGACCGCTTCTTCGTGCGCGTGCAATCCGAGATGAACGATACGTTACTTGACGCTGCGGCTCTGGCCGAGCGCTTTGCTGCGGACGTGGACGAGCTGGTCATGCAGGCCAATTTCTACGCGCTGGCGACGCGGGTTCGCGCGTTGATAATGGTGTCGAAGCAGGGGCATTGCTTAAACGATTTGCTGTTCAGTCACAAGCGCGGTAACCTGCCCATTAACATTGCGAGTATCGTGAGAAATAACGTGGATTACTACCAGCTCGCGGCGAGCTACAACATTGCGGTCGTGCACCTGCCGGTAACGGCGGCGACCAAGCTCCTTCAGGGGCCGAAAGTCCGCGCCATCGTTGTTGAATAAAGTATTGATCTGGTCGTGCATGCTCGTTACAGACAGGTACTGTCGCCGTCGTTGTGCGAATACTTGAATGGTCGCGCCATCAAGATTCACCACGCGGTTTTGCCAAGCTTCAAAGGGGCGCGCCCGTACTTTCAGGCGCATGATCGCGGCGTTAAATTGATCGGCGCGACTGCGCATTACGTGACGACCGAACTCGATGAGGGGCCGGTCATTGAGCAGGACGTAGCGCGTGCATCACTCGATGCGTGCCGAGGCTTTGACGGTCGCCGGTAGCGATCTCGAATGCACCGCGCTGGCTCGTGCGGTGACATGGCAAGCGCAACATCGCGTGCTTTTGAACGGTACGAAGACCGTCGTTTTTAGTTAGTCGCTTTTCGCTGTAACCCTTATATAATAAGGGATAAATCTTGTTTTTATCGATAGTCGACTTTATGTATTTTGCGCTTCTAGCCCCTGTAAATACGTCATTTCTGTATAAAGTTATAAGGCAATTCAAGGCGATCACTGTGTTGATTTCTAACTTCATTCGCGCATTCCACGCCACGCTCGGGGTATAGTCAGAGTTCAAACTTTGGCGGGCCATGGCCATTCAGACTCAATTTTCCATCACCAATGTCGCAAGGCGGCGTGCGCTGCGAACGCTGGCGGTGGCTCCGTGGTGGTTGCCCGCCTTACACGCACTAGCCCAGCAGAAGCAAATACCGATGGACGAACGCGTTAGCATGGCAAAGGTCGAGCGGGGTGGTCTCTCGCTGGACATCCCGACGCTCGCCGAAACTGGCGCTTCGGTGCCCGTCGTGCTCTTCGTTGATCCCGCCAAGCTCTCGGGACGCAGCGTGACAAGGCTTGGCATCGTCGCCCCGCAAAATCCACGCCCCCTAGCACTTGAAATCGAACTAGGCACCGTGCTGGCGCAACCGCGATTGACCACAGCGATCCGGCTCGGCGCATCGCAATCGGTCATCGGCGTCGCGCAACTCTCCGATGGCACGCTGTGGCAACACGCCATTGATGTGCACCTGACGGGCAGCGCGTGCTTTGACGGAACGTAGCGGACGATGAGCAACGAACCCGTCCCCGGTCGCAACGCACGCCTCATCGTGCCTCCACTGGTGCGCGCTGGCGAAGAATTTCAGGTGCGACTGTTGATTCAGCATCCGATGGAAACCGGCTTTCGCCGCGACGTGGACGGCAATGTACTGGGAGCCAATCTTCTGGAAACGCTATCGCTTGATTTCGAAGGGCAACCGGTGTTTAGCGCGCTGACCATGAACGCACTCACGGCGAACCCATTTCTCACGTTTGTTGTGGCGGTCAGACAAAGCGGTAAGTTCAACGCTCGCTGGCGTGACATGAAAGGCAATGTCGGTTCGATCAGCGCGAGTGTGCGGGTTGTTGCGGCGTAGCGTAATCGCGTGCTCGTGTGTGGTGCTGGGCGGCAGCGTTGGTTTGTCCAACTTGTCTGTGTTTGCACAGTCCTCGGCTGCGTCCGCGCCAACCCCGCCTATCGCAAAAGAAGCCCTGCGTTCAGGCTCCACCTTCACCAGCGCCACATTGCGCGCCCAGCAAAACGATGACGATTTGAATCCCGGCATGCTCTGGGTTGATCAGGGGCGCAAAATTTTTGGGCGCGATTGTGTTGGCTGTCACGCCAAGGCCGAAGGTCTCGCCGCACGCTTGCCGAAACTCACGAGTGACGGCAAAGTTGTGACGCTTGAAGGACAAATCAATCGATGTCAGACTGATCGCGTAGGGCAACCTGCGCACGCAACAGAAAGTCAGCCGCTACTCGGACTCGCCACCTACCTCGCCTTCGCGTCGCGCGGACTGTCGCAGGCGCTCGCACCCGATGTCACGCACAGTGCGGCGTGGCAACGTGCGCACAACGAGTTCACGCGCGTACAGGGCAAGCTTGATTTCAATTGCCGCAGTTGCCACGACAACCTATACGGCAAACGAGTGCGCAATCAGACAATCAGTCAGGGCCACGGCGTTGGCTACCCCGCATATCGCGTCGAATGGCAAACGCTGGGTTCGCTCAATCGGCGACTACGCGCCTGCTTTTTTGGTATGGAAACCGTAGTGCCTGCCGCACGTGACCCGATCCTCGCTGACCTGGAGCTTTATCTGGCATGGCGCGCGCAGGGCTTGACGATTGAAGCGCCTGCGGTAAGGCGGTAGGGCTCTATTCCGCCTTCGCTCCCGCCGTGACCCATGCCCCAATCTTCGCCCGCTCTTGCTCGGTGATTTGCGTCGCATTGCTCATCGGCATGATGCGGGTCACTACGGCCTGTTGATACATCGCCTGCGCGTTTTTCACGATCAGTTCTGGCGTGTGGAGCTGGACGTTCTTCGAGATGACTTGTGCGTTGTGGCACATGGCGCAGCGTTGCTCGACGATGGCCTGAATCTCTGCCAGCTTGGGAGCAGCGGTGACAGCAGGGGCTACCGGTTGCGGTGCTGGCGCAAGCCATATGATCACGCCGAGCAGGATCAAAGCGCCCGCAGCGAACCAGCCGTATTGTGGCGGGCCTTTGTGCCGCAACACGAAGAACTGACGAATCAGCGCACCCGCCAGCATGATTAGCACCAGCACCAGCCAATTGTTTTCAGCCGCGTACGTCATGCCGTAGTGGTTCGACAACATCGCGAATAACACGGGTAACGTGAAGTAAGTGTTGTGTACGCTGCGCTGCTTGGCGCGGATCGGATGAATCGGATCGGGCGTCTGCCCCGCCTTCATCGCGGCGACTGTTTTGCGCTGACCCGGAATGATGACCATGAGCACGTTCGCGCTCATGGCGGTGGCGAGGCTCGCGCCGGTCAGCAAAAACGCCGCCCGCCCCGCAAACAGATGGCAAGCGACATAGGTCGCGACAATCACATAAACGAACACCAGCGCGCCAACAATTGCATCGCCGTTTTTCTTCTGCCCGAACACGCGGCAGATCGCGTCATAAACCACCCAGCCCATGACCAGATACACGAGCGACGCTGCAATCGCAGCCGCCGACGAACCCCACGCAAACACATTCTTGTCAATCAAAAACGTTTGCGCATTGAACAGATAGAGCACGACGAACAGCGCAAAGCCGCTCATCCACGTCCAATAGCTTTCCCAGTAAAACCAGTGCAGATGATGGGGCAATTGCTTGGGTGCGACCATGTACTTTTGCGGGTTGTAAAAGCCACCGCCATGCACGGCCCAGAGCTCGCCATCAACGCCCTTATCAATCAATTCCTGCGACTTCGGTTTCACCAACGAGCTGTCGAGAAACACGAAATAAAACGATGACCCGATCCACGCGATGCCCGTGATCACATGCAACCAGCGCAGCAGCAAATTCAACCAGTCTCCGATGTAGGATTCCATAGCCGCTTAACTTCCCCGATACGTTGAATACGTCCACGGTGAACACACCAGCGGAACGTGATAATTGCCCCCTTCATCGGCAATGCCAAAGTCAATCGGCACCACGTCGATAAACGGCGGATCAGGCAAGGTCATGCCCTTGTTCCTGAAGTGTTCGCCGATGTGAAAAATCAGGCGGTAACGACCCCGCTTAACTTCAGCGTCCTTGAGTAACGGAGCGTCGGTACGGCCATCAGCATTGGTGCGCACGGTAAGCAGCAATTTCGGCACGGGATCCATCGAATAAAGCTCGACCAATACGTTCGGCGCAGGCCCGCCGTGCACGGTGTCGAGAATGTGAGTGGAAAGCTTTCCCATCGCCCTACTCCGTAATCAGATCAAGCAGGCGCAGTCGCGCAATCTCGCCAACCTGCATCAGGTTGTTGTTGAACTCCATCGTCCGCGCGTTCAGCAAGCGCGACTTGATCGCGCCGAAGATCGCGCCCTGGCAGTTGTTGCGTGCAACGATGATGAACGGGAAGTCGAACTTCTCGCGATAAGCCGCATTGAGTTCGCACAGCTGCGCGACATCCGCTGCGGTCAGCGCCGAGAGCCCCGCTGCGGCTTGTTCGCGCGTGGATTCATCGGTCAAGGTGCCCGCCGCCGCTTCCTTTCCTGCAAGCTCCGGATGCGAGTTCAATAGCGCGATTTTTTCTTCTTCACTCGCGGAATGAACGGTCGCAACTAACGCCGCGAGCACGCCTGCACGCGACGTAAACCCGCTTGCTGGCTTCAACGCGAATGCGCGCTCCGCGATCCACGGCGAATGCTCATAGACCGCGCCAAATGCCGACGAGAATTCGGCGGGCGAGAACTGATTGATCTGATTTAGTGTCGGCATAAATGGATATCGCTAGTGCGCATCCGCCTGCTTTGCCGCATTAATCGCCTCACTCGCATCCCCGCTCGCACCATTAAAAAACAGGTTTAACGCCAGCGCCGCGATGGAGGTCAAGAGAATGCCAGACTCGATCAGCGGATGAATGCCATGCGGCATCCACTGTTTGAAATTTGGCGCGATCAGCGGAATCATGCCGATACCTATGGACACGGCAACGATGATCGAATTGAAGCGATTGTTTTTGTAATCCACGTTTGACAGGATTCGAATGCCAGTCGCCGCCACCATGCCAAACATCACGAGCCCCGCGCCACCCAGAACGACCGTTGGCAGTGACTCCACCAGCGCCGCCATTTTGGGCAGCAAACCGAGCACGATCATGATCACGCCGCCCGCCACGCACACGTAGCGACTCTTCACGCCGGTGACAGCAACCAACCCTACGTTCTGCGAAAAACTCGTGTAGGGGAACGTGTTGAAAATGCCGCCGATCAAGGTGCCCAATCCGTCAGTGCGCAAGCCACGTGCGAGCGCGGGCTGATCCACTTTCTTACCGGTCATTTCGCCGAGCGCCAAAAACATCCCGGTCGATTCAATCATCACCACGATCATGACGAGCGTCATGGTGAGAATCATGACCGCATCAAATTGCGGCATGCCGAATGCAAATGGAAGCACAAAATCAAACCATGCGGCTTTGCCCACTTTATCAAAATTCATGATGCCCAGCGCGGTAGCGACGACACCGCCGATGATGATGCCGAGGAGCACCGAGATGTTGGCAATGAAGCCCTTCGCGTAGCGAGCGATCACGAGAATTGACACCAAAACCAGTGCAGCGATGCCGACGCCTGTTAACTCCGCGTACTTCGGATTCGGCACGCTAGGAACCAGCGCAATACCCTTGGGAATCGCTGGGAAAGCAGAGCCCGGGGCGGTCGCCGCAGCCGCCGCATCGGCTAGCCATTTTGCGTGCTCGGGGTTCACCACCGACGGCGCGGTCGGGCCGAACGGGTTACCGAAAATCCAGTTGATGCCCACACGCATGAGGCTAATGCCAATCACCGCGATGATCGTTCCCGTCACCACCGGCGGAAAGAAGCGCAACATGCGGCTGACAATCGGTGCGATCACTATCGAGATAATGCCTGCGCCGATGATCGAGCCGAAAATCAGTTGTGCGCCCACGACACCGGGGTTTGCGTCGGCAATTGCAATCATTGGCGCGACTGACGCGAACGTCACGCCCATCATCACGGGTAGCCGGATGCCAAACCATTGGGTTGCACCCAGCGCCTGGATCAGCGTCACCACACCACAGCAAAACAAATCCGCGGAGATCAAAAGCGCTACCTGATCGGGCGTTAACTTCAGCGCGCGGCCAATGATCAGCGGCACCGCCACGGCCCCGGCGTACATCACCAATACATGTTGCAACCCCAGCGCCCCAAGGCGCGGTAACGGCAGCTTCTCGTCCACTGGATGAACGGCGTTCTCGCTCGACATGGCTAATTCCCCGGTTGTTGATTTCGTTGATATTGCTCAAGTGCGCCCAGCCGTGTAAAGGCTCAGGTGCCACCTGTCGCAGTGTAGGCATCCAGCAAGCGCTGTGCCATATCAAAAAGTCAATGAGGGTCAATCACGGTCGCGCACATTGGTTTGATGCCGCTTGTTGACGCAACAGCGCACGGGACAGCCCAGAAACGTCCGAAATCACTTTCAGGGCATTTGTTCATGCCCATGTCGCGTCCACAAAGCGTCAGAACGCCCTTAAACTCATATGCAGGTCAAAAGCCTGACTGTGCCGAGCCCCCAAATAGCGAACCCAGCGCCCAATCCGGTGCATACGCTAGCGATGCACGATCCCGTCGCTGTTGTCGAATGCTGCGATGCTGCAACTTTTTTTGCAGCTCACCGCAAATCCTCGCATCCCCAGTCAAGGCACTGAACGCTCCAAGATGAAAAATCTCCTCGAAGACCTGTATAGCGACGTACTGACCGCACCCACGATTGAAGCATTCAAAGTTGAACTCATCAAGTTTGGAAAAAAACTTGGGTTTGATTTGGTGATTGCAGATTACGGATCGCCGCCACCGAAACGAGCGTGGACATCCATTAACAACTATCCGAAGATGTGGTTGGATCAGAACGCGCAACACCTGCCCGTCGACCCCGTCAACACCGCAATCAAGGCGTCATCTTTCCCGATTCTTTGGGATACCGATCTCTACAAGCGCTCGGGAGCAGGTCATATCGCCGAGGCGTTTACTCCTTTTGGTTTCGTCGCTGGTTTTGATGTCCCTATTCACGCAGCGAACGGAGCTTTACTCAACTTTGGCTTCTCCCGAGACGTGGCGCTTCCGAAAGACTCGGCTGAGTTAGTTCGAGTCGTAGCCGAAGCACAGCTCTTTAGCGCTTTCGCGCTTCCCGCTTTGGATCGTTTGCTCGCCCACACCGTTCACGCTGACTTTCCAAAGTTGACGCCAAAAGAGCTGGAGGTTCTGAAGTGGACGATTGCTGGCAAGACCGCCTTTGAAGTCGGCGCAATACTTGGGACGACTGAGCGTACCGCCAATTTTCACGTTAGAAATATTTGCGAAAAGCTGGGCGTCAACAACAAGAACTCTGCAATCGCAAGAGCGTTCGAGCTAAAGATCATCGTCTAGCGGTCGTCGTCATCCTGTCAGTTCTGACAGTTTTCACAAGGTCTGCTTTCCGATTGAATTCATTCAACGGTGAAGCACGCCGGAAAACAAAAACAAGGAAAAAACCATGAACAATAAGAACGACAGAAACAACAACGACTTTGCGGGTTCCGCCGCCTTCGATATCGCAGCCATTTTCGAACTTGACGACAAGTTTCTCGAAATAATTGGGGGTGGCATTGGTGGCGATGTCTCAGGCCCCGTTGTTCTTGGTTAAGCAAGTAACAAACGAGACAAATCATGAGCAAACACTTCCCCCTCGACAACGATCCGATCAACCCGCACCACGGGCGTAACCGCGACGACAGCGGCTGCATCCCGAAGCATGTGGGATCGGGTACAGCCGCGACCAGCATAAGTGTTGCTCTGGGTCACCAATGGGAACTTCGAGCTACCTGTCAGAACTGACAGTTACGCAAGTCCCAGTTTTCAGATTCAATTCATTCCACGGTCAACCCCCCGCGCTGACCCCCCAAGAAGGAGAGCAATATGAACAAAGTAGGCGTAATCGAGCTACCCGAAATTGAGAGTCACGAGATGAGTCTGATCGAGTGGAATCTCGTAGCGCACGACGGCAGCATCGCACTGGCGGTTGACTGAGCCCTTCAACCGGCCCGCTCGGACAGAGCTTGTCGAAGACCCCGTTGAACCGATTCGACCCGTTCTTCGACAAGCTCAGTCGAAACCGTCAAACGCAGCAGTACCCGTCACGAACATCGCCGTACCCGCCTGACTGAAACGCATCAGAACAACAGGGATAACAAAAACAACAACCCGGCAAAGCGCTGGTCAGGCGGGTCACGCAAGGAACTAGGAACAAGCCACAACAGAATTTTGGGTCACGTCGCAAGCAACAAAAACAGGGAAATCAACAACAAAAACCCGAGGGCAAGCGACATGAAATCGACACCCAACTCGCAACTCGTTTCAGCACGAGCATCAAGCCGAACCCAGATCGGCACAACAAGAAGTAAAGAAAAAAGGCATTGACAATGGAAACCAGAAAAAAAACCAACCGCTTCAACATCGACGACATCGGCATGACGTTTGTCGTGGTCGCTTGGGGCGGCATGTTACTGAGCGTGTTCTCGCAAGTGCTTTGACTGCTCTAAGCAGTCAGAAATCAAGCGCAAACAAGCGACATCAACCAACGCCCCAACGAGGGTCATAACAATAAGTAAAGGAAACAACATGAAATCTCTCGATCTAAAGGCGGCTACAGAAGTCGCTGGCGGCTACGTCCCATTATGGATCGTCGACTATCGGGACTACCAGGACGATATTTCCAACTCGCCAGGGTATGGCTCGCGGTAAATCGGTCGCCATACACAGTAGTCGAACGAGAACGCAAACTCAACCAAGGCCCCAACGAGGGTCATAACAACAAGTAAAGGAAACATGATGAACACACTGAATCAAGCACAACTGGATCAAGTATCGGGTGGCTACGCCTCCACTATCGGCGATCTGCTTCGTGGCGAACCGATGCCGCCGCTGGGTTTTCCGATGGAAAATCCTAACGTGTTTTAGTAGTCCCCATACACCGCTGCGAGTGCAAATTCGCGGTCGTCGTAGCGCATCAAATCCACAAGTCCCCGATGAGGGTCATAACAACACGTAAAGGAAACAATATGAAAAAAATTTCATCTCTCGAAATCGTGGGCATAAATGGCGGAATGGCCTCTCCGTTCCCAGAGCCCTTGCCGCAGCCGTTCCCTTTTCCGTTCCCATCTCCGTGGCCCGTTCCGGAACCGATTCCGTTCCCGGACGACATGTTCTGATCGGTCGAATCTCCGT
This sequence comes from Burkholderiales bacterium, assembly GCA_043757535.1. GTDB lineage: Bacteria > Pseudomonadota > Gammaproteobacteria > Burkholderiales > Casimicrobiaceae > Casimicrobium. Next base: position 51,846 of record JAYVPF010000218.1, read on the forward strand.
TTTTCGGAAATAGACTTCAATCATCCAACCAATCACGAAATTCGCGCATAGTGATTGGGCTTTCTAATAATGCGCGAAGGAGAAGCATCTTGAATAAATTTGAATTGAACGCAAACGACATTGACCATATCGCCGGTGGTGCGAGCATTTACGACGTTGGCGTCGCATTCGGGCAGGGCCTCCGCGCAGCGGTGGACGCTCTTTCAACCGGCATGGGCAACACTGATTTACAAGGCGGTCTGGGGCTTGGTGCCTAACTACCCACTGTTATGGCGTGGCACCAAGAATTTTAATCCTCGCGTCACAGCATAGATTTGACCAAAAAAGGTCGGCCAAGCAAGAATTTCGTGCGTCATGCTTGGTTTTCCAAAAGCACTTTTTATTGGAGAGAAAATGAAAACAATTACAGCAAACGAAGTTGAGCAGGTTTCAGGCAGCGGCGCAATTGCATTGGTGGCGCTTGCGCTAGCCATTATCGTCAACGCTGACAAGCTTTCGGACTTCGCGAACGGCGTTTTAGACGGGTTTGGCGGCTAAGCTAGACACTCGACACCATCGATAAAATTTGGCCCTCATTTTTGGGGGCCAAGTCATTTGGAGCATACAAAAAATGTTACGTGAAAAAGTTTTCGTTTCCCTTCTGGTCGCGGTCTGCGGTCTTCTTTTGTTCGTGCTTGTCCCGCCACTGGCGAGCGAAATTTTTAGCCGAACTGACGGCCTCGCTACGCTGGTTGCGGGAACCGTGACCACTATCGTCGCAATCGGGATAGGATCGGTATGGCTGTGGTCACCTCATGGAGTGCATCTGCTCCGCGCGCGAGCGTTTGGATTGATGGGGGCAACTCTGTTTGCGGCTGGGCTCGGCAGTGTTCTGTTGACAACCGAAGATCGTGCAGCGGCGTCAGCGATCATGCTTCTTGGCGTTGCTTTGCTGAGCACTGCCGAGGCTCAGCGTCGTCGTCGAATTGCCTGAGTGCACTCACCCTGAATTCCGCAATTGGGAATTTGCGGTTGAGCCGGTTTTCGCGTGTAGTGACTGTGCTTTCTATCTATGCGCGAAGGAGTCCCAAAATGAAAGAACTTAGCATTCATCAGGTAGAAAACGTTAACGGCGCGTGGGTCGCAGCGGTTGTAGCCGTTGCGTTGGTCGTGGCAGCGATCATTTGTTCGAACGACGCGACCTAGCGGCAGTGATGCAGCGATCCGAAAGGATCGCTGCATCACACTCAAGCGAGAAATAGCGAGTCAGTTAGGTTGCTATCGATCGACAATGCATCGCCGGAACGTGATCAAACTAACCTAACGATTTCTCGCTTTGATTGATGTTCTAACCTACGGAAACTTGCATTTCAATGCGCCTCTCAAAATTGTTGTCGCCGGTTATTGTCGCGTTGAGCCTAGGATGGCTGGTGGTCGGTGAATTCCCGCAGTTCATATTTGGTTCGCCAACGACGATTGGGCGATTCGCTATTTACGGTCAGACTGCGCGACCCGAGCAGATGCGAAGCGTTCTTGAAAGCACCGAGCGCTTGATCGAAAACTATCGCGGCACGTTGCCCAAATCGATCGTCGTGATCATGGCAACGCCATCTGCTTACGCTTTCATCAACCCCGCGTCTCGAAACGCATTCGCTGTGACAAGAAAATTTGGAAATGTCATCTGGGTTAGGGACGGTAGTTTCTCGAACAATTCGAGCCTCTCGGGACACGTCGCGCGCAACCGTCGTTCGCTATCAGGCGTCATTGCGCACGAGTCAATTCACGTAGCACTGAATGCCGACCTAGGTCGTATTGAATCGTCGCGCCTTCCGTCTTGGCTGGCGGAGGGGTACTGCGACTACGTGGCCAATGAAACCTCATACCCGTTTGACGAAGGCATAGCGAGAGTGTTAGCCGATAGTTCGACAACCGACGCGTCCTTTAGATACTTTCAATACTATGCCGCCGTGAGACACCTGATGGAAGTAGAGAAAAAGAGCTTTGCCGAGATCGTTCAACACGCTGAAGACTACAAATATCAAGAATTGGCGATGCAGTTGGCTCGTCGGGCAAGTGCTGACAACGGTTTGAAAAGTGCACATGAAATTAACGCCACAGAAAAATCATCGCGATGAACTATCAAAAAATGCTGCGTCACCTACTTCTTCTCCCCTCCGCGTCTGAAAATTTAAGCCCAATAGCGCTTGGATTGGCATTCATACTTTTCTTCATGGCGACAATCGCCGCCTTCTTGCAGCTCACGCGGGGTTGGACACTGCTCAATTTCTCGACTGAAATGGCCGCCGTCATTCAACTGCTAGGCGCATGGATGAGTTTCTCGCTGCTTGCTCGCCTCCACTTGCTGGGTGTTCGATAACCAATCAAAGTCGCAAGAAAACGTGCAAGGCCCCAGTGAAGGGCATATCCACCAGCATGAATGAACGACTGAAAGCGACGGCCACTGGCATCGCTAGGCGGCTCTACTACGCGTCAGTCCCACTTGGGATTGTTGGGGTGCTCTGCCTCGTGCTGTCCTCTAGTTTGCCTGCTTTCGTTGGTTGGCTATTGATCGCATGGTTCGCCGTCGAAGCGGCCATCAAGGTGGTGGTTCCCACATCAGAGAAGTCGGCGTCTCGATAAATGAAAATCAAGCCTGAGTACATGGCACTCCTGACATTTGTTGCTGGTACTTTTTCCGGCGCTGCGGCCATGCTGCTTGCGCTTTACCTGCTTCGCTAAACGCACGCAATCCTGACGCATCATGAAAAAGGACGCCCGCTCTTTGTGGGTAGTAGCCCTTTGCGTCACCGTCGGCAGGGCATTTGCTGCGCTCGCTATTTATCTCCGCCGCGAGCTAGCTTGACTCGCCTCGATGCCAATATCGCGACGCTTCTGCAGTGCGTTATAGACATTCCGCAGCAGCCTATTCTCTGATGGTGCTACGTGACATTTTCACTGTCAGCCGAGTCCTGAATAGCAAGAAGCATCAGCTTGGGGATTGTCATCCGTGTATGTCCCAACCGGCACACAATGAGGGTTGAATGTGAGAGTGTGAACCACGCATTTGTGAGAGTTTGGGTCACGCCCCAAACTCTCACAAAACGCAGGTAGGATCCGACGGGATATTGCCTGCGGGGTCTGCACCAGCCCGATGTCATCCGGGCGCTGTGGGTGCCCTCGGACGCCTCAGCTTAGCGATGGGCGGCACAGACCTTTTTCCTGATGATTGAACCTGTAACCTTTCCGTTGAGTACTAAAGAGACGAGAAAGTATGAAAGCAGTAACAAAGAAATTGGCGGAGTCAAAGGTTTCGCCTGTGGATAAGATGAGGCTCGCGAGGCGCACATTCACGCTTGAATTCAAAGCCGATGTGGTGCGTCACCGGAAAGCGGAGAACCTGAGTTGGACTGACGCAGG
>JAYVPF010000219.1:0-4816 GCA_043757535.1 Burkholderiales bacterium
GAGTGCGCCTACATGCTTTCCAACACTGCAAACGCGCAACGCTCGCTGTTGCAATGGGTTGAAAACGGCGGGCTGGATGTCCGCCATTTGAACGTTGACCACGTGCGCAACATGCTCACCTACACGCAGAAATATCACGATCTGCCGATGGATTTGGCCGACGCGTCGCTGGTTGCACTGTCGATTGAAACCGGAATCACGGACATCGTGTCGATCGACAGCGACTTCGAGATTTATCGCTTACCCAACCGAAGCACACTGAAAAATCTGCTCTCGTCGTAGCGCGCTCGAAATCCGTGAAACGCTCAATCAGCTTTTTTCTGAACGTCCTATTTAACGTGGCCTAGCGGCCTAATTCGCTGATAGTCAACTTTTGCATAAATTCTGCCTAAGCCCCAATGGAATAGGGGCTACAAGCAAAAGCTGTAATACAAAGCTCGCCGCCTTCGACGCGTCGCATAATCTCGGCTCTCCTACGCATTGGCCCGTCAAACACAAGCATGTCAGACATCGCTCGCAAACCCCTCAAATCCAGCAAGCTCCGTGCAGCGGGCTATGAAGAGCGTTTGCGGGTGATGGAAATTGAGTTTGTGAACGGGGATGTGTACGAATACAAGGCCGTTTCTCCGGAGCTTTATCGCCAGCTGATGTCGTCGCCTTCGCCGAACAGTTTCTTCGAAGACAAAATCGAGGAGAGTTTCTCCGGCAAACGAACGGGTAAGGTCGCAAAATCTGGAGCGGCGGACGCTTTTGACGATTTGTTTGGCGCTAGATCAAATGACGGCTAGCGCTTAGGGGTTAAGCTGCGTCCAACCTATCGAAGCGTGTGTCCTTTATGGCGTGGTGGAAATCGGCGAGCACAGGTCGCCCCAAGTCCTGGCTCTGGTTCATTCTGGCGCTACTGCTGGCGGCTATTGTGGCGGGCGTTTACACATGGCGCGGCAAGGCGGCTGAGGTCGCCACGCTCACGTCGGGCACGATCCAGCATTCGCTGGTGTTTTCGTCGCGCGTGGCGAGCGTTGCGCGAACCGAACTGGCGAGCACGCTCACAGCGCGCGTGGAAAAAGTGCTGGTGCGCGAGGGTGACACCGTCAAGCTGGGACAAGTTCTGGTGGCGCTCGATGACGACGATTTGCGCGCACAGTTGCAGCAGGCTCAAGCCTCGCTGGCGACTGCTCAGGCGCGGGTGAAGTCGCAGATCGAACTCACGGGTCCGGTGGCGACGCAAGGTATGGCGCAGAGTCGCTCAACGCTCGATTTTGCGGTTGCGGAGTTGGAGCGGACTCGTAAATTGTATGCGCAGGGCTTTCTCTCTGATGCCAGATTGCAGGACGCCGAACGCGCCGTTGCCAGCGCTCGCGCCGCGTTCGCCCAATCGAGCTCACAAGCCACCGCCAACATGAAAGGCGGCTCGGAGGCGCAGACCATTCAGGCGCGGCTGATTGAGGCGCAGGCCGCCGTGCAGATCGTCAAGGCAAAGCTTGAGCAGACGAGCATCACCGCGCCCGCTGACGGTCGCGTGATTGCGCGCTCGGTCGAGGTCGGCGACGTGGCTCAACCCGGCCGCAAATTGTTAACGCTGGCGACGGCTGGCGAGACACGACTGATCGCGCAGATCGACGAGAAGAACTTGAGCCTGCTGCGCGACGGCATGCGCGCGGTGGCCTCGGCCGACGCGTTTCCCGACAACAAATTTGAAGCTGAACTCATCTATCTCGCGCCGTCGGTAGACGTGACGCGTGGCACCGTTGAGGCGCGGTTGCGTGTGGCTAAACCGCCGTCGATTTTGCGCGATGACATGACGGTTTCGGTTGAACTCGTCACCGCGAAAAAAGCTAATGTGTTGACCATTCCGGCGAGCGCGTTGCGCGAGGCGGGAGAGCGGCGGTTCGTGCTCACCGTGGCCGACGGGGTAGCGAAGGAGCAAGATGTGCGCGTTGGCGTGCGCTCGTTGCAGCGGATTGAAATCGTCTCCGGATTGACTGCGGGCGCGCAGGTGGTGCTCGATGATCGCATTCGCGCTGGGCAGCGCGTACACGCGGTCGCGGCGCCCGACATTGCGTCGTCGCGCGCGAAGTCAACCGGCGTGCCGATGCCGATGCCTTGATGCAACACTTCGCAGGCAATTGAGATGCGTTTCGAACTATTGCTGGCGCTGCGTTTTCTGCGCGAAGGGCGTACGCAATCGGCGCTGATTGTCGGCGGCGTCATGGTGGGCGTGGCGGTGGTCGTTTTCATTTCGGCGCTGGTGATTGGGCTGCAAAGCAACACCATCAACCGAACGCTGGGCGCGCAGGCACACATCGTGGTGAAACCGATCGAACCGGTGGCCCGAGCTCAGATGACGGAAAGCGCGGGCACAGAAAATATCGCCACCCTGCAAGTCGCGCCGCGTAAGGTGCGCTCTATCGATAACTGGCAGCAAATCATCAGCGCCTACGAGGACGTACCCGGAGTGGTGGCGGTGTCGCCGATGGCCTCGGGCGCGGCCATTGCACTGCGCGGTGAGGGGCGCAACGCCGTGACGGTGTTCGGCATCGATTTGCCCCGCTATGACCGCATCGTCGATCTGTCGAGCAAGCTGGTGGCAGGCAAGCTCCGACTGGAGCCCGGAGAAGTGTTGGTCGGCACCGAACTCGCGCGCGATCTGGGGGCCAGCGTCGGCGACCGGATCACGATTTCAAATGGCAGCGCTGGAGCGAGTGAGGGTGATCGCTATCAGATTGTCGGCACGCTGGATCTGGGTAATCGGGATCTGAGCCGCCGCGCGGCGTATTTGCCGCTGCATGTGGCGCAGAGCTTTCTCGGCCTGCCCGGCGGCGTGACCTCGATTGATTTGCGCGTTCGCGACGTGTTCGAAGCCGAGGCCGTCGCCCGCAACGTAGCACGCGTGACGCCGCTGACGGTCGAGAGCTGGATGAGCAGCAACAGTCAGCTGTTGAGCGCGCTCAACGCGCAGTCGGCCTCGACCGCGACCATTCGCGTCTTCGTATCCATCGTGGTGATGCTCGGGATCGCCAGCGTGCTGGTGGTTGCGGTCGTGCAAAAGACCCGGGAGATTGGCATCCTGCGTGCGATGGGCGCCTCGCGCGGGCAAATGCTGCGAGTATTTTTGTTGCAGGGATCGCTGGTGGGACTGGTCGGCTCGATACTCGGCGCACTGTTGGCGATGTTGATGGCGTTTCTGTTTTCTACGCTGGTGCGGGGTGCCGACGGCAACGCCCTGTTCCCGATCAACGTGACGTGGCCGCTGTTGCTGGTTGCCTGCATCACGGCCACCATTTGCGGCGTGTTCGCCGCGATTGCGCCAGCCCGCCGCGCCGCAAGGCTGGACCCTGCAATGGCGATGCGGGCATGACGGCGACATCCGGCGACGTGTTGCGGCTGGCGGGCATCCGCAAGTCGTACAACATCGGTAAACCCGTCGAGGCGGAAATTCTGCACGGCATCGATTTGACTGTGGGCAACGGAGAATTCACCGCGTTAATCGGGCCATCGGGATCTGGCAAGAGCACATTGCTCAATATCATCGGATTGCTCGAAGCACCGACAGCGGGCACCGTAGAAATGGCCGGTCATCCAGTCAGTTACAGCGACGACGATAACCTGACGCAACTGCGGGCGGCGAGCCTGGGGTTTGTGTTCCAGTTTCACCACCTGTTACCGGCCTTCAGCGCGCTGGAGAATGTGCTGATGCCGCAGCTGGTCAATGCTCAGGGCAGCACCAACGAGACGCGGGCTCACGCGCTGGAGTTGCTTACGTCGGTCGGACTTGCCAGCGCGGTGAACAAGAAGCCGTCGGAGCTCTCAGGCGGCATGCAGCAACGGGTCGCCATCGCCCGCGCACTTTCGATGAAACCGGCGCTGGTGCTCGCGGACGAGCCCACGGGCAATCTCGACACCAAAACGGCGGCCGACATTTTTGTGATGCTGCGCAAGTTCAATCAGGACTTTGGCACCGCGTTTCTGATCGTGACCCATGATGCGCATCTGGCCGCCACCTGTGATCGTCAGGTGACGCTGGCCGATGGGCAGATTGTTGCGGACAAGCGACGCCGTTGAGGTGTACGCTGGGCGTCTGCCCGACACGCGCACCCCTTACACTTACGAAATTAGCTGCTTTCGCGATGCCACCATGCCATCATTTGACACCGTCTCCGACTTGAATTGGGTTGAAATCAAAAACGCGCTGGATCAGGCGAATAAAGAGATCACCACGCGATTTGACTTCAAGGGTTCGGACTCTCGCGTCGAGTTAAACGAAAAAGACAAGACGATGACGGTGTTCGCTGACGACGACTTCAAGTTGGGTCAGGTCGACGATGTGTTGCTCAATAAATTCGCCAAGCGCAACGTCGATTCGCGCTCCATCGAAAAGGGCAAACCCGAGAAAATCGGCGGCGACAAAATGAAGCGCGTGGATACGCTGAAAGAAGGGCTGGAGACCGAGCTGGCGAAGAAAGTCGTCAAGCTTTTGAAAGAGAGCAAACTCAAGGTCAGCGGCTCGATTCAGGGTACGTCCGTTCGCGTGACTGGTGACAAAAAAGACAACCTGCAAGCCGCCATGGCGCTGATCAAAAAAGACATTACCGATCTGCCGTTGCAGTTCAATAATTTCCGGGATTGATGTGAGGGCGCTGGCATTTATCCTGCTCGGCGCACTGTCGTTCGGCATGGTCGGGTGCAAGCCCGCGACGCCACCGCCCAACCCGTTTCCAACCAAAGAAAATACGATTGACAAGGTCAAGGCGGACGTTGACAAGGCGATGAAAAAAGCCGAAGAAATGCGCGATGCTGAAGACCCGATGAAGAAAGG
>JAYVPF010000220.1:0-18327 GCA_043757535.1 Burkholderiales bacterium
TGGCTATAATTTAAGGCTTCGATTCCTCGATAGCTCAGTTGGTAGAGCGCCGGACTGTTAATCCGTAGGTCCCTGGTTCGAGCCCAGGTCGAGGAGCCAATCGAAACGCGTTTGGAATCACCTTAGGAAACACATACTGAGCCTGCTGCGATGCAGGCTTTTTGTTTTATGCCAATCCGGCGCGTTATTTATTCCGCGTCTACATCAATAATGCCGCGATGCCGAGCCGCCGACAGTGCGTGAGCGATCCGCTCCTGCAGGTTCGGGGTCGTCAACGAACGGTATTGGGTCAAGCCGGTAGATCGCGCGTTTCAGCATCGGCTGCGCGTTCGCGGTACAGTTCACGCATGAACGCAAATCCAACCTATCCCCGCACCGCCCCGAACAACCGCGCTGATCTCGCGCAGATCGCCAAACAGGCGATGACTGATCGCGGTCTGGAGCCTGAATTTTCTCCGGCGGTTGACCGTGAGATGAACCAGATCACCGGCCCCGCGCACGAGTCATCACCGGACATTCGCGACCTCACCCAACTGCTCTGGTGTTCGATCGATAACGACGATTCGCGCGACCTTGATCAGCTCTCAGTCTCAGAGACGCTGGCGAACGGTAACGTCAAGATTCTGGTCGCGATTGCTGACGTTGATGCATTGGTAAAGAAGGGCACGGCGATTGACGATCATGCGCATAACAATACGACTTCGGTCTACACCGCCGCACGCATCTTTCCGATGTTGCCGGAACGATTGTCGACTGATTTGACCTCGCTGAATGCCAACGAAAAGCGGCTGTCGATGGTCACGGAAATGGTGTTCAACGCTGATGGCGCGATGGTGTCGTCGACGGCGTACCGAGCGGCGGTGTTTAACTATGCCAAGCTCGCCTACGATTCAGTCGCTGCATGGCTTGAGGGCAAGGGCGATCTACCCGCTCCTGCCGCCGCAGTGCGTGGGATGGACACGCAATTGCGCACGCAGGATGGCGTCGCACAAATGCTCCGCGCACGTCGTCGCGAGCAGGGTGCACTTGAGTTTGAGACCATCCAGCCGAAAGCCGTGTTCGAAGGCGATCAGGTGGTCGGTCTCGACGTGCAGGCGCACAACCGCGCGCGCCAGTTGATTGAAGAACTCATGATCGCCACCAATCAGGCGACCGCGCAATTCTTGACTCAGAAAGGTTTCGCCTCGTTGCACCGCGTCGTCCGCTCACCAGAGCGCTGGTTAAAGATTGTGGAGGTCGCGAAGGCGTTGGGTGAGGCACTGCCGCCGGAACCCGATTCCAAAGCGCTGGAGGGCTTTCTGGTGCGACGGCGAGCCGCTGACCCGGTGCGCTTTCCCGATTTGTCGCTGACGATTGTCAAGCTGATGGGCGCTGGCGAATATGTGATTGACAAGCCGGGTGGCGTTGGCATCTCGCACTTCGGCCTCGCTGTGCGTGACTACGCGCACTCCACCGCGCCGAATCGGCGCTTTCCTGATCTGGTGACGTCGCGATTGATGAAGGCGGCTTTGATGGGGACGCCGTCGCCCTATTCGGATGTCGAGTTGGCCCAGTTGGCCACGCATTGCAGCCAGCAGGAAGACGATGCCAACAAGGTCGAACGGCAGGTGCGCAAATCAGCCGCCGCATTGCTCCTGGCGTCGCGCATCGGTGCACGCTTTGACGCCATCGTCACCGGCGCGTCGGACAAAGGGACGTGGGTGCGGGTGTTTTCGCCGCCGGTTGAAGGGCGGCTGGTTCAAGGTTTCGACGGTTTGCGAGTCGGCAACAAATTGCACGTTGAACTGGTGGGAGTGAACGTGGCGAAGGGATTCATTGACTTCGTGCGGAGAAATTAAAAATAATCTTCTTGGATTCCACTTGGATGGTGTTAACATCGCGCCATGCCTCCTAGAACTGCCAACTCCGTCGCCGTAGCCAAGCCACCTGACGAAAAAATCACGATCAATCTCGGCTATGTCGATCTCGGCCAGATTGACCTTCTGGTGCAGGAAGGTTTTTACGGCAACCGCACTGATCTGATTCGCACCGCCATCCGCAATCAGCTTGCGACGCATGCTGACGTGGTGAAGCAGGCGGTAGCGCGCAAGACGCTGGTGCTCGGCATTCAGCAATTCACGGCTGCCGACTTGCACGCTGTCAAAGAGGCGGGCGACCGACTCGATATTCGCGTTCTCGGGCTTGCCTCCATCGCACCGGACGTGACGCCAGAGCTTGCGTTGGCGGCGATTAACTCGGTCGTCGTGCTCGGTGCGCTGCACGCCAGCCCGTCGGTCAAGGCAGCGCTCGCCAGCCGCATCCGCTAAATCCATCTGCCCCAATGGCGGTCACTTAAGCGCCGATTCGTTGATTTTGTAGGCGCGACTGGGGTCGCTATTAGCCCCATTTGTTTCACCAATATTGCTGAGAAAAATTTATGAATGACACGTTTCAACGCCTGATGGCGGACGCAACCCAGCTCACACGATCAGGCGATTTACGCGCTGCGACTGCGGCTATTCAGGCGGCACTCGGCGGAGCGACAGCGCCTGCGCGAGCGATGTTTGATGACACCGCAGTGATTGAAGGCGAAGCCCGTGAAATTAGACAGGACGACATCGGCGTCAACGTGACTGCACCGAACTCAGGGCAATTTATGAGTGGAACTTACGCTGACAAAAACGGCTCGCGTGACTACAAATTGTTCATCCCGCCCGGTGGCATCGGTAAGCCGCTGCCGCTCGTTGTGATGCTGCACGGTTGCACGCAGAACCCGGACGATTTCGCACTGGGCACGGGCATGAACGACGCTGCGCTAGCGCAGGGATTTTTTGTGCTCTACCCCGCGCAAACGCAAAATGCGAACGCCTCGCGCTGCTGGAACTGGTTCATGCGAAGTCATCAGCAAAGAGACCTTGGCGAGCCTGCGTTGCTAGCCAATATGACCCGCGACGTCATGGCAAAGTACAACGTCGACCCGCAGCGCGTCTACGTTTCCGGCCTGTCGGCAGGCGGCGCGATGGCGGCGATTCTGGGTGACGCCTATCCTGATTTGTTCGCGGCTGTTGGGGTGCATTCCGGGCTGGCGACGGGTTCGGCGAAGGATGTGCAGTCCGCGTTTGGCGTCATGAACAGCGGCGTTAGTGCGGGTAGCTCGCGTAGCGGCGGCGCTGATGAGGCTGCCCGACGAACGCCGCCGACAATCGTATTTCACGGTGATCAGGACACGACGGTAAATCCTGCCAACGGTGCGCGCGTCGCAGCCGTAAGCGCCGCCGAATCTACGCCAGAAACTGAGCGCGGACAAAGCGAAAATGGCCGCAACTTCACACGCAATATTTACCGCGATAGCAGTGCTCGGGCGAGCACCGAACATTGGGTCGTGCACGGCGCGGGGCATGCATGGTCAGGCGGCAGCGCGCGAGGTTCGTTCACTGACGCTCGTGGGCCAAGCGCCACAAAAGAAATGCTTCGCTTTTTCTTTGCCCAAACGCTGAAAACCGGGCCGCAAGTCGCACGTTAACTGGGGGTCACGGCAGTATGGGAAATCTTTATCTGGTGCGTCACGGTCAAGCCTCGTTCGGCGCGGCCGACTATGACAATTTGAGCGAACTAGGTCGCAAACAAGCGCTGCGGCTGGGCGAATATTTTCGTGATAACGGCCAGTCGTTCGACACCGTGTTCACCGGCACGCTGCGTCGTCACCTGCAAACCTGGGCGGGCATAGCAGAGGGGTTGCAGTGGTCACAACCGGTATCCGTGATTGCACGTTCAGGTCTCAACGAATACGATCCGGTTGCCATCATCCGCGCGATTTATCCGGAGCCGCTGGTACATCCAACAACAGCGGAAGGCATTCGCAATCATTTTCGTTTGCTGCGCGATGGTCTGGCTGCGTGGATGCAGGGGAAAAGCGCGCCGCAGGGCATGTCAAGCTATGCCGAATTCCTCGCGGGTGTGACCACAGCGCTTGATGAAATTCGCAGCGGGAATTTTGGAACAAACGTGCTGATCGCGTCGAGCGGTGGCCCAATCTCCACGGCGATCGGACACATTCTCGGCGCTTCGCACGAAGGCACCATTGATTTGAATTTGCGCATCCGCAATTCGTCGGTCAGCGAAGTCGTGTTCACGCCGAGACGACATTCGCTGGTGACGTACAACACGTTGCCGCACCTGGACGGGAAGGCCTATTCCGACTGGGTCACTTACGCTTAAAGCCGCACCATGACAACGCAAAAAATTCAAGCTTTGGAAAGCGGCGACGATCACCCGCCCGAGGGCTTTCGTGCGGCTGATGCGGGCAGTGGTTACGCGAGTCGCAACGCGCGTTTTTATGCGAAGTGGCAGCACGACCGACTGCTGCTTGGCTTCCGCGTCACGCAGCATCACACCAATCTACGCAATGTGTTGCACGGCGGAATGCTGGCGACGTTTGCTGATACCGTGCTGCCGTACTCGGCGATGTATCAGGCGTTAAATAGACGCCATTTTTTGCCCACGATCAGCCTGCAAATTGACTACCTTGCGCCCGCTGCGATTGGCACATGGGTGCAAGGGCAGGGCGACGTTTTGCGTACGACCCGCAATATGGTTTTCATGCAGGGTTTGGTGACGGCGGACGGCGTTGCTATCGCGCGGCTGAGTGGCATTTTCAAGCTCGGTGCCGCTGCCGGTGAACCAGACCGCGATTTCTTCAAGATCATGCCGCAATGAGCAGCAGCTTAAGCGCCGGTTTCATCGCGCCAACGTCGGAACCGTACTAACATCGTTGTACCTATTGCAATCAAGGATTGACATGCTGCTTGCCGCTCAAATCCTCGCCGCCATCGTGCTGTTGCTGCATGTGTATTTCGTGTTGCTGGAGACTGTGCTCTATCGCAGTCGCGGCTACAAAGTGTTCGGCATTCCGAAAGACCAAATGGAAAGCCGCGCTTCTGCGATGTCGAACCAGGGTTGCTACAACGGGTTTCTCGTTGCCGCAATTGCGCTCGGACTCTTCTATCCTGACGCCGCGATTGCGCGCGCCTTCTTGGTGTATGGCCTGCTGTGTGTCGTTGTCGCGGGTGTCTGGGGCGCGGTCACAGTGTCGAAGCGAATCCTGTTCATTCAGGCGCTGCCAGCCGCGCTCGCTTTGATGGCGTTTTACATCGTAAAGACTTGATCAATCCCCCCGATTTTATTCGACAGCTTTTTTATGAAATGACCACTGCACTGGGGCAACGGCCAGATTTCATCAGATACCGACTTCTGGCTATTTGCGAACGTAGCCCCTGTAAAATGGCTGTTTCAATACAAAGCTGATGCGCTAAATTTACGTTTCAGACTGCCATGCAAACCGTTCACGTCAGCCTCGCCGACCGCCCCTATCCGATTCACATTGGCCCATCGCTTATCGGCAACACCGAAGCGCTCGCGCCGTTTGTGAAAGGCACGATGGTCGCGATCGTGACCAATGAAACGGTCGCGCCGTTGTTTCTCGCAAAGGTTCGTGAATCGGTTCATGCGCTCGGCAAGCAGGTGATCGAGATCGTGCTGCGCGACGGTGAGGCGTACAAAACAGCGGCCTCGCTTGACCAGATTTATTCGGCAATGCTGTCCGCGAAATGTGACCGTAAAACCACCATCATCGCGCTCGGCGGTGGCGTTGTAGGTGACGTGGCCGGATATGCGGCTGCGACGTACCAGCGTGGCATTGCCTTCGTGCAAATGCCGACGACACTCTTGGCGCAGGTGGATTCGTCGGTTGGTGGCAAGACGGCGGTCAATCATCCGCTCGGCAAGAACATGATCGGTGCGTTCTACCAGCCGCAGGCGGTGCTCTCCGACACGGGTGCGCTCAAAACCTTGCCGCCGCGCGAATACGCTGCAGGACTCGCAGAGATCATCAAGCACGCGCTGATTTTTGATGAACCACATCTGGCTGAGCTTGAGCGCGATGTCGACAAATTGAATGCTCGCGATGACGAAACACTCGCCCGTGTCATCGCGCATTCATGCCGCATCAAGGCGGATGTCGTGAAGCGCGATGAGCGTGAAACGCTCGGCATCCGCGCGCTGCTAAACCTCGGTCACACCTTCGGCCACGCCATTGAAACCGAGATGGGTTACGGCGCGTGGGTGCATGGTGAAGCGGTGGCCGTGGGCTGTGTGCTCGCCGCCCAGCTCTCGCATGAGATGGGTCATTTGAGCGCGGCCGATGTCGCTCGCGCAACGCGCCTGTTCGCGGTGGTGAACCTCCCGATTAAACCGCCGCATACGAATGCAGGCAAGCTCGTCTCACACATGCTGCGCGACAAAAAAAACGAGGGCGGCATCGTCACGCTGGTGCTGCTGAAAAAACTGGGCGAGGCGTATCTGGATCGATCCGTGTCCGAGACAACGCTTACCGCGTTTTTAGCGTCAAAAATCGCGGCATAAACCACGCGGCATGACCTTGTACGGTTGTGTCTTTTTTGGTCGCACGCGCTCAAAAATAATGCTGAATCCGTGCAAGTTCTCGAATTTGACACCCTTATGACAGGCAATGCGCGCCAAAATGGGGAATCGAGCATCCATTGCGGTGCAAGCATCTGACGTTCAACTTTGGGGAAACCACATGAAAATTTCACGTTTAACCGCGGCAAAACTGGGTGCTGTTGCACTCGGCGCGCTTGCGGCTTCGGCACAAGCGCAAAACGCCAACGTCACGCTTTACGGCCTGATTGATGGCACGATCAGCAGCATCAACAATGCAGACGCCAAAGGCGGTCGCCTCATCGGTTTTCGCACGCCGTGGTTCAGCGGCAGCCGTTGGGGCTTTGTTGGCAACGAAGATCTGGGCGGCGGGCTCAAAGCCATTTTCCGTCTTGAGAGTGAATTTGTGCTCGGTAATGGCGCGCTCGACACCAATGGCTACCTTTTCATTCGTGACGCCTGGGTTGGCCTCGAAAGCGATGCCTTTGGCAAACTGACCATCGGTCGCCAGAATGCGCTGGGGCGTGACTTCGCGGCGACTTATCTTGATCCTTACGGCGCTTCTGAATCGTCGTTGAATGAAGGCGGTGGCACCAACACTAACAACTTTAAGCAACTGATTTTTTACGGCGGCAGCGCCACAGGCACGCGTCTCGATAACGGCATTGTGCTCAAAAAATCGTTCGGCCCCATCGTGGCCGGTGTTGCGCATCAGTTCGGCGAAGTCGCAGGCGACACCAGCCGCAACACCACACAGACGGCGGCTCTCGGCTTCAACGGCGGCGTGTTCAACGCAGCTGGCTTTGTGACGCAAGCCAATGTCGCGAGCTTCCGGCATCGCACTGCCTCCATCGGCGGCAATGTGAACTTTGGCATGGTTCGCCTCAACGCGGGCTACTTCCACTATACGGCTGAGCAGCCCGTGGTCGGTCAGCGCAAAGACGACGCTTGGACAATTTCAACCAAACTCGCGCCACCCGGCCCGTTTGACTACGAACTCGGCTACCAAGTGATGAAAGCCACCAATGCGGGCTACAACGCTGCTGCCAACAACACGTTGAATGCCTACGCCAGCACAGCTGCCGTGACCAGAGCGGGAAGCGGTAGTCGAAAAACGATCTACGCGTCGGCGTTCTACCACCTTTCGAAGCGCACTGAGCTGTACGTCGCTGCGGACCGACTGAACATCACTAACGGCTACAAAGTCAGCGGTGCTAGCGGCTTTGCGAATCAGACTGAACTGGCCATCGGCATTCGTACGCGCTTCTAACCCGATTTCGTCAGGCTCTACTCACGCCGCAGCGGTGTAATACCCTGCGGTTTTTTGTTGTCTGGCATCTGGGTTGAAGCTTTCAAGAAATACTCTAATAGCACTGCTTTGTATCTGGGCGGTGTCGTGGTTTGGCGGCATTGAGCTGCGTGGATTGTTCATTCCAGACGAGGGGCGCTACGCTGAGATTCCTCGTGAAATGGTGGCTACCGGCGACTGGGTCACACCCCGGCTGAACGATCTCAAATACTTTGAAAAGCCGCCGTTGCAATATTGGCTCACGGCTATCTCTCTTGCCGTATTTGGCGATGACGAATGGACGGCACGACTGCCCACGGCATTGCTCGGTTTTCTGGCAGTGTTGGCGACCGGATTTACAGCTCGGCGACTTTGGGGCAGCGAAGGTGCCATCTCATCGGCGGTGGTGCTCGGGAGTAGCTGGGCGTTTTATTTAACGAGTCAGTATCTGACGCTCGACATGACTTTGACGGCGTTTCTCACGACTGCGCTATGTTCGTTTTTGTTGGCGCAGCAGGCAACGGTTGAAAACAGACGACTCTGGATGTACGGGGCTTGGGCGTCCTGTGCGTGTGCCGTTTTGAGCAAAGGCTTGATCGGCGTGGCGCTGCCGTCGCTTGCGCTGCTGCTGTACTCGTTCATTGCACGCGACCTGAAAGTGTGGAGGCATCTGGAAATCACGCGCGGCTTGTTGATTCTGCTGGTGATTGTCGCGCCGTGGTTCGCGATGGTGCAGCAGCGCAACCCTGAGTTCTTCGACATTTTCTTTGTTCGGGAGCACTTGCAGCGATTCACCTCGTATCGCCATCAACGCTACGGACCGTGGTGGTACTACGCGCCAATTTTGTTGGTTGGGGCTATGCCCTGGTTGCCCGGATTTTTTTATCAGTTGCTGCACCGAAAAGCTCTGGCGCGTACTGACGACGATGGCAGTGCGACCGCCAGACAGGCGGTTCGGCCTGAACTCTTTTGCATCGCGTGGGTGCTCGCGATTGTGCTTTTCTTCAGTCTGTCACGCTCCAAGCTGCCCGCCTATGTGATCCCTGTGTTCCCAGCACTTGCTTTGGCGGTAGGACGCAGCGCGTTTCTGAGCCTCCCGGGCGTCATACGCTGGTCCGCCGTCACGGCTATCGCAGTCGGGGTGGCGTTGACGCTGGGCGCTACGCAACTGATTCACTGGGACAAATTCGTTGCGATCGGATCGGAGGCCGTAAACGCGTTGCCCTGGATTTATCTGGCGACCAGTACCCTGATTGTGGGCGGTCTAGTGGCTTTGCTATTGCTCAGGCGCGGCGGGTCTGCGGGCAGCGTGCTGGCGATCACCGCGAGTAGTTTTACCTTCTGGGGCCTCATTTTCGTGTTCTTTCAGCATGTGGATGCGGCGTTCTCGTCGGAGCGTCTGGTTGCGGGGCTGGTGGCTGCGGAGCGGCCCTTCGCGCCCCATGCGCCGTTCTATTCAATCGGGCAGATTGACTATTCGGTGCCGTTTTACCTCGGGCGTCCGGTAACAATCGTCGGCCATCGCGGCGAACTCGATACTGGCCTGCTCGCTGAGCCCGGAAAGTGGATCAACTCTACTGCGACGTTTCAGGAATTGTGGAAGACCGGCGTCGGTCCTGCTTACGCAGTGATGCGTCCGGACGCCTACGACGAATTGATTCTGTCGGGACTCACCATGAATTTGGTGGCACGCGATCGTCGACTGGTAATTGTGAGTCGAGGAATTGCGATCATTGCCGCCGAGACGGTTGACATCAAATAGTCTGGTGCTATGGGGCGCTTCACGATCAAACTTTTAGACGTGCTTATAGTTGATCGCGAAGCTTCTCGGCTGCTTCCTGCATCGCTGGTACAAATCGTTTTACCGCAACACTCGCGGGCAGGGTTGCGCTCGACATTGACACGCCAATCGCGCCGACCGGCAAACCTGATCCGTCAATCAGCGGCACCGCAATGCCGCGCAGCCCGAGCTCGAACTGACTCTCACTCAAACCGTAGCCCAACTTGCGCATCTTGATGACGTCTTTCCTGATCAGAGATCGATCCACTGTGGTTTGTGGCGTGTACGCCGTCAGGTTCGCGCCGTCGAGCCAGTGGTCGAGCGCCGCATCAGAAAGAAAGCTCAGCAGCAATCGTCCTGCTGCCACTGTATGGGCGGGCAATCGCGTGCCCGGTTCGAGGCCTGTGGAGAGGAGCTTTGGCGCGTTGGCGCGACTAATGTAGACCACCTCATAGCCTTCAAGCACCGACAGATTGGTTGATTCGCCGAACGCTGCGGTGAGCTTTTGCAGTACGGGTGTCACCGTGCGCGGGAGTCGCGCTGACGCTACGTAGGAATGGCCGAGCCGCATCACTTTTGGCGTTAACCAGAATGCTTTGCCGTCGGTTGCCATGTAGCCCAGCGCGGTCAACGTCATCAAATATCGGCGTGCTGCGGCGCGACTTAAATCGAGTCGCTGCGCCAGTTCGCTTTGCGTCAACTTCGGCGTGCCGTCGTCAAACGCGCAGATCACCTGCAGCCCTTTGCGCAGTCCGTCGATCATGTCGGCCTTGTGTACATCGAGCGGTGCCGACATCGAGGTGTTCAACATCAAGAAATTTGCCATCTTTTTGAGCCGTTTGCTTGACTTGCGTTTTAGCTTGTGTTCTATTATCGCACATGTGTTCGATAAACGCACCAAATATATTTGGTTGTTAACAAGTCGACTAAATATGTCCTATCGCAACCGGTATGGTGCCCTCTCGGGGAGAGGGCGGGGGGTGAGGGTGATTGCATCGCGATGCTTGAAACGTGTGCCAAGTCCTTGACCCAAACCCTCTCCCCGAGGCAGAGCGAGCCTGCCGAACCGGTCATATCTGGTTGACTCAGTAATAGCTTGGTCATTCGGCGATGAAACGACAAAAAGCAGATGCAGTTTCAAGCAACCAATGAATTACGGCGCAGCCTTTGGTGAACCAATGAACACGATAAATCCTCTCGCTGTTGACGATATCGAATACGTGGACTACGCCACGCTGGAACCGCAGTCATATGGCGCTGCGCTGGAGCGCTTGGGCTTTGCGGCGGTGGCGCGCCATCGCTCGCGCGAGATCGTGCTCTATCGTGCCGGTGGCGTGAATGTCATCGTGAATGCGGATCCGTCGGTCGCGGGAAGCGCAGAAGAAGCTAGTCAGGCACCCCGCTTAAAAGCATTCGCGCTTCGCGTGCGCGACGCAGTTGGCGGCGCGCGGTGTGAATTTCATCGAGAGCAACAGCGTTCACAGCAGCGACAAAGGTGCCGTGACCTATCGCGGCGGCACTTCATTTGAATTTGTGAAAAACCATCTCGGAGCAGGTCAGTGATTCCAATCTCCGGCACCACGCGCGTGTTCCCGGTGATCGGCTGGCCCGTTGAGCAGGTCAAGGCCCCGGCGATTTACAACGCGTACTTCGCCATGCACAACATTGATGCGGTTTGCGTGCCGATGCGCGTTGCGCCTGAACACTACGCAACCTTCGTGAAAAGTATGATGAGCGCGCCGAACGTCGGTGGCATTTGTGTGGCGATTCCGCATAAAGCGGCGACGATTGAAGTGGGCGACATCGCGACCGATGCCGCCCTCGCGGCGGGCGCGGCCAACGCAATATTTCGCGACAGAGACGGGCGAATTGTTGCTGATCAAATCGATGGCGAAGGCTTTGTTCGAGCGCTTGACGTGACCACCGCAGCGGACGGATTTGACTATCCGAAAAGCGCTGCGCTCATCGTCGGTTGTGGCGGAGTCGGCAGCGCCATTGCCGCGTCGCTCGCGGATCGCGGCATTGCGCACCTGGGACTGGTTGATATCGATCCAGCGGTGGTGAGTGGCCTCGCCAAGCGCCTGCGCAAGCACTTTCCGGCAACGGTGGTGACGGTCATGACTATCGGGGAAGTCGATGAAAGGCGTTACGACGTGTTGGTCAACGGCACGCCGCTCGGCATGAATCCCGGCGATCCGATGCCGTTTTCTCTGGACAATGCGAAGCCGTCGGCGGTGGTCGCCGACTGCGGCATGAAGACTGAAAACACCGAGCTTTTGCGTGTTGCGGCAGAACGTGGGCACCGCGTGCAGAAGGGCAAAGAGATGCTCTTTGAACAGGCGCCGCTGTACATGGAGCGCTTCGGCTGGCCCGGTGTCACGGCTGATGAATTTCGCGCGCTGGGGGTGCTGTGACTCTCGCTAATTTTTCGATGGACACGATCACGCTTGCCGGTTCGCCTGAGAGCAAGTTGGATGCGAATGTCGCGGCGCAGAGTGAGCGGCGCAGTTTGCCGCGCACGAATCGGCGGTTGGCAGCCAGGTGAATCAGGTTTTCAGCAGGCACAGCTTTTTGCTGAAATGTTTGATGCATCGGGGCTGAGTAATCAATTGGCGATATATCGACTCCTGATTAGCAAGGTGCCTCAGCTGAGCCATCCAAAGTGCCGTCATACTCGCTGAAGGCGGGTATCCAGACCGCGAGTTCAGCAGGACGTCATTCATGGCCGCCATAGGTGGTGACCGTTCTGGATCCCCGGCTTCGCCGAGGATGACGCCAACCGGAGGCATCTTGCTAATCAGGTATCGACTTTCTAGTAAAACAGGTTGTACCCCGCATGCAATGGTTATTTGAGAGAAAAGTTGATTGCAGAAATTAGAGGCCTTCGAATCGTGTCAAAGGGCCAAAAAAAAGGGAGTATCGAATGACCGATTTTTTGCAGCTATTGCTGTCGGGTTTAGCCACAGGTGCCATCTACGCGATGGCCGCTCTGGGCTTCACGCTGTTGTGGCAGGCGGCGGGGACGATCAACTTTGCGCAGGGCGAGTTCGTCATGCTGCCGGCCTTCGCGATGCTGATCGGCATGTCGATGGGCTTGCCGCTGTGGGCCGCGTTTATTGTGGCGGTGCTGCTGTCGATTCTGGTACTGGGTGCTGCGTTCAAGAAATGGATTGTTGATCCAATGCGCGGCAGCGGCGTTGTCGCTGTCGTCGTTGCGACGCTTGGCCTGTCAATCGGTCTCAAGTCGTTTGTGAAGGCGAGCTACAGCGCGGAGCCGCATCCGTTTCCGAGTATCTTCGGCGATGAAGTGTTTAAGCTGGCGGGCGTGACGGTGTCGTACAGTGACGTTGGTGCGCTGTTGTTCGCGGGCCTCATGGTGTTTGCACTGCAAGCCTTCTTGAACAGGACGATCACCGGTCGCGCCATGCAGGCCGTGGCGCAAAACACGTTCGCGGCGGAGGCGCTCGGCATCAATGTCAAGCGCATGATTTTCTATACGTTCGCGATCAATGCGATTTTGGTTGCGGTCACCGCACTCCTGATTACGCCCACCTATCTCGCCAAATTCGACATGGGCGACAACATTGGGCTCAAGGCATTCTTCGCCGCGATCATCGGAGGATTTAATAACTCGCGCGGTGCGCTGCTCGGCGGAATTTTGGTCGGGGTTCTGGAGAATCTTGCGGGTGCATACCTGACTCCTGCCTACAAAGACGGCGTTGCGTTGGTGCTGTTTCTCGCCGTGATTTTGGTTAAACCTGATGGACTACTGGGTACGCCGCAGGAGAGGAAAGTATGAAAACGACAAAGCTACTTTCCACGCAACACATGGCCTTCTTGGGGCTGGCGCTGGTGGCGATGTGTTTTGCGCCATCGATGCTGAAGACGTACGGTCTCTATCTGCTCACGTTGTGGTTGGTGTACGTGATCGCGGCGATGGGTCTGAATCTGACGGTCGGTTACGCGGGCTTGAAATCGTTGTGCCATGCGGGTTTTATGGGCGTCGGAGCCTACACCGTCGCGATCATGATGAAGGCGGGCTTCTCGTTTTGGCTCGCGTCTCCCGTGGCTATCGTGATCTGCTTTGTGCTGGGTCTTGTGATCGGCTTTCCGGCGCTGCGCGTGCAGTTGCATTACCTTGGCTTTGCAACCCTTGGATTTAACTTGCTGCTAGTGCTTTTCTTTCGCAATGAAGAATGGCTGACGGGTGGCACGTTCGGCATTCAGAACATCAAGCGGCCTGATTTCTTCGGTCTTTCGCTTGAGAGCAACATGAGCTTCTACTTCCTCGTGCTTGCCGTCACCATCATCTTTGGCGCGCTCCTCGCCTTGCTGTTGCGGTCACCGTGGGGACGCGCGTTTGCGGCGTTGCGTGACAACCCGATTCGCGCCGAAAGCACGGGTGTCAACATCACGGCCTACACGCTGATGTCGTTTGCGATTGGTGCTGCGTATGCGGGCGTCGCGGGCGCGTTGTTCGCTCCGCTCGTGAATTTCATCGAGCCAGCACCGTTTGGCATCTCCAATTCGCTGCTGTTTTTGATGATGGTGGTGATCGGTGGTTCCGGGCGCTTTTACGGCCCCGTGCTCGGCGCTGCAATTGCGCTGTTGCTGCCGGAGTATTTGCGCTTCCTGAAAGACTGGTATCTCGCGGTGTTCGGCTTCACGGCGGTTGCCATGATGATCTGGTTGCCGGGGGGATTGCTGTCGATGAACGAAGCGTGGCAACTTTCGCAAGCCAAACGCGCAGCAAAACAAAAGCAGATTGCAGAGGCTACTGCCGCCGCTTCGGCGTCTGCGTCCGTTGCAGCAAAAGGAGCATCAGCATGAGCATCCTTTCAGTCCGCGATATCAAGAAGAGCTACGGCGCAATTGCCGCCGTCGGTGGCGTCAGCTTCAACGTCGAGCCCGGTGAAATTCTTGGCGTGATCGGCCCGAACGGCAGCGGCAAAACCACGCTGTTCAACTCGATTCTCGGCCAGATCAAACCGGACAGCGGTAAAGTCGAATTTGAAGGCGTCGACATTTCTGGCAACTCGCCGCTTGAAATGTCGCGTCTGGGCATCGGTCGCACCTTTCAGAACCTGCAAGTGTTTGGCAAGCTCTCGTTGCGTGACAACCTGATCCTCGCGGCGCAGGAGCACACGGGCACGTTCTGGGGGCGTATGTTGGCGCCGCCTGACAATGGACTGGCGGATCGCGCGCAAGAAATGCTGGATCTGTTCCGCTTGAATCACGTCGCTGATTTGCCAGCGGGCGCGCTGTCGTACGGTCAGCAAAAGCTGGTGGACATTGCGATGGCCTTCATGCCGACGCCACGACTCGTTTTGCTCGATGAGCCGTGCGCCGGGGTCAACCCGTCGCTGGTGGACGGACTTCGCGAATTGCTCGTTGAGCTCAACAAAAAACAGGGCGGCAGTTTTGTCGTAATTGAACACAACATGGACTTCATCATGAAGCTCTGCCACCGCGTGGTGTGCCTGGTGGAAGGCAAAGTGTTGGCGGTGGGCAAACCCGAAGAAATTCAGGGCAACCGCGCTGTGCTGGAGGCTTATCTTGGAAATTAGCTTGGAAACCAATATTTCAACCATGGATCCCGGCCTTCGCCGGGATGACGCACGTGTGACTCCGCCACTGATTGAATTCGACAAAGTCGTCGCGGGTTACACGCACTTAACGGTGTTGAACGAGATGACGCTCGACGCCAGAAAAGGCGAGATCACGTTGCTAATCGGCCCCAATGGCGCGGGCAAATCAACGGTGCTAAAAACGCTATTCGGCATGCTGACGCCGCGCTCGGGCGAGGTTCGTTTTAACGGGCAGGTCATCAACGGACGCACGCCACGTCAATTGCTGGCCGAGGGCATGGCTTTTGTGCCGCAGGGGCGCAATTTGTTCGGCTCACTTAGCGTATTGCACAACCTTGAGCTGGGTGGATTGCACTTGCCAAAGGCACTGTTGAAGGAGCGGATCGCCGAGGTGATGGAGCTGTTTCCGCGCCTGAACGAGCGGGTAGCCTCGCGCGCAGCATCGCTCTCTGGCGGCGAACAGAAGCAACTTGAAGTGGGACGTGCTTTGCTGGTGAAGCCAGAAGTTTTGCTGATTGATGAACCGTCCATTGGCTTGGCGCCGATCATCGTGCAGGACGTGATGAAACTGCTGCGTAAGCTCGCTGATTCAGGCAAGAGCGTGCTGATGGTCGAGCAAAATGTGCGCACCGCGCTTAAGTATTCTGATCGCGCGCTGGCGCTTGAGATGGGCACGTTAGCCGTCGACAAACCTGCGGCAGAATTGCTGGATGACCCGAATTTAAATCGACTGTTTCTCGGAGGCCACGCAAAGTAATCAGTGCCAGCAGTCTCCCCTGCGAAGTAGGGGAGATGTCAGCGGCGCTGACAGAGGGGTAGCGCGGGCGTTCGCCATTGCGGGCACCCCTCCGCCCCTTTCGGGGCACCTCCCCTACTTCGCAGGGGAGGCAGTGACCGTGACAACTAATTTTTATTACTGACTCGTTACGATTCATTCACAAGTTTTCTAAAGGAGGAATAACCATGAAAACCAAACTCAACCGAACCCTCGGCCAACTCACAATTGTCGCTGCCGCGCTCGTCGCCATGTCGGCATCGGCGCAAATCAAAGTCGCTCAAGTCGTCGAGCTGTCAGGCGGCGGCACAGCAGCGGGTAGCCAATACCGAAACGGTGCCAAGCTCGCGTTCGCTGAAATCAACGCTGCAGGCGGCATCATGGGCAAGAAGATCGAGTCCATGGAAATGGACACGCAGTCGCAGCCCGCCATTGCCAAAGCGATGACGGTCAAAGCGATTGACGAAAAAGTCACGGCGATCTTCGGCCCCGTGTTCTCGGGTTCGATTCTGGTCAGCCAGACCGAGAGCCAGAAGGCGAACATCCCCAACTTCACGGGCGGTGAAGCGTCTAACGTGACGGCTCAGGGCAATCCGTACATTTTCCGTTCATCGTTCAATCAGTCGATGGGTATGCCTAAGGTTGCCAACTACATGGCCACTGACCTGAAGGCCAAATCGGTCGTTGTGGCGTACGTCAACAACGATTTTGGCAAGGGCGGTCGTGACGCTATCGTCAAAGAGCTCGGCGCGCGCAATGTCAAAGTAGCCGGTGACATTTCAACCGATCCGGGCCAGGTCGATATGTCTTCAGCCGTACTGCGCATCAAGCAGGCCAATGCCGACGCGTTGTTCGCCTACCTGAACGAAGAAGAGTCCGCACGCTTGCTTAAAGAGCTGCGCAAGCAGGGCTACGACAAACCACTGGTTGGCGAAACCACGTTGATGGGCGCTAAAGTCATCGAGCTGGCCGGCACTGCTGCCAATGGCGTGCGCGGACACGTGGGCCTGACCGCCGACGCACCTGCGTTCAAGGACTTCGGCGCAAAGTACGAGAAAGAGTACAAAGCGAAATCCGATCACAACGGCATCAAGGGTTACTTCTCGGCCTACATGCTGAAAGCCGCCATCGAAAAAGCCAAGAGCACCGACGGCCCAGCCATCGCCGCCGCGATGAAAAACGCATGCTTCAAAGTCAAAGACAACCCCGGCATCCTGCTTGATGTGTGCTTCGACGACAAGGGCGACATTGATCGCGAAAGCTTCCTCGTCGAAGTGAAAGACGGCAAACAGGTAGTGACGGCGACGCTGCCGATGCTGAATAAACGATAAGCGATTTTGGTGCGTCGAGCGAGACAGTCGTTTGCGCGCTCTTGAGCGGCAGATGCAAAAATACGGCTCGCGATTCGAGCCGTATTGTTTGAACAGCGGTTGATCGATAATTCCAGTTGCGATACAATGTATCTCAATTAATCGGTGGTGAAAGCCCAAGCGAAAGAGGAACATTATGGCGACGACCGCAATGGTTCATGTGCGTGTAGACGAACGTGTAAAGGCTGAGGCCGCCGCCACGCTGGCCACGATGGGACTGTCGGTCTCGGACGCAGTGCGCGTCTTCCTCACGCGCGTCGTGGCTGAGCAACAATTTCCGTTCGCCATCAAGGTGCCCAACGCCGTGACAAGCGACGCGATGGCGGAAGTGGACGCGATGATCGAATCGGGCAAGCCCGCCCGCTTTGCCAACGGCAAACAAGCGCTCGACTACCTTGAGCAAACAAAAGCGCCCAAGTAAGCGCGCCTCGTTGCCACGCGACGTCGAACTCGCGCGCGGCTTTCACCGGGACTGGGAACGGCTAACTCACTCTGGTCGCTACGACATGGCGCAGCTCAAGGCCGTTATGTTGCTGCTCATCGCGAACGACGCGCCGCTTCCGCCAGAGTGGCGTGATCACGCCCTAACCGGCGAATGGTCGAGCCATCGTGAGTGTCACATCGGTGGCGATTTCCTTGTCATTTATCGCATCGTCGCTCGCGGCAAGGGACAAACCATCTTCTTCGAGCGAGCAGGGACGCATTCAGAATTGTTTGAGTAATCGTAGCCGCAACCCGAGCACTCCGTAGGCGCAGACGCAGTCCAGGACGGACTATCAGCTTTTTGGTGAAACGACCACTGCATGGGGGCTAACTGCTTAAATTGGCAATAATCGATAATTAGCAATTGTCGCAGACAGCCCGCGTAAGACAATGGCTACAGTAGAAAGCTGATAGTCTTGACCGTGCACTGTGGGAGCGGTTCCACTGCGATTTGTAAACGCCACGAAGACGCGGTAGCTCCGCGCTCACAAAGCATCCCGCTCAAGGGGAACCACTGCTACGATTGCACAAACGTAAAAGGGTCACTCATGTCTGCCGCTCCGCCGTTGTCGCTCCCCCCAGATTCAGCAGGCACAATGTCCGAGATC
>JAYVPF010000221.1:0-4752 GCA_043757535.1 Burkholderiales bacterium
GCGCCGCGGCGTTTGCCTTCGATGAGGGCGTGACCGACGAGGCGCTGGCCGCTCATGCCGTACGGGTGGCCAACGGCAATGGCGCCGCCGTTGACGTTAAGTTTTTCCATCGGGATGCCCAGCGTGTCGGCGCAGTAAAGCACTTGCACCGCGAAGGCTTCGTTGAGTTCCCACAGATCAATGTCCTTGACCGACAGACCGAGGCGCTTGAGCAGTTTTGGCACCGCGAACACCGGGCCGATGCCCATTTCGTCGGGGTTGCAGCCAGCCACGGCGAAGCCACGGAAGATGCCCAGCGGCTTGATGCCGCGTTGCTCGGCGAGCTTGGCGTTCATAACCACACAGGCACCTGCGCCGTCGCTGAATTGCGAGGCGTTGCCGGCGCTGACCGAGCCGCCGGGAACCACCGTGCGGATGCTGGAAACGGCTTCGTACGTCGTGCCATCGCGCAGGCCTTCGTCTTTCGAGACGGTGAGTTGTTTCGTGGTCATGCCGGTCTTCGGATCGGCTACGCCTGCGGTGACGGTGATCGGTACGATCTCGTCGTCAAACTTGCCCGCATCGCGTGCGGCGCAGGCTTTTTGCTGGCTCTCTGCGCCGAAGCGATCCATGCGCTCTTTGCTCATTTTGTAGCGCGTCGCGACGTTCTCGGCGGTCTGCATCATGTTCCAATAAATCGTGGGCTTGTTTTTATCGAGCCATGAATCCTTGAACATGTGCAGGTTCATTTCCTGCTGCACGCAGGAGATGGATTCCACGCCGCCCGCTACAAAAATATCACCCTCGTTGGCGATCACGCGCTGCGCGGCCATCGCGATGGTTTGCAGGCCCGATGAGCAGAAGCGGTTCACCGTTGCGCCCGCCACGCTATCCGGCATGCCGGCGCGCAGAGCGGCCTGACGCGCGATGTTCCAGCCGGTCGCGCCTTCAGGATTCGCGCAGCCCATGAGCACGTCGTCCACCTCAGCCGGGTCGATGCCCGCGCGCTTGACGGCATGCTCAATGGCGTGACCGCCGAGCGTTGCGCCGTGGGTCATATTAAAGGCGCCTTTCCAGCTCTTGGCGAGTGGGGTGCGCGCGGTACTTACGATTACTGCATCAGTCATTTATGTCTCCTTGAATTCGGTGGGCCGCTTTTTTTGTGGCGCTTTTTATGGCGCTTAGGCGAAGTTTTTGCCTTCAGCAACCAGTTTTTTGATCAGCGGCGCAGGTTCCCAGAATTTCGCGTCGTCCAGCGGGTTCTGCTGAAATTTCTTCATCATCTGCACGACGTTGAACAGACCCAACTGGTTTGCGTAGTTCATCGGGCCACCGCGTTGTGGTGGGAAGCCGTAGCCGAAGATATAGACGATGTCGATGTCGCTTGCCTTGTTGGCGATGCCTTCTTCGAGAATGTGCGCGGCCTCGTTCACCAGCGAGAACACCAGGCGATGCACGATCTCATCGTCCGTTATTTTGCGCGGTTTGATGCCCAACGTTTCACGATGTTTGACGATCATGGCTTCAACTTCGGCGTTCGGAATCGCGTCGCGTTTGCCCGGCAAATAGTCGTACCAACCTTTGCCGACCTTCTGTCCAAAGCGGCCCATTTCGCACAGCAGATCAGCCGTTTTGCTGTAACGCAGGTTTGGCTTTTCAACATAGCGACGCTTGCGAATCGCCCAGCCGATGTCGTTACCCGCAAGGTCGCCCATGCGGAACGGGCCCATCGCGAAGCCGAATTTTTCAACGGCCTTGTCAACCTGTTGCGGCGTGCAGCCCTCTTCCAGCAAAAAGCCGCCTTGACGACCGTACTGCTCGATCATCCGATTGCCGATGAAGCCGTCACACACGCCGGAAACAACTGCGGTCTTTTTGATTTTTTTCGCGATCGCCATGACGGTGGCCAGCACGTCTTTCGCAGTCTTCTCGCCGCGCACCACTTCGAGCAGTTTCATCACGTTGGCTGGCGAGAAGAAGTGCATGCCGACCACGTCTTGCGGACGCTTGGTGAAATTGGCAATCGCGTTCACATCCAGCGTTGACGTGTTCGACGCGAGAATCGCGCCCGGCTTGGCCACGGCGTCGATTGCGGTGAACACTTTTTCTTTCACTCCGATGTCTTCAAACACGGCCTCGATGATGAGATCGCAATCTTTCAGGTCAGCGTAGTCGAGCGTGCTCGTGAGCATGCCCATGCGGGTGTCGAGCACGTCCTGCTTGAGTTTTTTCTTGGTGACTTGCGCTTCGTAGTTTTTACGAATCACGCCGAAGCCTTTGTCGATAGCGTCCTGCTTCATTTCGAGGATGACGACAGGCACGCCCGCATTCAAAAAATTCATGCCGATGCCGCCGCCCATCGTGCCCGCACCGATGATGCCGACCTTTTTGATCTCGCGTTTCGGCGTGTCTTCCGGCACGTCGGGAATCTTCGAGGCGGCGCGTTCGGAGATGAAAAGATGACGCAGCGAAACGGACTCAGGCGTGAACATCAAGTTCGTGAAAATCTCGCGCTCGGCCTTCATGCCGTCGTCGAATTTCATCTTCGTCGCGTTCTGCACCGCCTCAACGCATTTGAGCGGCGCGGGATAGCCCTTCGCCATCACGCCGACCGTGTTCCGCGCAAAAGCGAAATACGCATCCGCTTCGGGATGCCCAACGCGTAGGTCACGCACCAGCGGCAACGGACGCAAGTCCGCCTTCTCAAGCGCGTAGGCAATCGCGCCCGCCATGAGATCGCCTTCAATCACTTTGTCGAACAACTTTTGTCCGGGGAAGCTTGCAATGAATTCGCTCTTGACCGGTTCGCCGGAGACAATCACGTTGAGCGCAGCTTCAACGCCGATCACGCGCGGCAAACGCTGCGTGCCACCAGCACCCGGGATCAGGCCCAGTTTGACTTCAGGCAGCGCAATGCTCGCGCCGGGAGCTGTGACGCGGTAGTGGCAACCGAGCGCAAGCTCAAGGCCGCCGCCCATCGCTACGCTGTGAACAGCGGCCACGACAGGTTTGGAAGAAAGTTCACAAGCGCGAATCAGCGACAGTAGGTTCGGTTCCGCAACCGCGCGCGGTGTTCCAAATTCCTTGATGTCGGCACCGCCGGAGAATGCCTTGCCTGCGCCAGTCACCACGATGGCTTTGACCGATGCATCGTTGTTTGCTTTGTCGAGCCCTTCGGCGAACGCAACGCGTAGCGGGTAGGAGAGCCCGTTCACCGGAGGATTGTCGAGCGTTAAGATGGCAACGCCATCGCGTACTTCGTAGCGGGTAGTCATAGGTAATCAGTCCTCCAGATAGAAATTCGTTTTCGATGATCCGGTATGGGCGCACCCATCGATCATCAGCTTAGTTCGCGAGTTTACGTCCGTTCACCTCGTGACTCATCTGGATGACAGGGTTTGGAGCCAAGGCTTCAAACATGGCTGATTGTCGAATGTGAAATGCGGCCCTATCGTTACGGGTACAGTGATTTAACGTTGCGGCCTAAGTGAGAAGCTATGAAAACGGTTTTCAAAATTGACGTTCAGTTTGGTGACTGCGATCCAGCGGGGATTGTGTTTTTTCCAAACTTTTCGAAATGGATGGACGCGGCGTCGCTCAACTTTTTCGTGAGCCACGGCGTGCAGCCCTGGCGCGAACTGGTGAAGACGACCGGAATTATCGGGACGCCGCTGCTGGAGATCAACACCCGTTTCATGAAGCCCGCGACGTATGGGGAATCCATCGAGATCAGCACCGAAATCACCGAATGGCGACCGAAGGTTTTCGTGATGCAACACATCGTGACGCGTGACGAAACGCTCTTGTGCGAAGGCACCGAAATTCGCGCGTTTTGTGTGAAAGATCCAGTCACGGATCGCATCCGCGCCATCGAAATACCCGCCGATATCAAGGCGAAGTGCCAAGCCTGAATCCCGGCACCAAGTCATCCGCGAGGCGTCGGGATTAAGATTACGGTATTGCGTTAGCACTTGATTGAGAGAAGACCCTTGGCGACACCCAACTACGGATTCGAGAAGCGCCAGAAAGAGCTGGCAAAAAAGAAGAAGAAAGAAGAAAAACTCAAGCAACGAGCGGCCGACAAAGCGGCGGGTATCGTGTCGCACGACGACGGGAGCGAGACGGACGCCGAAACCGACGGCGACGTAGCGGGCACGCCAGCTGCTGGCACTGCTCCGCAGCCTTAATTTGCTCTGGCATGGTTCGACGGTCGCCATGGGGCACGTCCATTTGGCTCCTTAACCCTGCGCCGCGTTTGTTGCGTCTGCGGACGCAACCTTGTCTTGAGCACGCCCGGACGGGACCGCTGGCAGAAATTTCCGTGCAATTTCCTGAACAGCTTGTTGCTGTAGTCGCCATTTTGTTGGGGCTGGATGCGCAATTTTGCGATTATCGACTTTTCGTTTTTCTCGCCGTTGGCCCACGTGCAACAGTGATCGTACGCAAAAGCTGATTAGGCGATTGGCTAGGGGACTGCCGTCCGAGCGCCACGAGACTATCAATCAATCTCACCCGAACCGGCTCGACGCGACGAGCGCAAAAAGTGCTGGAAGAACACGCAGCCATTGTCGAGGCGATCCGCGCCAAAGACGGTGATCGCGCCCGCGTCGCCATGCAGTTTCATCTCGATCAGGCGAGACAGCGTGTGATCAATCGCGAGCAGGATGCGTAGGTTATTCCGGCACACACATCACGACGCCTTCATCGACCCAACCCTTGGCAACGACTTCGTTGATGTCAGCGCGGCTCGTGGTGAAGCGATGATTCGAGTCG
>JAYVPF010000222.1:0-4734 GCA_043757535.1 Burkholderiales bacterium
AATCGCGATGTAAATTGGCCTCCGCCTGTTTGGCTATTCAAATTAGCCAATCAACGATTCCTTATCGGTGTTTTACGTTCCACTGCACCTCAAACCCCAAACATCGCATACGTCACGTTGTTTGCGGTGAAAGCAAAGCGCTCGATGTGCAGCAGAACCTCACCGACTTCCAGCGCTTGATCGCTGGAAATGCTGATCTGGCGCATCACTCGCGGGTTTTTTTTGTCAAATTCAATAGCAAGTGCTGGCGTGCGCGGGGGCATCGGGTCAATAGCAAACTAATGATTTATGCAAAAATCCAAGTGCTGGCGTGCGCGGGGGCATCGGATTTATCCTTGGGTTCACGACGCCGAACTGGCAACACGGTCGGCTGGTTGATGATTTCGCTGCGGTTCGCGATGCTAGCGCGTCGCGACCGTCGCGCCGTCCTCGCGCTGGCTTAGCGCCAGACGACAAGCGCGTTGATTTAGCATGTGCAAATAGGGGATCGGGGGAACGGTTTTATGACGCAATCACTTCCGCTTGCAGGCAGTCAGGAACGCCGTCGCTACACGCGGCGTGAGACCGTGTGCCGCGCCTATGTTCACCACCGCGACGGTCAGTCGGTGATGGTTGATATTCGGGAGTACAGCGACGGCGGGATGTATCTCGAATTTGTCGACGCGCCTGCCGACTCGGTTCGCTCCGAACTGGCCTACGCCAATGTCACCGTTGAGCTCGCTCCGAGCAACGCCATTCAGGCCGCTGTGCCCGTGTTTGCTGCGCGCGTGGCCCACGTTTCGGCGACCGGATTGGGGCTATCGGTGGAGGACATGCCAGCACCGGTGGTCGACGCGCTTCGCACGGCTAGTACCCGCGTCGGCGGACGAGAGCACACTGCGAGCGACGTCGTGCTTTCGACGCAGCAGGCTAAAGCGTTGCAGGCACAATGTTGCGAGCAGCATCGCGTGTTCGTCAACGCGGTGGCGCTGGATTTTCTGCATAAGAGTCCGACCCAGTTGCGCGAAAGAAGCGAGGCTTACAGCAACTTCTCCGACCGTTCGGCGCTCCAGCTTGCGTCGGCAGAATTGACCCGGCAATCGGCGCAGATTTCCGCGCAAATCCACGCCGCAGTGAATAGCCGCATTCGCCTCGAAGGCCGCGATCATGACGAGCATGTGCCGGTCAGTCGCAGAGCGCAACTGGCGCTGATGGGCGATACCGAGCTGGATGATTTTTTATTGCTGACGGGCGTGATTGCGCGCGTTGACGAAAACTTTTTGTTGCAGTTGCATGAAGTTGAGCGCCGCTACGGTCGCCTCGTGCACGTAGCCATTGAGCGGAAGAACAATCCTTACTCGCCGGAGGTGGTCTGTCGTGGCGTGCAAACCGCGTTGAAACCGCTCGATTTCAACGAAGCCGTGTGGTCGGTGCTCTATGAAGTGCTGGAGCAAAGCGTCACTAAGCACGGCGACGAGCTTTACCGCCAGTTGAATTCAACGCTGGCAGGGTTGCGCACGATTGCCGCGCCCTCGGTGAGCGCCGAGCGGGCACCGCAGCGACCCCACGCAAAGGATCGCAAATCTCCGCAAGACGTCGCCGCGATGGCCGACACGTTGAATCGTCTGTATCTCCAGAATCAGATCGCGATGAACCCGTCGTTCACGCGCACGGCAAGTGCTAGTGTGGGTGTGGGTGTGGCTGTGAGTGCGAGCGAAGCGGCATTTTCCGGGTTCCCCAGTTTTCCCGGCGTCCCCATGCTTCCGGCAACGGACGCAACCGGGGCGGCGGGGATCGACGCACGCGCTAGCTCACAGGCGCGACCCGCCGAATTGCTCAACCTCGTGCAGCAGCTCAAAGGCACGGCCCGGAGCAGCATTCGCTCATCGGGGTTGCGCTCGGCTGACGGTACCGGCGCGGGGCAGTCTGGCGCGGCACCTGTGCTGAGTGACATGTCGCTGCCGGAGGCCAGTCTTGAAGAGCTTCTGGCGGCGATTGATGGCTTGCCGCAAACCTTGCGTGCGGCGCAGGCGGTGTCCTCCATCGATTCGTTGGCGCAGCTGCTCAACGAGCGTTTGTCGGTCGCCGATCCGGGCAAGCCCAAGCGCGTGCCCGCCGCTTATCGCGAAATTCTGGACGCCAGTTCCACGCTGTTCGCACGAGCGCGTGCGGACTTCGCGCCCACTTCAGTGGCGGGTGCGCTGGTCAAGAAGCTCGAACGAACGCTGCTCAAGTTATCGCTCAAGGATGGCACTTTTCCGTCAGCGCCGCTACATCCGGCACGCCGTGTGGTCAATCTCATTGATCAATACGCGATGGTGGCCGATGACGCGGGCAAGTTTTTTGACAAAAAGCTCGAAGGCAATCTGGTCACGCTGGTGGATCGAATCTGCAAGCGCGCCGACGAAGATCCGCGAATTTTTCAGGTCGTCGGCGACAGTCTTGATCAGGATCTTGTGGCCATTCGCGAGGCGCGGCGTGATCGCGTCGAGCGCCTGCAGGAGGCCTTCGAGGCGCGTGATCGCATCCGCGTGGCGCGCACCCGCGTCGACCGGGCGCTGGAGAAACGGCTGTCGGGCAGCCACGCGCCGAGAACGCTCTTGCGGCTCCTTGATTCGGGCTGGCGGCACTACCTCACGCTGCTCGCTGTGCGCGAAGGCCCCGAGGGCGTTGACTGGACGGCGAGCTTGGCGATTGTTAACCGTCTGCTGGGACTGGGCGAGTCGGGGCAAGCCGAGTCGGCTGCGACGGCACAAGTGGCGCGCGACAATGACATTGCGCTGTTGAGTGATGTCGAGCGAAAGCTCGCCACGGTGATGGTCAATACCAAGCAAGCCACGTCGTTGATGGATGAATTGGCGGCGGTGCTGGCCTCTGATTTGATCGGCAACGAGGACAGCTGGGATCGCGTTAGCGTGCCGCACTTTAAGTCCGCCAGCGATGCTCAAGCGACCGTCGACAGAACGGGGGACATTGAGCGACCGCGCGTCGGTGAGTGGTGGGATTTTGTGACGGGGACGAGCACGATCCCGATGCAATTGGTATGGATGAGCGCTGAGCTGCCCAACTGCGCGTTCGCCAATCGATCGGCCACCAATAAACTCGAATTGACGTTCGCCGAGCTGGCACAGCGACAAAAAGCGGGCAGCGCCAAAGCGACCGTCGACTTTGACGTTCCGGTGCTGGATCGCACCGAGCATTCGCTGTTTGACGAAGCCTACGAGCGTCTGGTACGACAGGCGCTGCATGACCCGGTGACTAACCTCTTAAACCGCAAGGGCTTCATGCTGCGGCTTGCGCAGATGGTCGCTGCGACGCCGTCAGAGTTCACGCACACGCTCTGCATCATCGAGTTTGACGAGTTCCGCATGATCGCGAACACCTGCGGCGTGGAGGCGGTCGAAAAGCTGGCCAGCGGTCTGGCCGACAAGTTGCGTGAGCATCTGGGCGCGAGCGCCATCCTCGGAGCGCTGCGCGAGGACACCGTCGCCCTCCTGCTTCAGCGCACGGAAGGCAGAGCGGCGCTGGCGCGTGTGGAAACGCTGGTGGCCGACATCAAGGACTATCACTTTCGCCACGCTGAGCATGGCTACAGCATCGGCGTTAGCGTGGGCATGGGCGAATATGCGCCAGCGCATGACAGCGCGGTTGAGGCGCTGCGTCGCGCCGACGCGGCCTGCAGCGCAGCAAAATCGCTCGGGCGCAACCGCGTGCAAACCTATGAGCTCACCACGCCTGAATTGCGAGATCAGGAATCACAGCGCGCCTGGGCGGGGCGGGTTGACGCCTGCCTGAGCGGCAGCGGTCTCTTTCTACGTGCGCAAATGGTCGCGCCGATCACAGCAAGCGGCAACGGCAGCGAACGACTCCCCTACTACGAAATTTTGTTGGGGATTGAAAGCCAGCAGGCTCCCGATCCGAAACCGGCAGATTTTGTCGCGGCGGTCGAACGTATGGGGCGCTCGCATGACCTCGACATCTGGGTGATCAAGAATGCCTTTGACTGGATCGCGCAACACCGCGAACACTTCGACAAAATCGGTGGGGTTTCCATCAATCTCTCTGCCCAATCTTTGAAGAGCGCTGAAGTCAAAGCTTGTCTGCACAAAATCCTGTCTCACTCCGGTGTCCCTGCCGACAAAATCATTTTTGAAATCACCGAAACTGTTGCGATTAGCAGCTACTCGGCAGCGCAGGACTTCATTCGTGAAATCAGGCGCTACGGCTGCCGCTTCTCGCTCGACGACTTCGGCAGCGGCTTCACCTCATACGCGCACCTGAAAAACTTAAACACCGACGTCCTCAAAATCGACGGCAGCTTCGTCACCGAAATGCTGCAAAACCCGAGCGATCTGGCGATGGTTCGGTCCATGAACGATCTGGCCCACGCCCTCGGGATGGTCAGCGTCGCCGAGTGGGTCGAATCCCCCGAACTGCTAGCCAAACTCACCGAAATCGGTGTCGATTACGCGCAGGGCTATGCCGTGCACAAACCCTGTCGGCTCGACCAGATGGCAATCGGGGACTTACAGGATCGCGCAAAAATATCGGGCATGTGAGCGGCGCTCGCCAGAATTTTCGTATCAGCTTTATGGGGCAACGACGTATTCATGGGGCCCAAAGTCAACGCCGGTCACTTATTGCTGAGCCAACCAAATACCTGATTAGTTACTTGCCTCAGACAGAAGCCCTGAAACCCTTACTGTCATGTTGAGCGAGGCGAAACATCCGGAGTCATACGCGAAACCTCGCGGT
>JAYVPF010000223.1:0-17943 GCA_043757535.1 Burkholderiales bacterium
TTCGCGGAAACAAGAAATCGATGAAAAATACGGAATTGCCTGAAATTTAGGCACCGCATAGTTTGCGAATTAGGGGCTTTTCTGTCAGACACTAACTAAGCCGCGATAGCACTCGCTGCAACGAGCGTGCGCAGCTCGGGCAAACACGAGCCGCAGTTGGTGCCGCAAAGCTTCGCCACTTGCAGCGCAGCAAGTTTGCCCGACGCGTCGCCCGACGCTGATGCGCAGAAGTCAATGATCTCGCTCGCCGAAACATTGAAGCAGTTGCACACCACTTTGCCGCGCGCTTTGAACCCTTCTGGTGCTGAGGCGCTGCCCGCTAGCAGCCGCTGACGTAGCTCGACCACCGAAGCGCCGGACAGAAAGAAATCCCGCATCCATGGCTCGGCGGCAAGGTCGCCCGCCAGCCGCACACCAACCAGCCGTCCGTCCTCAATGCGTACGCGTCGACTTAAATTACGACGGACATCATCATAGGCCAGCGTGGCGAGCCCAGTCAGGCCGAGCACACGATCAATCTGTTGCAACGCCATCGGTTCCGGCGCTTTTTCTGCGGCCAGACGCAAAACGACACCGGGACGCTCGGAGCCGATTAGCGTGGTGCTGGCAAACGTCGCAGCACTGGCATCGGACCAATCGCGCGCAATCTCGCGAAGCTCATCGCATACCGCCACCGGGTCGCGTCCATGTTCCGCATAGGCAAACGCAACAAGCGACCACGGCAGCTCAGCGCGATCAACGCGCACTGCGGCGTGCTTGAGTTCGGGCTGCTTCGACACCGGATCGAACGTCGAAATCGTGAGCGCGTTGATACCGTGCGAGCCGGATGCAGCGAGAGAAAGTTTGCCCCAGTGCATTGGCAAATAACACTGCGCTGAGCGCACGTCCTCACTCACTGCTAGACGCAGCATCAGCTCACCGCGTCGAGACGCGACCTTTACAACTTCACCGGCCACCAAACCACGCCGCGCTGCGTCGTTCGTGTTCATGGTCAGCATCGGTTCTGGCTCGTGACCGTAAAGCTGTGGCACCCGTCCGGTTCGGCTCATGCCATGCCATTGGTCACGCAAACGACCGGTGGTGAGCGCCAACGGGTAGCGCGCGTCGACCGGCTCGGCGACACCTTTGTAAGGTGTAACTTTGAACTTGGCCTTGCCACTGGTGGTCGCGAAAATTCCGTCCTCGTAGAGGCGCAGTTTCCCGACAGTCTCTCCTTCCCGAAGCGGCCATTGTTGCGGGCCATCGGCGTCGAGCAGCGCGTAGCTCATGCCCGTGATGTCGAGGTCACGACCACGCGTGCTTTCGCGATGTTCGTTGAAGATTTCTTCGGGCGATTCGTAGGGAAAGAGTGTTGAAGGCAGGGCGGACAGTGCCCGCCGTTCGTCCACGAGGCGGGCACTGCCCGCGCAACCCAGCTTCAACTCCAGCCGCCGCGCAAATTCAACTACGATTTGCCAATCATGGCGCGCTTCACCGGGCGGCGGCAACACACCATTCACATGCGTAATGCGTCGCTCGGAATTAGTGACTGTGCCGTGTTTTTCACCCCAGGTACTGGCGGGCAGCAATACGTCGGCTAATTTCGCCGACTCAGTCGTGCGAAAGGCTTCCTGCACGATCACGCACTCAGCGTTGTTGAAAGACTCGGCGACGGCTCGCAAATCCGGCATCGACTGCGCCGGGTTAGTGCAAGCAATCCACAAAAGTTTGATTTCGCCACGCTTCACCGCATCGAACATTTCGACGGCAGTTTTTCCGGGAATAGGTGGCAGCGAATCAACGCCCCACAGCTTCGCGATTTCGCCACGATGCTCTGGGTTTACTACGTCGCGATGTCCCGGCAGCAAATTGGCGAGCCCACCGACCTCGCGTCCACCCATCGCGTTGGGTTGCCCGGTCAGCGAGAACGGCCCGGCACCCGGCTTGCCGATTTGCGCAGTGGCCAGATGCAAGTTGATCAGTGCCGCGTTTTTGTCAGTGCCGCTAGACGACTGATTGAGTCCTTGACAGTAAAGCGACAACGTGGCCTTGGACTCTTTCCACCACGTAGCCAACGCAACAATTTGTGACTCGTTCACGCCGCAAATGCGGGCCGCCCAAGCGGGAGTGCATTCGCGCACGGCGGCTTTCAGTTCAGCGAAGCCTTCCGTGTGTGCGGCGATATACGCGCTGTCAGTCGCGTCTTCCCACATGAGCCAATGCAGGATGGCGTTGAACAGCGCCACGTCCGTACCCGGAAGAATCGGCAGATGCATGTCGGCGGCGCGTGCGGTCTCGGTGCGACGCGGATCGATGCACACGACTTTCAGCGCCGGATTTTTTGCCTTCGCATCCTCAAGTCGGCGATACAAAATCGGATGCGCCCAAGCGGTGTTGCTGCCGGCGATAACGATGAGTTCGGCATGATTCAAATCGTCGTAGCAGGCGGGTGGGGCGTCAGCACCTAACGTCGCCTTGTAGCCCGCTACCGCCGAGGACATGCAGAGTCGTGAATTGGTGTCGACGTTGTTGGTGCCGATCAGGCCTTTGGCCAGCTTGTTGAAGACGTAGTAGTCCTCCGTCAGCAACTGGCCGGAGATATAAAAACCGACACTATCAGGACCGTGTTCAGCGATAGTTTTTGCGAACTTATCGACCAGCGTATCGAGCACCACGTCCCAACTCACGCGCTTTCTCGGTTCGTCGCGTGAGGTGCGCATTTCAGGATGCAGCGCGCGACCGTAAGGCGTGGTTGTCAGATGAAGCGTGCTGCCTTTGGTGCAGAGACGACCGAAGTTCGCGGGATGTTCTGGATCGCCACGAACGGCAGTGATTTTTGTGCCGTCCGTTGTCGCGAGAACGCCGCAGCCAACGCCGCAATAGGGGCAGGTGGTTTTTACGTCAGGCACTTGGCATCCCGTTTCGAGGGAACTCAGCCAAGGTCAACGAAGACATCTCCACCATCAACCTTCACCGGAAACCGTTTCGTGCATCCGACGTCCGGCGCAACAGCTTCGCCGCTTTTCAACTCAATCGACCAGTTGTGCAATGGGCAGGCGACACGCTCACCGAAAACGATTCCCTGCGACAACGGGCCACCTTTGTGCGGGCATTTATCCAGAAGCGCGAACACCACATCCTCAGAATTGCGGAACACCGCGACATTGCCGCCCTCAGCCTCGCTCCGTTCAAGGACGCGAGCACCCAGTATCGGCAGCTCATCCAACTTGCAAGCAAATCTCCAACTCATTTCTGTCTCTATCGCACTCATGATTTATCGGGTCAAACAGTCGCTGCCGCTACCGTATCGGCGGCAATCGGTTTGATCGGGATGAACTGCCGGGTGTCTACGCGAGCTTTTTCAAATTCGAACCACGGATCCGGTTCACCGTCCAAAGCGAACTGTAAACGCTCCCACAGCGCCTTGCGGTTCGCGGCATCTTCGACGACTTTTTGTTTGGCGTAATCGAGACCGACGCGAGCAAGGTAGTGCACCGTGCGCTCCAGATACCAGCCCTCTTCGCGATACAACTGAATGAATGCGCCGGTGTATTCCAGGACTTCATCGGAGGTTTTCACTTTGACGAAGAACTGCGCGACTTCGGTTTTAATGCCGCCGTTGCCGCCCACATAAAGCTCCCAACCGGAATCAACACCGATCACGCCAACGTCCTTGATGCCTGCTTCGGCGCAATTGCGAGGGCAACCGCTAACGGCAAATTTGACCTTGTGCGGCGCGTACATCTTCCACATCGCGCGCTCCATGTCCTTGCCCATTTGCGTGGAGTCCTGGGTGCCGAAGCGACACCATTCGGAGCCGACGCAAGTCTTCACGGTGCGCAACGCTTTCGCATACGCGTGACCCGACGGCATGCCGATGTCTTTCCACACCGCTGGCAAATCTTCTTTCTTCACACCAAGCAAATCGATACGCTGACCACCCGTCACTTTAACGGTCGGGATTTTGTATTTGTCAACCGCATTGGCGATGCGACGCAACTCGTCGGCCGTCGTCTCGCCGCCCCACATACGCGGGATGACGCTGAAGGTGCCATCCTTCTGGATATTGGCATGCGCGCGCTCGTTGATGTAGCGCGACTGCGGATCGTCGATGTACTCTTTTGGCCACGTAGAGAGCAGGTAGTAGTTGATCGCTGGGCGGCACGACGAGCAACCGTTGGGCGTGCGCCAGCCGAGCTTCATCATCACGTCTGGGACGGACAACAATTTCTGTTCGCGAATGGCATCCCGCGTGTGCTGATGCGTGCTGTCGGTGCAGGCGCACATCGGCTTCATCTTAGGCGTCGCGCTGTAATCACCGCCCGCGGTGAACATGAGAAGTTGCTCGACGAGCCCCGTACAGGAGCCACATGAGGAGGAGGCTTTGGTGTGCTTCCTCACCTCGTCGAGCGTAAACAAACCTTTTTCTTTGATCGCTTTGGTGATGGTGCCTTTGCACACGCCATTGCAACCGCACACTTCATCAGTGTCTTTCATCGTCACCGCGCGCGTGTTGCCTTCGTGGCCCACGTCGCCGATATTCGATTCACCGAACATTAACTGGTCGCGAATTTCGGCGACGTTTTTGCCTTCGCGCAGCAGCTTGAAATACCACGAACCGTCGACCGTGTCGCCGTACAGGCAGGCGCCGACGAGCTTGTCGTCTTTCACCACGAGACGCTTGTAAACGCCCCCCAT
The DNA here is from genome assembly GCA_043757535.1 of Burkholderiales bacterium. Lineage (GTDB taxonomy): Bacteria > Pseudomonadota > Gammaproteobacteria > Burkholderiales > Casimicrobiaceae > Casimicrobium. Next base: position 4,678 of record JAYVPF010000223.1, read on the forward strand.
TGGGTCAGATAAAACAATGTCCTCATACCCCTCGCCACCCTGAAAATTGCCTGCGCTAAAGAGATCAACGCCGGTGACTTTGAGCTTGGTGGACGTCACCGAGCCGACGTAGCGACCGATGCCGTATTCGGCCAGATGATTCGCGCAAACCTTGGCCATTTCAAATAGCGGTGCGACCAAGCCGTAAGCCGTGCCGCGATGATTGACGCATTCACCGACCGAATAAATACGCGGATCGGTCAGCGTCTGCATGGTGTCATTCACGATGATCCCGCCCGGGCGTGCACTGACTTGCAGGCCTGATTTTTCTGCGAGCGCAGTGTTCGGACGAATGCCCACAGCCATCACCACGATGTCCGCCGGAATCTGCTCACCTGTCTTAAAGCGAAGCGCTGCGACGCGACCCGACTCACCCGCGATCAGCGCCTCAGTTTGCGCCTGCATCTTGAACGTGATGCCTTTAGCTTCGAGCGAAGCTTGCAACAATTTGCCCGCTTTCTCATCGAGCTGACGCTCCATGAGCCAGGGCATGACGTGAACCACCGTAACGTCCATGCCACGCAGCTTCAACCCGTTGGCCGCTTCGAGCCCGAGCAAGCCGCCGCCGATGACGACCGCGTTTTTGTAAATCTTCGCCGCATCGATCATCGCTTCGGTATCAGCGATGTCACGGTACGAAATCACACCGGGCAAATTCTTGCCTTCAATCGGCAGGATGAACGGATTCGATCCCGTAGCGATCAACAGGCGGTCGTAGTTGTGCTTCTCGCCGGTACCCGTCGTCAGCTCACGCCGCGTGCGATGAATCTCGGTGATCGTTTTGCCGGTAATCAGATTGATGCCGTTGTCTTTGTACCAATCCCAGTCGTTGAGGACGATGTCCTTGATCGTCTGCTCACCCGCCAAAACCGGCGACAACAAAATGCGGTTGTAGTTGGGATGCGGCTCGGTGCCAAACACGGTGATCTCGTATTTGTCCGGCGCAATTTTCAGCAACTCTTCAATCGTTCGGATACCGGCCATGCCGTTGCCGATCACTGCCAACTTCTGTTTCTGTACGGTGGACATCAAGCTTCCCTGAGGACGTCGTTTATTTGACAGGCGTGTAGCAAGCATCGCGCCAGATGCTGCACCGCAGAGAAGAGACGCACCAGAGTACGCACCTATGTGGGTCGATGGCGTTTTTTGTGTTCGCTACGCAGCGAAATTGGCACGTTGTTGCGCACTCATTACGCACTCGCCGTGCCTTCGCAGTGCGCCGAAATCACAAAGCGCCCTGTTGCGGTGCAGCAAATCGTCAAATTTGCGAGCCTTTGCGCAAAAGAGATGGCACAGCGCTTGCTCAGCGCATTGCACCAAACACAAACATTCGACTGACTGATATGGCCGCTAAAGGGTTCTGGCAGGCGGGGCACCGCCCCACGCTGTTCGCTGCATTTTTATATTTCGACCTCGCCTTCATGGTGTGGGTCATTCTGGGGCCGCTCGGCGTGCAGATCGCCGCCGATTTAAAGCTTGACTCCGCGCAAAAGGGCTTGATGGTCGCCGTGCCTGTGCTCTCGGGGGCGCTGCTGCGCATCGTCATGGGCGTAATGGTTGATCACCTGAAACCGAAGTTGACTGGGCTGATTGCCCAGCTCTTGGTGATCGCCGCAATGTTGTGGGCCTGGCTCGCGGGCATTCATACTTACGGCGAAGTGTTGTTCCTAGGCGTGTTGCTCGGCATTGCGGGCGCTTCGTTCGCGGTCGCGCTACCGCTGGCCTCGCGTTGGTATCCGCCGGAGCATCAGGGCACGGCCCTCGGCATCGCCGGTGCTGGCAATTCAGGCACTGCGTTCGCCGCGCTCCTCGCGCCGTCGCTCGCCGCCGCCTTCGGTTGGGGCAACGTGTTCGGCATCGCGCTGATCCCGCTCACGCTCGTGCTGATTTTCTACATGATCGTCGCCAAAGACGCGCCCGATTGCCCGCCGCCGAAACCTCTCACGGCGTATCTCACCATTTTGAAAGACAAAGACGCGTGGTGGTTTATGTTTTTCTACAGCGTCACGTTTGGTGGGTTCGTTGGGCTCGCCGCAAGTCTCACAATTTACTTCAATTCGGAATACGGGCTGGATGCGAAAACGGCGGGCTTCTTCACCGCAGCGTGCGTGTTCGCGGGCTCGCTGATGCGCCCGATTGGTGGCAACGTAGCAGATCGTATCGGTGGCATCAAGAGCTTGTCGGTGATGTATCTGGTCGCTGCCGCTGCGCTGGCGACGGTGAGCTTCCGCTTTGAATCGGCCTATGTTTCGCTAGGCATTTTCGTCATCGGGATGCTGGCGCTCGGCATGGGCAACGGTGCCGTATTTCAGCTGGTGCCGCAACGCTTCCGCCGCGAGATCGGCGTCATGACCGGGCTGGTGGGTATGGCTGGCGGCATTGGAGGTTTCTACCTTGCGTCGTCGCTTGGGTATTCGAAGAAACTGACCGGCAGTTATCAGGCGGGGTTTCTGATTTTTGCCGGGCTGGCGATTGTGGCGCTGGTTGGGCTCACGCTGGTGAAGCAGCGTTGGCGCACAACGTGGGGAAGTGCGGCAATGACAGCGGCGAAGATTTAGCCAACGTCCGCTCCCCTCCCCTTCAAGGGGAGGGTTAGGGAGGAGATGGTTTTGCGCTAGATTGTCGTCTTACCCTACCAAAAACCGTCCCCCTCCTAGCCTCCCCCTTGTAAGGGGGAGGAACGAATGTTCGCGCTTTTCTTCGAGTCTTTGCCCCCCATGCCCTTCTCCGTCACCGTAGCCCACTTCAGCGCCACCGGCCCGCGCGCGCGTAACGAGGACTTCACAGGCTGCGTGACGCCGCATGGCGCAGACCTCGCCAGCAAAGGTTTTGCAGCGGTCGTTGCCGACGGCGTTTCGGGTGCTGGCGGTGGACGTGAAGCCGCCGAGCATTGCGCCCGCAACGTGCTCGCAGACTATTACGCTACGCCAGACACATGGGAAGTCTCGCAGTCTCTCGACAAAATTTACAGCGCGCTAAACCGCTGGGTACAAACACAAGCCAAAGCCAGCCCCGATCTGATCGGCATGGCCACCACGCTCACCACGCTGGTGTTGCGCGGCAGCATGTATCACTTTGCGCACGTCGGTGACAGCCGCATTTATCTGCTGCGCGACGGCAACCTGCAAGCGCTCACCACCGATCACGTCTGGCAGCGGCCCGAGATGGAGCATGTGCTGACGCGTGCCGTAGGCCTCGATACGTCGATCATCGCCGATCACGGCTTTGGCCTTGCGCGCGCGGGAGACGTGTTCGCGCTGGTCAGCGATGGCGTTTGGGCCGCTGTGGCCGCCCTCGATTTACAACGCGAACTGACTCATGCCGCAACAGGCAAAGGCTCGGTCGTTCACGTCGCGCGCAACATCGTCGAAGCCGCGCATCAAATGGGCGGCAAGGACAACGCCACGGCACTCATCGTGCGCGTGGACAGTGTTGATGCCAACGCGCTACGTGATGTGTTGCAAGCGGCGAAAGAGTTGCCCGCTTTGCCGCCGCTTGAAGTCGGTCAAGTGTTTGACGGCTTCACGGTGGAAGAGCGCATTCACCTTTCGCGTATCACGGTGCTTTACCGCGTTCGTGACGCGGAAGGGCGTCTGCTTGCGATGAAGGCATTAAGCCGCGAAGCCCACTCCGACGCGCATGAGCGCCTTGCGTTCGCGCACGAACGCTGGCTTAACAAACGCGTAGTAGCCCGCTTCTTTGCGCAAAACGTTGATCCGCCAGACAACGCATCGGCCTCGTACAGCCTGAGCACCTTTCACAACGGAAAAACGCTGGCGCAGCAGCTAAAGACCGGCGGACAAATCACGATCCCAGAAGCCATCAAGTACGCGGTTGAGCTGTCGCGTGCTGTTGGTGCGCTGCATCGACGCAGCATCATTCACCGCGACATCAAACCCGAGAACGTTCACCTCGGCGATGACGGGCAATTGCGCGTGCTCGATCTCGGTGTCGCCGTGTCAGGCTTCGAAGTCGCCGAGCTGTCCAACGCCGCGCGCGCGGGCACGCCGTCCTACCTCGCACCGGAATTGTTTAACAACGCAGAACCCTCCGCGCAAAGCGATATTTATGCGGTCGGCGTCACGCTCTATCACCTGCTCTCCGGCAAATATCCGTACGGCGAAATCGAGCCGTTCCAGACGCCCAATTTTGGTGATCCCACGCCGCTGTCGCGCTGGCGACCCGATTGCCCCGGCTGGTTTGAAAACATCATTCTGCGTGCGCTCGCCGCCGATCCTTCACTGCGATTTGAAACAGCGGAAGAGTTTTTGCTCGCGGTGGAGCAAGGCCCACTATCTGCCACGGCGGTGAGACAAACCACGCTGCGGCAACCGCTCGCGACCCGCAACCGACTTCGTACGTGGCAAGTGGTCGCCGTGCTGTCGATCATTTTGAATTTCGTGTTGCTTTACGTTGCGACGAAGTAGCGACACTCCACCGACGCCAACCTGATCAATTATGTGGATGATCCGACAATACAGAGATGCTCGCTGCGTAAACCATCGATACGGCTATGCAAAAGGATTCCGCAATTCCAGCAGCCGATTAACTTTAAGTCCCGACTGCATGTCCTCTGTCCACAGGACATTGCAACTTGAGACAAGCGCCGCAGCGACGATCATCGCGTCGTACACGGAGAATCGGTAGCGCTCCAGTAAATCGAGTCCCAGCGCGTGCACCTGCGACGTGACCGGCACCACCCTCAGGCAGCGACGAACTACAGCAAGTGCCTCTCGAACCTCCGCCAACGGCATGCGAAATTTTCGCAATGACACATTGGTGAACTCGTTCAACACCTGCACGCTGGTCACGCCGCCTTGCAGCAGAAGTTGCTCCGCGACATCTGCCTTGCCTGCATCGGAGGAGAGCACATAAAGCAATACGTTTGTGTCAAAAAACGCGACCGATGTTTTGATCGTCACGCTGCGTGACCCGCATCATGCTGCCGCAAAGTGCGAGGGGCGCTAACGATCATTCGCCAGCTCTCGATCATATTTGAACCCTGCTGGCATTGCGCCGCGCAGCCGACGCAACGCTGACAGTGCCTCCGACGTGCTCGGTTGCCGCGAGACGCGCATCGTGCGCGTTCCGGCGATGGTGATCTCAATATCGTCGCCGTCCTTTAGCGCGAGCGCTTCAACGACTTTCGCTGGGAGCCTAACGGCGAGGCTATTTCCCCATTTTGCGACTTGCATGAATGCACCCCATAAGATATACAAGTTATTAGTGTATATCTACTGCTCGCAGTTGAGTCAGCGATTGAAAAACGGGGCGGCGAACGAAAACGCACCGCGCAACGCCGAGAACGTCACTCAGCCTGACGTTTGTGCAGCGCCTGTATGACGGACTGCGAATTCCGTACGAAAGACTTGTGTTGACCGTTCAGCACGAAGCAAAGGAAAAGGACGTTCGGGACGGGGAAGCGCAAAGAAACACAAAAGTTACAATGTCGTAACATACAAACATAGTTTGCGCCATTGGAGGCCAAAATGTCAATTCGCACATTTTCAGCAAGAGATTTCACGCGTGACGTATCGACGGCAAAGCGCGCGGCCATCGAAGGGCCTGTGTTCATTACGGATCGCGGCAGGCCAGCATTCGCCTTGTTAAAAATCGAGGACTACTACTCGCTCGCGGGTCGCGGAACACAGACGTTATTGAGCGTCATGGACGCGATTCCGAGCGGCGAGGACATTGATTTCAATCCGCGGCGATTAAGTATCGAAAGCCGAGCTGCGTCATTCGACTAAGGCGTCGACAATGTTTGTTCTCGACACCAACGTCATTTCCGAACTGCGGCAAGGTAGGCCCAATCAGTCCCCGCAGGTGCGCCAATGGGCAGCACAGCAACCTGCACATCAGTTATTTCTCTCCGCGATCACAATGCTTGAACTAGAAAAAGGGGTTCAAGTGCTGGAGCACCGAACACCACCGCAAGGAGGCGCGTTGCGCGCGTGGCTCAGCGGCGTGAGGCAAGCATTTAGCGGACGCATCTTGCCGTTCACCGATGTGACGGCAGCACTGTGCGCGTCACTTCATGTCCCGAATCCACGCGGCGAACGCGACGCGATGATCGCAGCAACCGCACTTGAGCATGGCTTTTCTGTCGTCACCCAGAACGTATCGGACTTCGAAAATACGGGGGTAGCTTTGATTAATCCTTGGTCGGATTTTTGAACATTCAACATCGGAGTCCGAATGCCCATCGATCAATACCGAATGACGCGTTGCGCCAACAATTAGTCATGAACTTTCAGCGACGATGTAATCGCCTCGATCATCAAACGACATTCACGCAGCCAAGACGTGCACAAAACGCTTGTTGCCCGGCAGCCGATACACCGAAAAGTCTCGTCGATCAATCGTTGCGATGCGATTCGTTTTCAAGCTGGTTGCCAGATAAACAAGGCTCGCATCGCAAAAGTCCATCGGTAAATCTTCGTACTTATCCATCATCGCCCACAACGCGGCAACAGCGTCTTGGGGCGGTGATTCGATACGTAAGTAACCAAGCGCCTGCGCTTTTGCGGCCCAAGCAAAGAACGCTTTCTGCTTGCTGTGCGTCAGCAGAGCACACACCTCAACGAACACTGCCCACGTGGTGGTCGTGAGCCCGGTGTAGGTTGAAAAGAACGCCTTGCACCGCGCATGGTGGTGATCACGCGGGTTAAACAGCCCAACAAAATACCCCGAGTCAGCCAGCGTGGTCATGCGGGTTTGGCGACGGCGCGCTGCGATTTCACCCGGTGGTTGCGCTGTTTTTGTACAACGTGCTCAGCGGGCGCACCAATCACGGCATGCTTGGAGCGCTCGGCATGTTTTCGCGCAATCGCAGCTCGCACTTTCAACTTGTGCGCGCGAAGTTCTCTCGAACCATTCGCGTCGACGACCGCCGCAGGCACAGATTCAGGCGAGGCAGCGCGCATCGCCGCCTCGTAAATTTCAAGCGACGACGGCTGTGCGTGATGAGCCAGAAACTCTTCGATGCTGCGCACAATCACGGCGGACTTGGTCAACCCGAGCCGTGCGCCAAATCCCGCGATTTGGCTCTCAATTTCAACTGGAAGACGAAGCGAAATGGGCATTGACTCACCACTGCGATACATAATTAACGATTGTATCGCGGTTGATTGTGCCGTCCAATAAAGGTTCTTTGTGCCACACCTGTAACCATGCGCGCCACCGCGTCGTCAATAACTCGTCGCAAACACCGCGTTGACATTGCCCCGGATGAGGGAGGCGCTGTTGAACTGCGCGCCTGCGGGTAGGGCGATGCCGGTGAGCAGTGCGGTGTCTGGCACGCCGAGCATGATGCGGGTGAGGATGAGAATGAGGATGAGGCCGTCTTGCGTGGGGGTGGGGGTGGGAGCGGATGTGGCGCGGCCCAGCAGGTCAAACTCGGCGGGCGCGCCGCTCAGGAGGGTTCCACACTTGCCGCATCAGGGTGGCTCGCGCTAGGCGAGACTGTTCCACGGCTAGGCGAAAGCTACAAACTCGGCATTGATTGCAAAAAAATTCACGCTAGCGCAGCACCCACAGGCTATCCGCGTTCGCACCGACCACGTTCTGCCAGGCGATCCGGCGGTCGAACGTCACTAACCGCCCTTCGTTTTCGACCGCGAGCGCCAGCAGGTAAGTGTCTGTCACTGCCGCTGGCGCAAGCATCACGCCTGCGGCGAGGCAGGCAGGCTCCGTTAGCGACACCGCGTCTGTCCAAAAATGACAGGCGTTATGCTTGCGCAGTGATCGCAAACGGGCCCGCACCATGTCGAAGGGAAAACGCTTCGGATAGCTCGGTTGACACATGATGCGCAGACAGGCATTTTCTACCAGTGGACACACCGCGAACCCGCTTGCGGTGTTTGCCGTCAGCCAGCCATGCGCAGCATCATGATGCTGATGTTCAGGGTCGATAAGCGCAATCAATACGTTCGCATCAAGTAGCGCAACGCTCACGCAATGTCCTCATCAAGCAGGCGATACACCTGCTCGCTGGTCACCATCACACCGCGTCGAGGTAACAGAGCGATGCCGTTTCGGGTTTGCGGTGGCTGCTCACGGCGCTCAGCGGTGTCACCCACCTCGGCAAGCGCCTGCTGCTGCCCCCGGCGTGCCCAGTCCGACAGAACAGCACCCACGCTGCTATGCGCGGCCTTAGCGATCGCTTTAGCCGCGTAAAACACGTCGTCCTCAAGGTTAACCGTGGTGCGCATCATTAGCCCAAGTGATGTTTGATGATTCGCATCATACAACGATAACCAACTCTAGGCACCTCGTTAAAATAAAGACGGACAAGAGATGAAAGAGGAGCGCCAATGCCAACGATTAGTTCCTTCTACGGCATTCTGATTCAGATGTTTTTTGACGATCATGCACCGCCGCATTTTCATGTGAAATACGGTGAATTCAAGGCAGTCGTTGACATTCAAAACTTGAGCGTGATCAGAGGCGCGCTGCCCAGACGTGCGCAAGGGCTTGTGCTCGATTGGGCGGAGCTACACCAGCAAGAGCTTCTGGACGATTGGCAGTTGTGCGTCAATAGTCAACAACCCAAACCCATTGCCCCGTTGAATTAGTGAGATACGCATGGAATGGGATGTAGTCAGCGTAAAAGTGATTGGGCCGCGCGCCTTAAACGTGCGATTTTCCGACGGGACTGCAGGTGACGTTCGCTTTGAAGAGAGTCGATTTCGCGGCGTTTTTCAACCGCTGAAAGACCCCACTTTTTTTCAAAAAGTAAGCGCGGCGGATGGCGTTGTGACTTGGCCAGGGGAGCTGGACCTAGCGCCGGACGCGATGTACGACGCCATTAAAGCGCATGGCGTTTGGGTACTTGCCTGAGCGTGGGTGACCTAGATCAATCTAACTCAAAGCGAACGACGCTGCGCGTCAATAACTCGTTCCAAATTCCGCGTTCACGTTGCCTCGGATGAGGGAGGCGCTGTTGAATTAAGCACCCGCGGGGAGGACGATGCCGTCAGAACCCACCCGCACACTTGGCAAGCACATTTGCCCGAATCGCGGATGCCGAGGGGAACAGCACTCCCAGTGGTAGCGTGATTCCATTCAACAGTCCGGTATCGTCAACGCCCAACATCAGGCGCGTCATAATCAGTCCGTCCACCGTCGCCGACGGAGCAGGGCTCGCTCGACCAATCACGTCAAACTGCGCCGCGTTGCCGAAGAACGCCTCAACCAATATCGACGTTTTGCGCGGGCCGCTAATCGTCAAACCCTGCATGAGCGCATCGCCTTTAAAGCCTAACAAAAACCGGGTCAACAACAGTCCGTCGACAGCAGGATCAACGCGATTATCGCCATCGACGTCGAGCGCGCAGGAGAGCGGCAATTTGATGGGCGTCAAAGGAACCGTCACCGCTTGCGAGCTCGTCGCCGAAGTCACATTTACGGTGAAGTCGGTACGGTCGACGATCTCAGGCAAGTAGAGCGAGCAAAGCACATTCACCTGCTCCGACCCGGGCAGTGTGATGCTTCCGGGGTTGCACGCCAACGTCGCCCCCGCAGGCAGCGTACCGGCGGTCAGCGACACAGTGTCACTACCGCCCAAGTTTTTGAGATTGATCGCAAACGCGTTCACCGTGCCCGCACGCCAAGTGCCCGTCGCGCCAATGCCCGCCGTGATGCGCCCGACCGGCGCGGCCTGCGGAGCAACATTGCCTTGGCCGAGGATACGGGCAAATGCCGTGTTGCTCGCGTCGAGCCCACGAACGCGCAAGCGGTGTGCCTCTGTCGGCAGCGTTACCTCGCCCTCGAAGTAGTCGGTGGTCATTTTCGACAGCGGGAAACTGGCAATCACTGATCCGTCGAGCCGCAGCAGGTCGAGCGTTACAGGTGATTGAGCGCCGACGACGCGAGCTTTGAACCAAACCCTTCCGGATTGTCCAGTGGCGGCGAGCCGCGGTCTGTACTCGTGACCGGGACGGCCTGTCGACAACACCGACTTGTGCTCAGCTGCCTCAAAATCAATCGAAGCATTGACGTATACGTTCAACGCGTAAGTACCGGTGCCGTCAAGGGTGGCTAGCCAGTTCCCCGGTTGTGGGTTAGTCACGACGTATATGTATCCGTTAAGCACCGAAGCCACCGTAACCCCCGCGCCTGCAGCAAGCGGAGCACCGGATGGCTGAGTTACAGACACAGCGTTTACTGCGCCGCTAACTACGATCGTCAGTTTCGATGCGCCAGTTTCGACGGGGAACGGAACCGCCTTCGTTCCGTTGAGTACCGCGCTTTCGGAATGAATTGTGCGCGGCGCGTCGACCGCAGCATTCGCTGTCGCACCCGCCGCTACGACGCCATCGGCGCTGTGCTCGGTAATCACCATTGCACCGTTAGAACTCGCCGCACCGGCGGCGAAAGACGCGTCCACAGGTGAGCATGATCCCGTGATGACAAATATGAGCTTAATGCCTTTTTCATTCGCCACAGCCGTGACCGCAGCTTGCTTATTGCCGTCGGAAGCCGATGCATCCGAGAAAACAGTAAGCACACCAGGTGTGTGCATAGCCGAAAGTGCAACCTCCACTGCCCCCCAAATAGGCGAGCGGCACGCCGTGCCACCTCCTGCCTGCATCGTTGTTAATCGGCTACGGATGGCTGCGGGTGCGCCGGTAGTGCCGACAAAATGTTCCGTACCGATAGTGGACGCGTCTGCGTTGTAGTCGACCAAAATATGCCGCACTCCGTCGCGAAGCGAACTATCGATATGTGTTCTTATTGCGGGCAACAGGTCGTACATCGTTCCGCTGCGATCAACGACCCAACCGATTTCAGGTGCAATCTTGTCGCCACCGAACAGCACATTTAATTTGCGATCTGAGCTGTATTGAGAACCGGCTGTCGATTGAATTGCGGCCTCAACCCGCTCAAATAATAGGCGGGTGTGCTTCGCCGCGAGGAAGGACGCAAGCAAATGAATGTCGGTCGCGTCCGCCTCGGCACGTTGCTTCGCCGTTGTGACATTGCTCGGCCACGTCTGAAAGAGTCCCTCCAGTGCATAGTCGTCATAGGCAGGCTCACTGCTCTTGGTGATCTTGCCTTGCGGCGCGGGATGGAGCGGCCAGTTTGGCATGTCCTTCGCGATACCAGAAAACTTTTTCACCGCTACAAGGGTGTTCGTGTCGGTAACGCCGTGATCGCACCGCACCCGCCCCGATACGTCCGACGCCGCCGCACGTGCACCGTCCGCATACAGAAGCGACGGCCACCATGCCGCAGAAGTGATCGTTAAGTTTGTGAGCGTGTGGTTTCCGTCATTGTCATCCCAAGTCTCCTTAAACTTGAGCTTATCGAAGCCCTCGCAACTGTCCCCAATACCCGTGCCGCCACCAGCCACCGAGATGCCTTGTTTGGTCAACGACGGCGCAGCCAGCTGAGACGACTCGCTGGAAGTAAGAGCGTCCACATTGCTCAACAAGTTGTCGGTCCAAAGTGTTGCCAGCGATTCATCGGGATGAGTTTCCGCCCAATTGCTGTGCGCGTAAAAATCTTGCAGCGTATGCACTGCTTTCCCCAACATTACGCGCGATGCAACCTGCAAGGACGCAGCGGACGCCGCATCTCCGCTATCCGCAAAAGTTACCGCAGTACCGGCATAGAAGATCGCGAGTCGGACATGTTCGCGAATTGAACGTCTGCTGCCCTCAAAATTATCGTTATCGAAATGACCGTCAGGATCATCCAAGTCGAGCGAAATACAGAACTTCGTTCCAGCAAAACCGTCTGCACTAGCGGTCACTAGTACCCCGGAGGCGCGAGGGTTATTGAGCCCAAAGTACGGAAGCTGAAACGGAGTAAAAGGCGTGCAACTCGGGTCGCTACCGACGTGTATTGTTGCATCGACAATGCCACCGTCTCGCGATTGCACGCCGTTAACAATGTGATAAATGGCAGTCAACGTAGGAGCAACGGGTACGCTCAATCCTGTTTGTGGTGTGTATCGATACGGGTCAACGGAATACACAGTACCCGAGGCTCTCCGTCCAAACTGGTAGCCAGAGTTTAAGACCGACTTTGAAATCATCGTGTGACCGTAGGCCTCATAATCCGGCTTAAACGCCTGCACCGAAGTCCCCGCAGTTCCAAGCACCGCTGCGCTGATCGCAGCGCACGCAACCTTGACGCAATTCACAGAATTCACTCGCATACCCACCCCGCTAATGGCCCAACCAGTGCATCAGCAAGCAACTGGGTTTGATTTGTTCTTTTGCTGAATGCAGCCTGCACGCTCGAAGCTGTGGCTGCGGGATTTGCCATTATTTGTACTGGCTTTGCGGCGCACGACGACTGCACTAGCGCATACGCATCCCCCGTCATCACGCCCAATACGACCTTCGGCAAGCGAACCACGCCAAATCTCCCATTCGCACAGGTCACGTTAAACGTCGTGCGAATCGCGCCCAGCCCAAGATTTAGCGCAGCGTTGGCCGTCATGCTCGCCGACAAATCCATGAACTCAACGGTCGCCACGGTACTCGCTGCACACTCCGCGCTCACGGCGTTCTGCGCCTTCGCAACCAGCGAAGCATTCGCCGCCGCGTCTTCCGCAACAAGGTAGAAGTCGTAGAGTGTGCTGGCGGACAACCCTGTGATCGTGAACGAAGTACCCGTATTGGCGATCATCGTCCCCGACCCGAACCCGGCAAACGTCACGCCCGCGTAGGTCAAATGCGCCTTCACCTGCGCAGCCGTGGGTGCCGTCGCACCGCGTGCGACTGCAATCCAGTAGCCTGTTGCGGCTTCGTTGCTGGTGGCGGTTAGGGTGGTTGTGGTGGCGGATACGTTTGTAAGGATTGGGGGCATCGTGTCGCTCGGGGGCGTCACGGCGAGTGCCGCCACTTCAGCCTCCGTCAGGGCGCGATTGTAAATTCGAACTTCGTCGATTACACCTTGAAAGTTTGCGTTTGCATTCGCTTGGCTTCCTTGCGACGCACCTATGCGGACAGGAAGCGTATTGGTTGGGACCGCCGTTGCGCCAGTGTTGCTCGTTCCCTTCAACACGCCATCAAGAAAGAAACTCGTAACTCCGCCATCAAATGTCACTGCCGCATGATGGAAGACGCCGGAAGTAATCGGCACATTAACTTGCGCGCCCGACGCTGAGGACAGCCCTAGCAGCCTGTCGGACTATTCAAGCAAAAGCGCGACGCAGCTGAGCGATACTTCAGTTCAACGAAATCAGAGCGTCGAGCATGTCGAAATTCATCG
>JAYVPF010000224.1:0-4713 GCA_043757535.1 Burkholderiales bacterium
CATAGCATTTACTAAAATACCGTTTATAATTCATCGACTCTGCTTAAATGAAGGCATGTTGAATGAAGAGCTCGGTTGTGGTTCGCAATGGCGTATCGACGGAGATGGTGAGCTTGGTGGGGCGTCTTGTTGAGTTGATCGAATGGCCGGCGCGTCGGCGGGCAATGGGCGACGTTGCAATAACGCTGCTCGAGGGCAAGTCACGCGTGGCCGAGAGTGTTTTTGGTTGGAATCGTCGCGCCGTCGATTTGGGCATCCACGAGCATCAGAGCGGGATTGCCTGCGTCAACGATATTTCCGCGAGGGTTAAACCCAAAACTGAGGACAAGCATCCCGAGTTGCTCTCCGACATACAAGCTCTCATGGAGCCGCAGAGCCAATCGGAATCGAGTCTGCGCACCACCTTGCTCTACACCAACGTCACGGCAAAAGCGCTGCGCGCGGCGTTAGTTGTGAACGGGTGGTCAGCACAGGCCTTGCCCACCGAGCGCACGCTCTCCAATCTGCTTAACCGTCAGGGTTACCGACTGCGTAGCGTGGCCAAGACCAGGGTTCAAAAAAAACCATCGAAACCGACGCAATCTTCGACAACCTCAGGCGTCTGAACGATCTTGCCGACGCCGACCCCCGCAGCTTGAGGATCAGCATCGACACGAAGGCTGTCGTCCATGTGGGCCAATACTCCCGGGGTGGACGCTCACGTGGGCTGGTGGCCGTGAAAGCGCTCGATCACGATATGTACACGAAGCAGAAGCTGGTGCCTGGCGGCATTCTGGAACCCGTCACGGGCCACGCGTTTGTGTTTCTGGGAACAAACAACAAAACCAGCGACTTTATGGCTGACGGATTGCAACTAGGGTGGCAGCAAAGAGGCGAGCAGCTTCAGGGCATCAGGCAACTCGTTATCAATCTGGACAATGGTCCCGAATGCAATGGACGGCGCAGCCAGTTTCTGCATCGTATGACGCAATTTGCCGACACCAACGGGCTTTGTGTGCGACTGGTGTACTACCCGCCCTATCACAGCAAATACAACGCCATCGAGCGATATTGGGCGGGACTGGAGCAGGCATGGAATGGCTACCTTCTCGACACCGTCAGTGCCGTGATCAATCGCGTCGGAGAACTCTGCTGGAGAGGCGCGCGAACGCTCGTCGAACTCATCAACACAGCATACGAGAAAGGCGTCAAACTTTGCAGCACCGAAAAAACAACATTGGAGCAACGTCTGCTGCGCTCCGTAGAACTGCCGTGGTGGGATGTAACCATTCATCCTGATGTGGTACGTTTGTAACTGCTTAATCCCTAAGCATTCTTCGACCGCTTTTTAAGCAGCAACCCGCGCTGGCCTAAAAAATTCAACCGTCAATGAGATCCGCGAATTTATTTTGGCGAAACGGGTGCCAGGAGCTACTTTTTTCGCTTTGCGTTCGGCTTTACCGAAACGACCGCTGTCGATTTCTCGCCGAGATCTCTTTCGTCAGCAATAAATTCACGAATCGCCGGGCAAACCACGTTGCGCCAACGGCTGCCAGAAAAGATGCCGTAGTGGCCGCAGCCTTCGACCAACAAGTGCTTGCGTCGCGCGGTGGGGATGTTCGAGCAAAGCCCATGCGCCGCGTCGGTCTGGCCGGGACACGAAATGTCATCCAGCTCGCCCTCCACAGTCATAAGCCCGATATCGCGTATCGCCTTCGGGTCAACGCGCTCGCCGGAAACCTCCATCACGCCGCGCGGAAGCTGGAACTCCTGAAACACACGCTGCACGGTTTCAAGGTAATACGCTGCATCCAGATCAAGCACCGCGTTGTACTCATCGTAGAACTTGCGATGCGTCTCTGCGTCGGCGCCATCGCCTTTAATAAGATCGCGGAAGAAGTCCCAATGCGACTTCGCGTGATGGTTTGGGTTCATCGCTACAAAGCCGTAATGCTGCAAAAAACCCGGATAGACACGACGGCCAAATCCGGGATACTTTGCCGGGACGCGAGAGATCACGTGCTGCTCGAACCACTCAATGTTGTGTTTGGTGGCGTAGTCATTGACCTTTGACGGGTTGACACGCGAATCGATCGGGCCACCCATCATGATCATCGACTTCGGACGCATCGGATCGTTGCGCGCCGCCATCAGACTCACGGCGCACATCACGGGCACGGTTGGCTGACACACGGAAATCACATGCACGTCCGGCCCGAGCGATTGCAAAAACTCGATGACGTAGCGCACGTAGTCGTCGAGGTGGAAAAGCCCTTCCGACAGAGGCACGATACGCGCATCGCGCCAGTCCGTTACGAAAACCTCGTGATGCTGAACCAGCGAACGAACGGTGTCACGCAACAGTGTGGAGTGATGCCCCGAAAGCGGTGCAACCAACAAAATGCGTGACTCACCCGTCGCGCCCACTTTTGAAAAGCGTCGCAATTGGCAAAACGCCTTTTCTTCGACGACCTTTTCCTCGACGGCGTGCGTGTGCTCATCGACAATAACGCTGTGGATACCAAAGGGTAGTTTCGCGTACTCCTGCGAAAGTCGCATTGTCAATTCGCTTGATGCCGCCAGCCAATCGCTCGGCGGCAAATCTTTCCACGGATTACCGGACGACTGTGCCCAGTTCATGCCCATTTGCGCGGCGAACCGCATCGGCGCACCGAGGGACTTTTGCATTTCGTGAAAGGCGTACAGCATCTTCTCTTGTGACTTTCTATTTGTTGTTCGTGGCGATCAGGGGCACTTAGATCAGACTAAGGCCACGCTCAAGGTCTTCTCGCAAATCTGTTTGCGATTCCAAGCCCACGGCTACACGCAGCAGGGTATCAGTAATAGCTGACGCATCCCTTGCAGCCTGACTCATCCGTGAATGTGTAGTACTCGCCGGATGCGTGATGGTCGTCTTCACATCGCCCAGATTGCCGGTGATCGACATGATCTTCACGGCGTCAACCACTTTCCATGCTTCGGCCTTACCGCCTTTGACGGTGAACGAGAGCACCGCGCCACCGCCCGATTGCTGGCGCTTGGCGAGCGCGACGTTCGGGTGTGACGCCAAGAAAGGATAGTTCACTTTCGCGACCTTCGGATGCTCGGCCAGCCATTCAGCCAACGCCAAGCCGTTCTCGCAATGCGCGCGCATGCGAATCGGCAACGTCTCCAAACCTTTCAAGATGACCCACGCGTTGAACGGGGCCATCGACGGCCCAGTAGTGCGCAAAAAGTTGTAAACACGTTCGCGACACATTTCCTTCGTGCCCACCAGCGCGCCGCCCATCACGCGGCCTTGACCGTCAAGATGCTTCGACGCGGAATGCACAACGACGTCAGCGCCGAGTGACAGCGGTCGCTGCAGAATCGGCGTGCAGAAACAATTGTCGACGGCAAACACGGCGCCAACCTTACGCGACATCTCGGCAATTGCAGAGATATCGAAAACCTCGGCTGTCGGGTTCGATGGCGTTTCCAGAAACACGAGTTTGGTGCCCGGTTTAATCGCAGCGGCCCACGCATCAAGCGACGTGCTGTTCACGACCTCACAAGTCACGCCAAACTTGCCCATCACGGGTGGGCCGAACACGTTGAGCGTTGAGCCGAACACACTACCACTGGTGACAATGTGATCACCCACCGAGCACAGCGTCATCGCCAGCGTTGAAATCGCGGCCATACCCGTGCTAGCGGCGATACAAGCTTCCGCGCCCTCAAGCGCGGCGAGGCGCTGCTCGAACATATCCACCGTCGGGTTGGTGAAGCGCGAATAGATGTAGCCCGGCTCTTCGCCCGTGAAGCGCTTGGCCGCCATCTCGGCGCTCTCATGCACGAAGCTCACCGTCGGGAACAGCGCCTCCGAATGTTCGTTAAACGACGTGCGCATTCCGCCTGCACGGATAGCAAGCGTGTCGAGATGGAGAGACTTGTTAATGTTAGTCATTGGTCAGTCAGTAGCGCTTCACCGCGTGACTCATCACGAGACACAGCGAGGCCCTGCAAAAATTGAGGTGTAATGTCGCCTGTAACGTAGCAACCATCGAAACACGACGCATCGAAATCTGCTATCGCCGGATTCCCCGCACGAATGGCGCGTTTCATACCGTCAATCGTTTGATAAATCACGCGTTCAGCGCCAATCTCGGTAGCAACTTGTTCGTGCGTTTTGCCCACCGCGATCAGCTCACTCGGCGTCGGCATGTCAATGCCATACACATTCGGGTAAATCACCGGGGGTGCTGCGCTGGCGAAAAATACCTTCACCGCGCCAGCTTCACGCGCCATCTGCACGATCTCGCGGCTCGTCGTGCCGCGCACGATGGAGTCGTCGACTAGCAACACCGTTTTGCCAGCGAACTCGCTGGCAATGGGATTCAGCTTCTGCCGCACGCTCTTCTTGCGCATCGCCTGCCCGGGCATGATGAAGGTGCGACCGACGTAGCGGTTTTTCACGAAGCCTTCGCGGTACGGACGGCCAATTTTCGAAGCAAGTTCGAGCGCGCTGGGACGGGAAGAATCCGGGATCGGCACGACGACGTCGATGCTCTTCCAATCGGGCAGCTTCATCACCTCGTTGGCGAGCTCGTTACCCAGACGAATCCGGGCCTCGTACACGCTAATTCCGTCGATCACTGAGTCCGGTCGCGCGAGGTAGACGTACTCAAAAATGCAGGGATGCAGCTTCGGATTGTCGGCGCATTGCTTCGCGTGAATATCGCCTGCAAAATCGAT
>JAYVPF010000225.1:0-17765 GCA_043757535.1 Burkholderiales bacterium
GGGGTGAATTTCATCGAGTAGCTTTGCCATACTTGTTTCCTCTAGTGGTAATCCACAATTTCGACCTGATGGGCACCATCCGCGCGCCACACAAAGCAGGCACGCCACTGGTCATTAATGCGGATGCTGTGCTGGCCCTTTCGTTCACCCTTCAAGGCTTCGAGCTGATTGCCAGGTGGAATCCGCAAGCTCTCCAGATCCGTCGCGGCATGGATTTGCAGTAGTTTTCTGCGCGCCACTCGCTCAATGTTCCTGAATCTTGGCACTGCTCGACTGTGGAACAATCGCTCTGTTTCCGCAGACTGGAAGGAGTGGATCATTGCTTATTGTATTCTGTGTTACGGAATCTTCAAAGCGGAACAGCGGGGAAGCACTGCTGTCATCCTGAGCGTCGCGAAGGATCATGTGGTATGCAACGTTTGATCTACTTTGCAGAGAGGCAAGCGAGGCAACCTGATCCTTCGCCCGGCCCAGGATGACAAAAAAATATAGGCAGTTTCTATTGTGGAAGCCACAAAAAAGCCACCCGAAGGTGGCTTTTTTGTCAGTTGCTGATTACTGCAAGCTAACTTCCACGCGTCGACCCTCAGCCGCGCTGGTCGCGCCTGCGGTGATGTCGGTTGGTTTTTGCAGATCGATTTTGTCTTCGGCTACGCCTGCGGCTTTGAGGGCATCGCGGACCGCGAAAGCGCGTTGTTTGGCGATTTCGGCGTTCTTGGCGGGGTCGCCGCTTGGGTCGACGAAGCCGCTCAGCGACAGCTTGCCATTGGGCTTGGCTTTGAAGTAGCCGACGAGTTCTGCGACGCCTTTGTCTGCACCCGCTGGAAGCACTGCCGAGCCGCTGGCGAAGTAGACCTTCATGAGGCCGGCGGAGTTTGCGCCGTCGGCTTTGCCGGTAACTACGAACGAGCCGCCGTCGCCAACATTAGTAGCGCTGGCCACAGGGGCGACTGCGGCGGGCATCGGTGCTACCTCGACGGTTGCAGCAGGTGGCGCTGCCACGGCCACGGCCGGAACTGCTGGCGCAGCAGCCACAATCGCCGGCGGAGCCGCACTATGACCGGCCCCAGCGCCAGCGTCCTTACCGCCATGCATCTGAGCAACGAGTGGCACGATCAAAAGCGCCACAATGTTGATGATTTTGATGAGTGGATTGACGGCTGGGCCAGCGGTGTCTTTGTACGGATCGCCCACGGTGTCGCCGGTGACGGCCGCTTTATGCGCGTCGGAGCCTTTGCCACCGTGATGGCCGTCTTCGATGTATTTCTTGGCGTTGTCCCAGGCACCGCCGCCGGTACACATGGAGATCGCCACAAACAGGCCGGTGATGATGGTGCCCATGAGCAATCCGCCGAGCGCCGCAGGCCCTAAGATCAGGCCGACGAGGATGGGCACGCCGACAGGCAACAGCGACGGGATGATCATTTCCTTGATTGCGGAGGTGGTCAGCATGTCGACCGCTGCGCTGTAATCGGGTTTGCGCTTTCCGGCCATGATTTGACCGTCGGCGAATTGACGACGCACTTCGACAACGACCGAGCCTGCCGCACGACCCACCGCTTCCATCGCCATTGCGCCGAACAGGAACGGAATCAGGCCGCCGATGAAGAGGCCAACGATGACCATGTGGTTCGACAAATCAAAGTTGGCCGAGATGCCGCGACCCTCAAGGCCGTGCGTGTAATCGGCGAACAGCACGAGCGCGGCGAGACCGGCTGAGCCAATGGCGTAGCCCTTGGTGACGGCTTTGGTCGTGTTGCCCACAGCGTCCAGCGGGTCGGTGACGGCGCGAACTTCTTTGGGCAAATCGGCCATTTCGGCGATGCCACCGGCGTTGTCGGTGATCGGGCCGTACGCATCAAGCGCCACGACGATACCGGCCATCGAAAGCATGGCAGTCGCGGCAACCGCAATACCGTACAAACCTGCGAACCAATGCGCCGCGAGAATCGCGATACACACGGAAAGTACCGGGTAGCCGGTGGACTTCATCGAGATACCGATACCGGCGATGATGTTGGTGGCGTGGCCCGTCGTGGACGCCTGCGCAACGTGGCGCACAGGCGCATATTCGGTCGCGGTGTAGTACTCGGTGATGAGCACCAGTGCAGCGGTCAACACGATGCCGACGACGCAGGCGCCGAACAGCCGCAGTGTGGTGACGCCAGCGCCCAGATCAACGCCTGCAAACACAGCATTGGTGACGAAGAAGAATGCGATGAGCGACAGGACAGCCGCAACGGTTAAGCCTTTATACAAGGCGTTCATGATCTTGCCAGTGCCGCTGTATTTAACGAAGTAGCAACCGATGATCGACGCGATGATCGACACCGCGCCAAGCGCCAGCGGATACACCGCTGCGACACCCGCGTTTGATTTCATGAGCAACGCGCCGAGAAGCATCGTGGCGATGATGGTCACAGCGTACGTTTCGAACAAGTCAGCAGCCATACCAGCGCAGTCGCCCACGTTGTCACCAACGTTGTCGGCGATCACGGCCGGGTTCCTCGGATCATCCTCAGGGATGCCAGCCTCGACTTTGCCGACGAGATCCGCGCCGACGTCCGCACCCTTGGTGAAGATGCCGCCGCCGAGACGCGCAAAGATGGAGATCAGCGATGAGCCGAAGGCGAAACCGATGAGCGGGCTCATCAAGTTATGCAGGCCTTCTTTCATCATGTTCGGTGTGTGCTCGGCCGTGCCGATCAGGAACCAGTAAAAGCCGGTGACGCCGAGCAGACCCAGACCGACCACCAGCATGCCGGTGATCGCGCCGCCACGGAAGGCCACCGCGAGTGCAGCGTTGATGCCCGAGCGCGCGGCCTCGGCTGTGCGCACGTTGGCACGCACCGACACATTCATGCCGATGAAACCCGCAGCGCCCGAGAGCACCGCGCCGAGCACGAAGCCGATGGCGGTTTTGGCACCGAGGAAGTACGCGATGACAATCGCCATCGCGACGCCGATGATGGTGATGGTGCGGTATTGCCGCGTCAGGTAGGCCTTCGCGCCGGCCTGAATGGCCCCGGCGATTTCCTGCATGCGTGCATTGCCAGCCGAGAGGCCGTTGATCCACGAAATCGACATGACCCCGTAGAGAATCGCCGCTGCACCGCAGACGAGCGAGATGATGAGCCAGGTGTTGGCTGACATAGTGTGTGAACTCCCTTTGTAATGATCGGAAACTGTACCCGCGGCACGGCTTCCGTACCTGGGGTTTGCTACGCCGCTTTTATTGCAAAAGCAGCGTCCTCCAGCACTTGGCCCGCGAAATTCCGCACCGCTGTCGCTCTGCACTTAAAACAGGCAGAGACGACAAGCAGAGCGATTATAAGGGGGAGTTTGTTGCTGAATGGCGACGGCCAAGGTTCGCCGCGGGCGATGATACAGCTTTTCGCTGAAATGACGGTTACATAGGGGCTAAAGCGCTGAAATCTACTTAGTCGAATTACCGCAAATTTGGCTTTTACCCCCCTATCACCGGTGATTACAGCGAAAAGCTGTAACCACCGAAACGCTCCAACGCTAGCGCGGAATCGAATTCACATCCTTTTCCCATTTCTCCAGCAAGCGCTTCCGCTCTGCCGAAGAACCATATTTTTTGAAGTCATACTGGATCAGTTTGATGCTCGAAAAGCGCGGTGCTTCAGGTGGTTGTGGCGAGTTTTTGTTTGACGGCAATTGATATTGCTTGGCCAGCGCTGCAAGCTTCTGCGCGTCCGGGGTTAGCGCCCAGTCGTAGAATTTTTTCGCGTTCTCTATGTTGCGCGCGCCTTTGAGGATGCTCATCGAGCCCACCTCGTAGCCCGTGCCTTCACACGGGGCAGCCATCTCAACCGGGAAGCCGTTTTTCTTCTCGCCGGGCACGTCGTGCATGAAGCTCACGCCAACCGCCGCCTCGCCGCGCGCGACAGCTTTGACCGGGCCGGTGCCGGACTTCGGATAGTTCGAAATATTCTTGTGCAGCGCCTTCAGATAGTCGTAGGCCTTGTCTTCACCCATCACCTGCACGAGCGTCGCGAGCGCGGTGTACGCGGTGCCGGATGCGGCAGGATTGGCCATCTGCACGTCGCCCTTCAACTCCGGCTTGATCAAATCGGCCCAGCATGCAGGCGGCGTAATTTTCTTCTTGGCCAGCACTTCTGTGTTGTAGCTAAAGCCCAGCGCGCCAGCATAGATACCGACAGTTTTGTATCCGGAAATCTGCGCCTGATACGTCGCCCACGGATGCAAGTCTTTCATCAGTGGCGATTGATAAACCTCCGACAACCCTTCTTCCGCCGCCTGCAAATGCGGGTCACCTGTGCCGCCGAACCACACGTCGCCCTTCGGATTCGTGCTCTCGGCCTTCACCTGTGCAAAGGTCTCGCCCGAGCCTTTGAACGACGTGTTGACCTTGATACCCGTCTGCTTCGAAAACTCATTCGCGGCTAACGTGCACCACTCGATCTGCATGGAGCAGTAAATGTTCAGATTGCCTTTGTCTTGAGCCAGTGCCGACGGCGCAGCGAGTGACGCGGCGACGAGTGAGAGCGCGTGAATGCGACGCATGAGAAACCTCCTTGATATGTACGGGTGTTGCCTGCTGAAGTAGATCAGCGCAGCCATCCAGTATAGAAGTCGTAACGCCCTGTAGCTGCGCCGCGGTCTCCGGGTTTTCCCGATTCAATCGTCTGATACTTCGTCTCCGCGACGTCGCCGCGCTGGATTTTGTTGCGCCGCGATGCTACGAATACGCACTAGAAAAAAATACTTCGTAGAAGATCTTATGAGCATGCTGAACACCGAACAAATCATGACCTGGCTCGCGACCAAGGGCGTGGACTTTGGCCTTAAGGTTTTGGCGGCGATTGCCGCATGGATCGTCGGTCGCTGGATCATAGGCTTCGTTTTGCGCATGATCGAAAAAGCGCTCGCCAAAAGCGGCAAGATTGAGCCCACATTGGCGCGCTACATGGTGTCGATCATCGGCGTCGTACTGAACATAGTTTTAGTGCTCGCCATTCTCGACATTTTCGGCGTGCAGACCACGAGTTTCGCAGCGCTTTTGGCTGGCGCAGGCCTCGCCATCGGCACCGCGTGGGGCGGCCTGTTGTCGCACTTCGCGGCGGGTGCGTTCCTGCAAGTGTTGCGACCGTACAAAGTCGGTGATTACGTCAGTGCAGGCGGCGTCGAAGGCACCGTAAAGGAGCTCGGCTTGTTCGGCACGACCATCGTCTCCGGTGATAGCGTTACCCACATCGTAGGCAACAACAAAATCTTCAGCGACACGATCAAGAATTTTTCAGCGCTGCCGCAGCGTCGTGTTGATTGTGAAGCGAAAGTTGCGAATGGCGTTGACGTCAATGACGCGGTCGCCCGACTAAAAGCCGCGCTCCCAGCGATCAAAAACGTACTGAAAGAACCCGCACCCGAAGTAGAGATCAGTAAGTTCACAGCCGAAGGCCCAATGCTCACCGTGCGCGGCTATTGCCACACCGACAACTACTGGCAGGTCTATTTCGATATCAATCAAATGATCGCGCGGACGTTTGCAGAGGCCGGGTATCCGGTGCCGGAGACACCTTCGGTGCAGCGGCAGGTTTAGACGCAGAGGCTATACAGCGCTCGGTTAGTATTGCTGACGCCAGTTGGCGCGTTCAATAGAGTGCATTTAATGGATGCTAAGTCGCAGAATTCATTATTGCCCTGCCAAGGGCATTTTTGGCTGCCGAATACTTCAACATCAAGGGTACCCGGCAGGCTCACCACATTGGACGACGGGCTACTGCAGCTAGATGTTTGGGGTGATCTGACAACAACGAATGACATGCTAAACAGTGCCGCGTGTCCGCTAATCTTGGGGGAAAGTGAATCTGGTCAGCCGCTTACGTTAGACGATTGCTTCTACAAACAAGCGCACCTGTATGCATCAGGTACTCGAAGCTTTTCCTTTCATGTAAATCGACTGTTGATTGGCTGTCATACGGTTGGAAGTAATCCAATTGCTTTTCACGGCATTTCGTTCCAATCACAGGCTGTGGATGAATGGTTTCGGTTAAATAGAATTTCTGTTGCGAGAGATATTGGCGCAGGAACTGGATCGTTGTCTTTCGCGAGGCCAGCGCATGCGGAGTATGTACTGGATGATCACACGAGGCTAGTCGTCTTGTGCGCTTGGACAGCCCCCATAACGGATCAGTTCCGAAGCGCAACGATATCTGCGTCTTCGAGATTGCTCATTTACAGCGCTGAACCAAAGAGTTTAGAAACGTGGCTGGATACAGGGAATCGACTACGCAACTTTGTATCGCTTGTAGTTGACCAGTACGTTCCTCTGGAAGGCGTTTGTGCGCATGTGATTGAACGAAAATCGGACTACGAAAACCGAGAGTACGAAGTTAAGTGCTGTTCGCCCCGGCTGCCCGCTCATCTGAATGCTCACCTACGTCAGCCTCGCGGCCACCACTATTCACGTTCGCAGAAGTAGAGCAAAAGTTTGGGGACTTGTTAAACCGATGGTTTGATAGCTACCAAAAAGCAGACGCTGCATTCAATCTTTACTTCGCGGCCAAAAGCGGAGCAGATCTGTATTTGAGCAATAGATTTTTGATGATGGCTCAAGCAGCGGAAACGTTGCACAGGCGAACATTCGAGCAAAGCGGCCCGCTAAGCGATGCTGACTTTAGCGAGTTGACCACCTTGCTGAAAAACACAGTACCGCAAAAGTACAGCAATTGGTTGAAGGCCAAACTTCGGTACGGAAACGAACCCTTTCTCGCGAAGCGATTGAATGCTCTCGTTGACGAGATAGCCCAAGTCTTTGTGAATCAGTTGGCACCACACACATTTGTATCGGCCATCGTGGACACTCGTAACTATTTAACACACTACGACGCTGCGCTACACAGTCGCGCTAAGCATGGCGACGAGTTCTACGCGCTGTATCGTGTTCTAGAGATTCTGGTAAGACTTCGATTGGCAATGCTTTGTGGATTCTGCGCTGAAGACATTGAGCGTTTCTGTTCAAAGTCAGACGAAATCGGGGGCGCGCTCAGATCGCTCACCCGGCTCTTCCATAAACCTCATTAATCTGCTGCGTAACCCGTACAAACGTGGTGCATTTCGACAGCGCCTTGAGCGTCCGCGCACCCACATAAGTACACGTCGAACGCAACCCACCCAGCACTTCCTGCACCGTGAGATCGACCGGGCCGCGAGCTTCTAGCGTGACGGCTTTTCCTTCGCTGGCGCGATATTTCGCGACGCCGCCCGAATATTTTTCCATCGCGACCTCGCTGCTCATGCCGTAGAACTTGCGATAAGTTTTGCCGTCGGTTTTGTTGTGCACGATTTCGCCGCCGGATTCGTCGTGGGCGGCGAGCATGCCGCCGAGCATGACGAAATCTGCGCCGCCGCCAAAAGCTTTGGCGACGTCACCGGGGACGGTGCAGCCACCGTCGCCGCAGATGTGGCCACCCAATCCGTGTGCGGCGTCGGCGCATTCGATGATGGCGGAGAGCTGCGGGTAGCCGACGCCGGTCATCTTTCTTGTGGTGCAGACGCTGCCGGGGCCGATGCCGACTTTGACAATGTCTGCGCCAGCAAGGATCAGCGCTTCGGTGATGTCGGCGGTAACTACGTTGCCGGCCATGATGGTGGTCTTGGGGTAAGCCTCTCGAAAGCGTTTTACGAATTCGAGAAACGTCTCGGTGTAACCGTTCGCCACGTCGATGCAGACGAATTCGATGGCGTCGCCCGTGGCGTTTTTCACGGCCTTGAATTTGTCGAGATCGGAGTCGGTGATGCCGAGTGAGTAGAACGCGTACTGGTGCACCGGATGATTGTTGTCGTTGAAGAAGGTGACGTAATCCTCCACCAGATAATGCTTGTGCAGCGCGACGTGCATGTGATGCTTGGCGAGTGCGGCGGCCATTTCGAAGGTGCCGACGGTGTCCATGTTCGCCGCGATGATTGGCACGCTCGACGAGTGACGTGCGGAGTGGCGGTAAGTGTATTCGCGCTTAAGTTCCACCTTGGCGCGCGAGCCTAACGTTGAGCGCTTGGGGCGGAACAGGACGTCTTTGAAATCTAGTTTTAATTCTTCTTCGATTCTCATGGAGAAACCCTTTGCGTAGGGTGGGCAGTCTCTGCCCACCATCGCGTTGCGCCGCCGAATAAATTGTTTTGCCGAGGTTGGGTGGGCACAGGGTGCCCACCCTACATCACATCTGTGCCGCCTCACGCGCCGCAGTTTAGTCCTGAATCGGTAGACTCCGCGTTATGTCAGAAATAAACGCAATTCACTCAAGCTACGCCCGTACCGCGCTCGAAAACGCGCGCCGCGAATATCCCAATTTCACGATGCATTTTGTGCATGATGCAGCGGAGGCGCAGGCTTGCGAGCCGTCAATGTTGCATCCGATTTTTTTCGGCAGTTACGACTGGCACTCGTGCGTGCACATGCATTGGTCAATGGCGCGGCTGTTGAACGTGGGACCGGATGAGACGCACTCAAAGGCGATTGCCTCATGGTTTGACCGACAGTTCAACGCGATGAAAGCGGAGCGCGAAGTCGCGTATTTTGCGCGCGATGGCGCGGCACACTGGCAGCGGCCTTACGGCTGGGGCTGGATGCTAAAGCTCTATTCGGAGTTGGCCGTTTGTACGCATCCACACTCTGAAAAATGGCGCGCGGCGTTACGCCCACTGGCGGACTATCTCGCCGATGCCATGCTGCATCATCTGCAAACAGCGAACGCGCCTGTGCGGCACGGTGTGCATTCCAACACGTCGTTCGCGATGATTCATGCGTTGCGCTATGCGACGACGGTGGGTGATATTGAGTTCATAGACGTCATCAAAGCGAAAGCGAGGCAATGGTTCGGAGCGGATCGCGACTATCGGCTTGCGTACGATTTTTCGGGTGAGGACTTTTTGTCGCCTGCATTAACAGAGGCGTTGTTAATGGCGTTGGTCATGCCGATTGATGAGTTTCTCGCGTGGTTTGACGCGTTTTTGCCAGAGCTTAATGCGGGCGACTTTCGTTTGCTCGAACCGGCTTTGGTAACTAATGAGCATGATGCAAAACAGGTGCATAACCACGGCCTGAATTTGTCACGCGCCTGGTGCATGCGCGGGATCATGCAGATGCTTGTGCCAGGCGGTGATCCACGGTGGCAGCGCTTCGGGACGCTGTCTCGTGAACACGTGATTGCGGCGGAAGCGGCGATTACTGGTGGCGAATACGTCAGCACGCACTGGTTGATTTCATTCGCTCTATTGGCCGATACGGAGTGGGCCACGTGAACTCTGGAGACATTGCGCTCTCGCTGATGGCTGTGATGATCGTCCTGCTGGTGATTATTGTTGTGTTGATCATCGCGCAAAAGGGAGCGCTCGTGCGGCGCATGAGCGGCGAGCTTGGCGGTCAGTTGGAGCAGAAACATCGCGCGATGATCGGTGACGTCGGCGGCATGTTTAATCAGGTCAGCGAACGCGTGGGGCGTGACCTGACGCTGGCGAACAGTGGCACCCGCGAAGTGATCGGCACGCTGCAAGTGCAAGTGGTGCATTCGCTGTCGCAGCAGACCGAATCGTCGCTCAAGCAACTCGCGCTATTGCAACAAACGCTTTCCACGCAACAGGATTCGCTCAAGCGCGAAGTGCTCGAAGGCATGCTCGGGAAAATGGCCGAACAGACGCGTGCCAATCAGGAATTGCTGCAAAACACCTTGCGCTCGATGGGTGCGCAGATCACGCAGCAGGCCGAGACGATGACGAAGACTGTCGACGGCCGGCTGGAGCAGATTAGCGGCAAGGTCAACGAACGGCTTGACGAAGGTTTCAAGAAGACGAACGAGACGTTCGCCAATGTGATGGCGCGGCTCGCCGTGATTGACGAGGCCCAGAAAAAGATCGATAGCCTCACGACGAACGTGGTGAGCCTGCAGCAGGTGCTCTCCGACAAGTCTGCGCGTGGGGCATTCGGCGAGGTGCAGCTGGAGGCGCTGGTGAGGGATACCTTGCCGCCAGATGTTTACGAATTTCAGGCGGCGGTCGGGACTGGAAGAGAGAAGGCGGACTGCGTTTTGACGATGCCGGACGGCATGTCGAAGATGGCAATTGATTCAAAGTTTCCGTTGTCGAACTACCGAACATCGATTGACGCAACGCAGCCAGACTCAGCTCGCGCCATCGCGAAAAAACTCTTCGCGACTGACGTGAAAAAGCACGTTAACGATATCGCGGTTAAATACATTCAGCCCGGTGCGGGTGCTGATTCGGCGGTGATGTTTATTCCGTCAGAGGCGGTGTTTGCCGAGATTGTTGGCAATCATGCTGACATCGTCGCGCAGGCGCAGGCACAGCGCGTCTGGCTCACATCGCCGACTAATTTGATGGCGGTTTTGCATACGGTGCGCGCGGTGATTCGCGATGCCGAGATGCGCAAGCAGGCAGCGGTGATCAAGAATGAATTGGGCAAACTCGGCACCGACTTCGGACGATTTCAAGACCGCATGGACAAGCTCGCCACGCACATCAAGCAGGCGCATGATGACGCGGAGCAAGTGCAAATTTCCAGCCGCAAAATCAGCGGGCATTTCGAGCGGATCAAGTCGGTGGAGATTGAAGCGTCACCCACTTTGCCGCAGTCCGCTCTTGTCCCCTCTCCCCCGGCGGGAGAGGGCTAGGGAGAGGGGGATGGTTGCAGCCAGAGCAATGGCGATTCTCTCGTCCCCGTTCCCCCTCTCCCTAACCCTCCCCCACGAGGGGGGAGGGGACTAACGATGTTCAACTGGCTAAAAACCAAACGCCGCGAACGTGCGCTGACAACCCACGCGCTTCCTGATGACGAGTGGAATGCCGCCCTTCACGAGCTACCCTTCCTTGATCACTACGCACCTACGGTACTCGCACGTCTGCGTGATCTAACGACGCTTTTCCTTGTCGAAAAAAGCATCGTTAGCGGTGCGACCTCCGGCGAGCACGTGCTCGAAGTCGCGTCGCACATGCGCATCATGATCGCTGTGCAGGCCTGCCTTTTGATCCTTGGTCGCGGTGCTACGGTTGCCGAGGCAATACGTGATTACGAGGGCTGGGAAAACGTCGTGGTTTATCCCGGCGACTTTCCGCGTACATACGATTTCGAGGATGAGGCGGGCGTGGTACACCGGCTGGATGAACCGATTGCCGGCGAGAGTTGGGAAGGCGGCCCGGTGCTGCTGTCGTGGCCTGCGGTTGCTGCGGGCTACGAAGAAACAGGCATGGCGCTGGTGATCCATGAATTTGCGCACAAGATCGACATGCTCGACGGCGCGGTGAATGGATTGCCGCCGCTGCCAGCCCACCCGCGAGCGGTATTTCGTGAAGCCATTGACGCGGCTTACGGGCACTTTCGCGGATGCGTGGATCGCAATCCGGACACTGCGATTGATCCCTATGCAGCCGAGTCAATCGACGAGTTTTTTGCGGTCACCTGCGAGGTTTTTTTCGCCGAACCGGAATTGTTGTTGCGCGAATATCCGGCGTACTTTGCGCAGTTGCAGTCGTACTTTCGGGTGGATCCGATTGCCGGTGCTCTGGGGCTTCGACAGCTGCTTTGACTTTTCAGAACGAGCACCGCTGCACGGCGGCTAGTGGCAATGCCGGTCACTTATTAATAAGTCAACTAAATATGTCCTATCGCAACCGGTATGGCTCCCTCTCCCTGGGGAGAGGGCGGGGGGTGAGGGTGATTGCATGGCGATGCTTGAATCGTGTGCCAAGTCCCTCACCCCAACCCTCTCCCCGAGGGAGAGGGAGCCTGCCGAACCGATCCTATTGGGTTGACTCAGTAATAAGAGAATAACCGAGGCTGATTTGAACGCTGTAATCGAGACCCAATTTCCGGACATTCGCGTGTGGGAGGCTGGCAATACGGCTGTGCCCTACGTTTGGCGATTCGCCAGCGGGATTGCGGGGCCGCATGTGTGCGTGAACGCGTTGGTGCATGGCAACGAGGTGTGCGGTGCGATTGCAGCGGACTGGTTGCTGTATGAGCTTCAAGCGGGCTTGCAAGTGCGGCGAGGAACGCTCTCGCTTGTGTTCGCGAACGTGGAGGCATATCACGCGTTCGATGCCGAAAAACCCTTCGACTCGCGCTGTGTCGATGAAGATTTCAATCGATTGTGGGATGTGGCAACACTCGATGGGTTGCGCGGTTCACGTGAGCTGCGTCGTGCGCGTGAGCTGCGTCCGTTCTACGACACGGTCGATCATTTGCTTGACCTGCATTCGATGCTGGAGCCCGCGCCACCGATAGCGCTAGCGGGTGATACCGAGACCGGACTGGTGCTAGCGCGCGCCGTCGGAATTCCTGAACATATCCTGGTCGACTCCGGTCACGCGGCGGGCAGGCGGCTGCGGGACTATGTGGCTTTCGGCGAGTCGCAGAGCACGAAGAGTGCTTTGCTCGTTGAATGCGGGCAGCATTGGCAAGCTGCGTCAGGCGATGTAGCCAAGCAGACTATGTTGCGATTTTTGAGGCATTTTGAAGTGCTCGATAGTCAGTGGATGGCGGACCGATTGGATGCTGCAACTCCGGTCGCGCAACGCGTGGTCGACATCAGCACAGTGGTCACAGTGAAGACGGCTGAGTTCAGCTGGATTCGTCGGTTACGGGGCCTTGAGCTCATCGCTGACGCAGGCACGTTGATCGCGACGGACGGTGAAGTTGAGGTGCGTACGCTTCATACGGATGCGCTGATGGTGATGCCTGTTCCGAATCCGAAATTGGGGCAGACAGCGGTGCGGATTGGGCGGTTCAGGGAGCCGTAGTGCGGCACTGCCCGCCTTGTAATCCCGGCGAAGCGCAGACCTGATCGCGGGCTGGCGCCCGATAGTCACGAGGCGGGCAGTGCCCGTCAAATTACTCAATGAGCCGCCGATCTGCGGGATCGGGTTTGTCTACCCAGTAGCGTTGCCGCGTCTCTCGCGCCTTTTCAACCTTTGCTAGACCATCAACTGAGTTAAGGGTGATCGCGCCATGCCAATCGGTGCGCATCACAGGAATATTGCGCTCGGTGTAGCGTGCCAGTACGCCTTCGCGTGGATGACCAAATCGATTGCGATAGCCCGCGTTGATCAGTGCGATCTTTGGCGCGACAGCCTCGATGAATTCGGGCGTAGATGACGTGAGACTTCCATGATGCGGCATGAGTAACACGTCGCTTTTGAGCAGGGACTTCATTCCCCCATAACGCTCGATGATGTCGGCTTCACTCATGGCCTCAACGTCTGCCGTTAGCAGCGCACTGAATCGTGGTGTGCTGATTTTGACCACGCATGAGCGGTCATTGGTTTTGAGTTTGGCTTCCTGATAATTGTCGATATCGGGGTGCATCACATCGAAGCGCACGCCGTCCCACGTCCAGGATTGGCCCGCCGCGCAGCCGAGCGCTCGCACGCTGCGCTCGTTCGCCGTCTTTACGATTTCGGTTTCAGCGAAAACTGACGTCAACATCCAGTCGACCGGAACGCTTTTCAACAACGATTTCGCGCCGCCACTGTGATCGATGTCGAGGTGGCTGACGACGAGCGCATGAATGTGTGACGTGCCAACCGCTCGAAGGTACGGGGCGATCAGACGCGAGCCCGCGTCGCTCGCGTCAGTCCAGCGCGGGCCGGTGTCGTAAACCATCGTGTGCTGCGCGGTTTGCACGACCGCAGCGGTGCCTTGTCCAATATCGAGCACAGTGAGTTGGAATTCACCCTCCGCAGGTCGCACTGGCATGATGGCAAATAGCGGCAAACACCAGACGAGCCCCAGCCAGCGATGCGGCCAGCCACGCGGCGCGAGCAACACGAGGCTACCGAGAAGCGCTAGTCCAACGGTCCACCACGGTGGTGCATGCTGCGACCACAGCGGCGTCGGCAATGTCATCAACCACTGCAAACCGAGCGTAAGCCAAACGACGAGTTGATGCGCGATGGTCAACAGCAGATCAATCGGCACGATGAGCCACACCAACGTGAGCGGCACGACCAGCATCGTAATGAGCGGAATCGCCACCGCATTCGCAATCGGCCCGACCAAGGACACTTGTTGAAACAGCGCAATTGACAACGGTGCAAGTCCGACGGTCACCGCTGCTTGCGTGATCAGCACCGTGTGCCACCAGGGTCGCTCGCCAACGCGCCCGACGGTGACGTACATGAGCATAGCAACCGCCATGAATGAGAACCAGAAACCGACGGCGAGCACGGCCCATGGATCAATCACCAGCACCACGACCAACGACCACGACAGAATGAGCCAGGGCAAGAGCGAGCGCCGCAGCATTAGCGCGAGCGCAGCAGTCAGCAACATGTAGCAGGTGCGTTGTGCTGGCACGGCGAACCCCGATAGCGCCGCGTAGGCCAAGGCAACAATCGCAGCAACGATGGCAGCAGCAAGCTGCGCGGGCAGGCGCGACACCAGTCGCGGCGAGCGCCGCCATACGGCAAACACAGCTAGTGCAATCCATGTCGCGAACAGCGTGACGTGTGCGCCGCTGATCGAGAGCAGATGCGATACCGCGGTGGCGTTGAACAACGCCCAATCAGATTCAGAGATCGCGCGTTGATCGCCCAACGCGAGTGCAACCAAAACGCCCGCGTAGCGCTGATCCTTGAGCGCTTCTCGCATGCGTTCACGCAGCCGATCACGCAGCTGATTTAAGTAATCAATCGGCCTTCCTGCGTTGGCTGCAAGGCGACGGTTCGGCTCATCGCCGCGTACCGAACCTGTCGCGCGCAATTCGTTCTCTAGCAGCCATGCTTCGACATCAAATCCGTTTGGATTAGCGTACCCGTGTGGCCGCTTGAGCCGCACGGTGAGTTGCCAGCGCTCACCGGCGTGGATCGTCGGCAGTGGCTCGCCTTGCAACTCCTTGACCGTCGCCTTGTACCAACCGAGCGCGATACGCGGTGGCACGGTCGCTTTCGGCGTCAGGACGTGCTCGACTGCAAAGGCAAATCGCACGCCCTGCGCATCGGCTTGCGGCAGTTCGTCAACGATGCCGACGAGTTCAATGTCGCGGCCTTCCCAAACGCTCGCCAGCCCTTGCGACATGCGCAAATCGGCACGCAACGTGGAGAAACTCGCGCCCAGTACAAGCGCTACGGAAAGCGTCATCGAAATGGCTGCACCCGACTTTCGCAGCAATCGAAAAAAACCTGCGATTGCGGCAAGACAAAAAAGCGAAACGCTAATCCAGCGCGGCGGCAAATCTGGCGCAAGCTGCGCGATACCGACCCCCAGTGCGAACGCGCAAAGCGTAAGAACGGTTCGCACGACTGTCGGTCAGAATCGAGGGTGTGCGACCGGGCGGCGCTACCCCGCCTTCCAGTGCCCCGATTTGCCGCCTTCTTTTTCCAGAAGGCGCACGGCTGAAAGGGTCATGCCGCGATCCACCGCCTTGCACATGTCATAAATCGTGAGCAGACCAACGCTGACGGCGGTGAGCGCTTCCATTTCAACGCCAGTCCGCCCCACGGTTTCAGCTGTGACTTCGATGCGAACGCTCAATGTCGCGCGGTCAACCGCAAAATCAACGGCGACTCGGGTCAGCGGAATCGGATGCGCCAGCGGAATCAACTCGGCGCAGCGCTTGGCCCCGCCAATCGCTGCGATTCGCGCGATGCCGAGCACATCGCCTTTCTTGTGTGAGCCCGATTCAATCAGCGCCAGCGTCGTCGGTTGCATGACGATAGAACCCTCGGCGCGCGCCATGCGTTTGGTCTCGGCTTTGCTGCCAACATCGACCATATGCGCCTGCCCGGAAGCGTCGAAATGTGTAAGCGTTTGTAACGATTCAGTCATGGCGAAGTGTGAAGCTGTCTTAACAAAGGAACTGGAAGCGGAATTGGGCTATCTTAGCAACATGCCAAAGCCTATCCCGACGCCCCTTCGCCGCTCGAATTTGCCTGCATTGTCGGGTTTGCGCCGTGAATCTGCAACGCGCCCGGTGGTCGCTGCGCTGACAGCGCTCGCGTTGCTGCTGCCCACTTTGACGTACGCCCAGAATAGTTTGCCCGAACTGGGTGACAGTTCCGGCGTGCTGGTGACGGGTCAGGCCGAGAAAAAATTGGGCATGGAGGCAATGCGCGAGTTGCGCGCCAGCGGCGCGTATTTGCAGGATCCGGAGGTCAACGCCTACCTGAACGAACTCGGTGCGCGCATCCTGAACGCGAACCCGAGCATTCGCGACAAATTTGAATTTTTTGCGGTGGCGGACTCTGGCGTCAACGCGTTTGCGATGCCCGGTGGTTACATCGGCGTCAACATGGGCCTCGTGCTGATCACACAGTCCGAGAGCGAACTCGCTAGCGTGCTCTCGCATGAGATGGCACACGTCACACAGAAACACTATGCGCGCATGATGGACGATCAGCGCAAAAACGCATGGATGGGTATCGCGGGGCTCGCTGCGGCCGTGCTCGCGGCAAAATCCGGAAAGGGCGACGCCGCTCAGGGGGTGCTGCTCGGTTCGCAGGCCGCGCAGATACAGAGCTACCTGAATTTTTCTCGCGACAACGAACGCGAGGCTGATCGCGTTGGCTTCCAGTATTTGACGCGGGCGCAGTTTGATTCGGGCTCGATGGGCACGTTCATGGAGCGTCTGCAACGCTACAGCTCTATCAGCGACACCGGCGTCGTGCCCGGCTACATGCGTACCCACCCAGTGACGGTGGAGCGCATTGGCGATGCCCGCGCACGCGCTGGTAGCGGTGAGTTCAAGTTGGCGCGTGAGAGCACCGATTTTCATTACGTGCGGGCGCTGCTGCGCAGCTACGTCGGCGAGCCGAAAGCAGCAGTCACGTTTTTTGAATCGGCGCTGGAAGAACGCAAATATTCCTCTGAAGCCGCGACGCGTTACGGACTCGTGGCGTCGCTGATGCGCCTACGCGATTTTGAACGTGCCAAACGCGAACTTGCGGTGCTCGAATCAGCTCGCATCAAGCACCCGATGATTGCCGCGATGCACGGGCAGATTTTGATCCAGAACGAAGAGTTTCCGGCTGCTGTGACCTTCTTCGAGCGTGCGATTGTCGAGTTCCCGAATCATTGGCAACTGCATCACGATTTGCCCGAAGTTTTGCTGCGCGCCAAGGAGCCGAAACGCGCGCTGGCCTCGGTGGAGCGCAGTCTGGCCCGACGCCCGGATGACACCACGCTACTCGAACTCGCCGCGCGCGCCAGCGCCGAGTCCGGCATGAAGATGAAGCAGCATCGCTTCCTCGGTGAGCAGTACGCGCGGCAGGGCAATCTGCGCGGTGCGCTCGATCAGTTCGAACTGGCATCGAAGGCGGGCGATGGTGATTATTACGAAGCCAGTTACGTCGAATCGAGAGCGCGGGAAGTGAAGCGCGAGCTTCAATTATTGGCGAAAGACAGGCGGGTTTTCTTCGAATAGCTTTTCGGCGCAATGGCGATTTCGCTGGGGCTGGCACTCTATTTTGCTGATAGTCGACTTATCGCCCTATACGATGCTATCCCGCGTGAATACGTCACTTTATGCAAAAGCTGAAGCGACAAATTGAATCCCACCTAGCCGCAATACCGGTCATTTAGCCGTAGGCGCGCCCCCGGTCGCGCTTTGTCACCGCAGAGCGCAACCGGACTCGCACCTACAAAATCACAGCTTATTAACAAGTCACCTAAATACCTGATTAGTTACATGTCTCAGGTAAAAAGTTGTCATTCTGAGCAGCGCGAAGGATCAGTACGGCAGCAGATGCGATCACCACGAGCTTTTGCGTAT
>JAYVPF010000226.1:0-4677 GCA_043757535.1 Burkholderiales bacterium
CCCGGATAAGGCGAATTGTCGACGCGCGTCAGGCCCGGTTTCATCTCGTCAATCATGTCCGCGCCTCGGTAGTACCCGGTCATTCGATGTTGCTGATTAATCGGAACGACGAATGACGTGTCAACCATACCTAGACGGTCGAAAATATGCGACTGGATGAACGCGTCGAAGTGCTGTCCGCTCACAATTTCGACCAGTCGCGACAACACGTCGGTCGCCACTGAATACTCAAACGATGTGCCGGGGTGAAACAGCAACGGCAGATCGGCGAGCGCGTTCGCCATTTCGGCCAGCGTGAGCGTAGGGCCGAAAATTTTGCGTTCGTTGTATGCGGTGAAAATCAGCGTGCCGGGATCGAACAGCCCGTAGCTCAAACCCGCGCTGTGGCTCAGTAAATGACGAATTGTGATTGAGCTGTTGGCAGGTTCGGTGTCATTCAGCGTAGTCGCGCCAGCCTTCAATACGCGGCGATTGGCGAGCTGCGGAATGTAGCGCTCGATCGGGTCGTCGAGCTGAAGTTTTTCGGCTTCGAGCAGCAGCAGCACCGCGCATGATGTGATCAATTTTGTGTTGGAAAACGCGCGGAATAAGTGATCCGTCGTGAGCGCTGTTTTCGCTTCACGATCCGCCCAGCCGACGCTATTCACATCCATCAGATCGCGGCCCTGAAGTACGGCCCAGGAAACGCCAGAAAGCAGGTCGCGATCCACATAACTTTGCATCGCGGTGCGCACTGCGCCAAAGTCGTGGCTGGTTGTCTTGACAATCAGGTCATGCATACGGGGTGTTTGCCAAATTGATCGTGGATTTCAAAGGTGAATGTAGCGTAACGCGCCTATTCGCCAAGACCACAAAGCAATCAAATCGAGTTTGCGATAATCTAGTGGCCTTAAGTAGGCGCAGCGAGGGCTGCGCTCGTGTTCGTGGCGGTCTTCAAAATAACCCCGCCACCTGTTTGATAGAAGGAGAAAACAATGGCATCCGTCAATCGCGTCACCCTGATCGGCAACCTGGGAAAAGACCCAGAAATGCGCTATCTGCCATCGGGCGAAGCCGTTGCCGTCTTCAATATGGCGACCACCGAGACGTGGAAAGACAAGAGCGGCGGTAAACAGGATCGCACCGATTGGCATCGCGTTGAATTCATTGGGCGCATCGCCGAAGTGTGCGGCGAATATTTGAAAAAAGGCAGCTCTATTTACGTAGAAGGCAGCGTGCGCTACGACAAGTGGACGGATAAAGAAGGCGTCGAAAAAACGATGACCAAGATTCGCGGCGACCGCATGCAAATGCTCGGCGGGCGCAGCGGGGGTGGTGGCAGCGATGCACCGTACGACGATAGCGAAAAAGGCGGATCAACTCCACGCTCAACCGGACAGCCGATGGGCTCAGGTTCGGCAGCTGGAACGGGTGCACCGAAGAAAGCAAAGCTGGACGATTTCGACGACGATATCCCGTTCTAGTCGTAGTTGCAGAGTTTAGGCTTTCAACCGACGTGGGGTGGGCATTGCCTGCCCTCTCTGCTCAGCGCCTCAACGTCATCCCAGAGCAGCCGCTGCACAGCGCTACCTTTGGCAAGCAACTGCTTCGCCATCGCCGCCCCTAGCGTCTCGACCCCCACGCCACGAAACTTGCGCAGCGGACCGAACAACAGCGGCGACAGCATTGGCCAGAAAGTCAGCGTCAGCGCTTGCTGAACGCCATACCGATTGGTCGGCGTCAGAATCATTGATGGCTGAAACAGGGAAAGCCGCTCGAAATTGAGCGCCACGAGCGCCTCCTCCAACTCGCCTTTGATGCGAAGATAAAACGTCCGCGATTTCGAGTCGGCAGCGACCGCCCCTAGCAGTTCAAAATGGCGCACACCGCTCTGTTTACAAATCGTCGCGAACGCGATCACGACGTCTTTATCGATGTGCAGGAACTCCGCTTTCGTCAGCTTCGACGGCTGCCCGACACCGAGCGTGCAAACGGCGGCATTGTGCCCGGCGACGAATTCGACGTAAGTGTCGGGTATTTCAATATTCACGACGTGTTGCATGAGGGCACCATTGCCTGCGCTCTGTGGCAGAGCCACCTCTCGCCGCCCAAGCAGCGTGAGCCGCTTCAATTCGGGCATCGCGAGCAGCGTGGAAACGACATGTCCACCGACTGCACCGCTGGCCCCCAACATCACCACCGATAAAGACGCCGCCATAGCAAACCTGCGCGATCAAGGAACATGAAAGCGCAAAGCGTATCAGCGTGCAGCGCTCGCGCGGCTCGCCGCCAACGCCGCGCCGGCAGGTAGCATGACACCCGCATCCTGTGCGAGTCCGCCAAACACAGAGATTTACGTAACGGCAGCGATGGTGCGCTCAACGCTGCGGCCTGAACCCATATCGGCCCGTAGTCCGAGCGTGAAAACCGGCGGAAGTTGGCGGGCATGAAGAAGTATGCCGTCGGATTGCCCCTACACGTGAACTCTGCCTGACAATACGTGGCTCACGCACTCCGCGAAGCGCTGATATTGCGAGCGAAACACTGGGTCGGTAGAGCAAACGCGTCGCCGTTTCAAAGAAGCAGCTAAGTGCCGTACCGACGTTTCCAGTAGGGCTTACGGCTCAAAACGGCATTTATCGACTTAGCGCCAAAAGTCAACGTAGCCCCCATGCAGCCGCGACTCCGTAAAAAAGCTGTAAAGCGCACCTTTAATAATTCATTTGTGCGGCGCATTGTGTCGTCGCGCGGTGCTCGCGCTTTTGGCAGAGGAGTTGTTTGACGACCCGCATTTGATTGCGACCGGCGGTCTTGGCGACGTGCGACTGCCCGACGGCGCGCGGGCGAGCGCGTGAAGACCACGCTACTTCCGTTCACGATGGCTGGGGAGCGCCTGCGGGTTCGGCTAGATCCACCGAAGCTGGGTGAGCACACGAACGAATTGCTCGCCGGGTTCGGCATCAGCGCCGAGCGAACGGACCAGCGATTGCGCGATGGTGTGGTTGCGTAGGGCGGGCGCTGCTCACTGCATTGCCCTGAACAATCGAAACGCTACAACAGGAGGAACTGCACAATGACCATGGCAAAAGCAGGCACCGTGTTCATCGCGTCAATCATCTGCATCGGCACGCTCGTGGCTACGAAGGCGCGGGCCCGATGATTACGGACTTGCTCGGCGGTCCGGTGGATTTTGGCGTGCGCGCGCTGCCTTCGATTCAGGCGCGCTTAAA
Source organism: Burkholderiales bacterium (assembly GCA_043757535.1). Classification (GTDB taxonomy): domain Bacteria; phylum Pseudomonadota; class Gammaproteobacteria; order Burkholderiales; family Casimicrobiaceae; genus Casimicrobium. Next base: position 3,210 of record JAYVPF010000226.1, read on the forward strand.
AAGCGGCGCGTTGCGCGCGATTGGCACGTCGGCCAACGCGCGGTTGACCGCCGCGTCGGAGATCCCGACGTTTGCCGAACAGGGTTTACCGAACTACATCGTTGACGGCTGGTTTGCGGCGATCGGGCCAAAAAATCTGCCCGCCACCGAGGTCAAACGCATCCATTCGGCCTTCACTGCCGCGTTTGCGACGCCCCAAGTCAAAGAAAGTATGGCCAAACAGGGCAACGCCACTACCCTTTTGACGCCAGATGCGGCGGCGGCGTTCTTCAAAGCTGAGATGGACAAGTACGCCAAACTCGTGAAAAAAGCGGGCGTCAAGCTGGACTGATTTTCAGCACGCTCAAACGGTCGGGCACATCAACAACTTTTTGTTGCAACCGCCATGCAATCGGGGATACGCGCGCTTTTATCCATTAGTCGATATAGACGAATTTAAACGCTTAGCCCCAACGCAGAGGTCGTTTCAGCCAAAAGCTGAAAATATGCAGTGCACTGGTTGTCGCTCAGCCATTTTGAATTTTGCACGAGGCCGTTCGCCACCGATCACTCCGAGATCACGATTTCCGTCGTAATTTCGGCGGTTTTTCCAAGCATCGCTGTTGCAGAGCAATATTTTTCTTTTGACAGCTTGACTGCACGCTCAACGGCGGCCGGATCGAGGCCTTTTCCAGACAATCTGAACGTTAATTTGATGGCGGTGAACACTTTTGGGTCAGTATCAGCACGAACCGCATCCGCATCCACATGCAAACTCGTGAAATTCTGACGAGATTTCTTGAGCATAAGTACCACGTCAAACGCAGTGCAGCTCGCCGCGCCAGCGAGCACTAACTCCATTGGCCGAACACCGGTGTTTCGGCCACCATATTCAGGCGCGCCATCGATTACCACGGCATGGCCAGAACCTGTTTCGGCCACAAATTGAACGTTATCTATCCACTTGATTGTTGATTTCATAAGACAATTCCTGAGTTGCACTACCAGTAGAGTATCTTGCCTAGACAATTATCGCCGCAGCACATCATTTCGCATTGACTTGTGCAGTGCAGCATGCTTAAATTAATCCATCGCCTGCTTCCTCCTCCTTAGCAGGTGATTGATGTCCCCCTTCCTCCTCCTTTGGACGGACATCTTTAACGGCAGGCCTTCGGGCTTGCCGTTTTCTTTTGTACTTTCTGTTCATTTTCGTTCAGAAAATTGCCATTCGCAGCTATACTATCGGGCTTACCTCGGATTTTTACAGTCTGAGGTCAAGCACTCATAACGCACTGAGCGACAGAGTATTTGCTTCCAAGCCGACTTCACGGTCGCCCGTTGCGCAACGCTCACCGCCCTTTGCAAAACACTAAAACGAGTCTAGAGCGTATCAAGCAATGAAAACTTTTTCAGCAAAGCCGTCTGACATTACACAGGACTGGATCCTGGTAGACGGCACCGACCAGATTCTGGGTCGTCTCGCGTCACA
>JAYVPF010000227.1:0-4676 GCA_043757535.1 Burkholderiales bacterium
CACACCGAACTACGGATTGTTGGAGCAAATTGGAGGCTTATTCGGGTTGCCGTCACAAAACTGGCTGGGTGACAAATCAACTGCGCTCGCCAGCATCACAGTCGTCGCCGTTTGGAAGGAGGCGGGCTTCTTCATGATTTTCTACCTCGCAGCGCTACAAGGCATCAGCCCGAGCCTGCGCGAGGCGGCGGCGATTGAAGGGGCAGGTCGCTGGTTCTTCTTTCGGCGCGTGCTGTGGCCGCTCTTGATGCCGACCACGATCTTCGTCTTGGTGAACGCGGTCATCAACGCGTTCCGCATGGTCGATCATGTCGTTGTGATGACGCGCGGCGGGCCGGACAACGCGACGAGCTTGCTGCTCTACCACCTCTACGAAGTGGGCTTCAAATTTTGGGATCAGGGCTACGCGGCGGCGATTACGGTCGTGCTTCTCGGCGCACTCGCGACGGTGGCGCTGGTGCAGTTCTTCGTGCTCGACAAGAAGACGCACTACTGAGATGTCCGCTTCCGCATTTCAGAAAAAATCGCCTATCGTCGACACGTTTGCAGCATGGCTTCTGGCCATCCTTTGGGTGTTGCCGCTGTTGTACGCGGTGTGGACTGCCTTCCATCCCTCAGAGTTCTCGGCCAAGTTTTCGCTGTCTGCGCCGTTGACGCTGGAGAACTTTGAGCGCGCATGGGCCGCTGCGCCGTTCGCGCGATATTTCGTCAACACAACCGTGCTGGTTACGATGATTCTGACGGTGCAACTGGTGCTGTGCACGCTGGCAGCCTACGCCTTTGTTCGCTACGATTTTCGCGGCAAAGACATCCTGTTCGCACTGGTGTTGGTGCAGCTCATGATCATGCCGGATATCCTGCTTGTCGAGAACTACAAGACGATGAGCAAACTAGGGCTAATCGACACGTTGCTCGGCATCGGCCTGCCCTACTTCGCGTCGGCCTTTGCGATCTTTCTGCTTCGACAAACATTCAAGGGAATTCCTAAGGAACTGGTCGAGGCGGCGACAATGGAAGGCGCGAGTTCGCTACAAATTTTGTGGCGTGTTTTCGTGCCCTTGGCAAAGCCAGTCTACGTTGCCTTTTCACTGGTCTCTGTCAGCTATCACTGGAACAATTTCTTGTGGCCACTCGTGGTGACAAACTCGGTCAACTCGCGCCCGTTAACCGTTGGCCTGCAAGTATTTGCGTCAACCGATCAAGGCATTGACTGGTCAATCATTACTGCTGCCACGTTGCTCACCGCAGCGCCATTGCTCGCTGCGTTCTTGTTGTTCCAGCGACAATTTGTGCAGTCCTTCATGCGAGCAGGAATCAAGTGAAAATCATCACTTGGAACGTGCAATGGTTCTGCGGGCTTGATGGTGTGATCGACATCACGCGAGTCGTCAAGGAAGCTCGTGACATGGCTGATTTCGACGTGATCTGCATGCAGGAAGTGGCGGTGAACTACCCGCGTCTTGACGGCAACGCTTCGCACAATCAACCAGAAATTCTTAAGTCCCTGCTGCCCGGTTTTGCAGTTTTTTTCGGTGCGGCGGTCGATGAACTAGGTCCTGATGGCAATTCGCGCCAGCGCTTTGGCAATCTCATCGCGACACGGTTGCCGGTAGCGCAGGTGCGCCACCATGCGCTGCCCTACCCGGCGGACGCGACACCGGGCGGCGTACGCAGCATGCCGCGCATGTGTACCAACGCAACGGTAATGACGCCATTCGGCCCAGTGCGCTTTATGACAACACACCTTGAGTTTTATTCGCCGCCCATGCGCATGGCACAAGCGCAAGAACTTTTGCGGCTACACCGTGAAGGCTGCGCGCATGCAGCCACGCCGCCGCTGATTGACGACACCGGCTCACCGTTTCAGAGTAAGCAGCACACGCCGCATTGCATTCTGAGCGGTGACTTCAACTTCGAGCCCAACAGCCCTGAATATGCACTGCTCAATGCTCCCCACGCGAGCGCGAACGCAATGCACGATACATGGACGCTGGCTCACCCCAAAACGCCGCACGCGCCAACCTTTCGCCTGCATGACCGACGCTACGGCCCGGTGCCAATTACCTGCGACTTTATGTTCGTTAGCGACACGCTTGTGCCTCATGTCAAACGAATGGAGATCAATCTCGACACCCGCGTTTCCGACCACCAACCAGTGCTGCTTGAACTTGGTTAATTTATTGTGTTGCCGTGCGTTAACTACTACGGTTGCGCTGATGTTGGTGTCGCCCACTTTCGCGTGGAATGTCAAATCGCGGGAGTTGGTTGATGTGGCAATCGCTGCAAACGGTACGCTGACGATTCTTGTCAGCGCACCCGGCACTGAGTCTCCGGGCTTGTACCGGTGGCAAGCAGGTGTCGCTGAGCCTTCGAAAGTCTGCGACATGACTTCGCCTTCGTTTTTTTCGTTCAATCGCCGCATCGTGATAGAACGCGTGCGCGATGACCCGGTCTCGATACGCTTGTATGACGCCACCACTTGCGCCCAGCTGGGTGAAGTCGAAGCATCAGGCCGGGTGCTCGATGCCGATGCAAGGGGCGACCTGGTCGCGATTGCGATCCAACAAGCTGGCGACGCGCGAACACTGGAGCTCTATACGGTGCGTGGAAAGCGAATTGCCACGACGGTGATCGGACGCAACGTCGAGCTTGGTTTCGCGCCTGACGGAAAAACGCTTTTGAACTTCGACTTGAGCGATGCCGTCAACGCGACGTGGCACGTCCGATCACTCGCGCGAGTAGTCCCCCCGCGCTGGATGAACAAGGATGAGGTGACATTCATTGCTGGCGCGCAGTACGTCACGCGCTACGCGCAAGGCGACCTGTCGATTGTGCAATGGCGCACAGGCAAGCCAAAATACGTGACATTCACAGCGCGCACGGTGCGAGTGCGCCAGCTCTCACGTGACGGTCGATACGGCGTGATTCACGAACGCTTGCCGCAGGGTGATTTGCTGGCACGGCTCGACTTTGCAACCGGCACCCGCACACCACTCGGCGCAGGCAGCATCGATCACGCCGCGATCAACACCAGTGGCACTCACGTGGCATGGTCTGCGCGCAGCGGCACGACCGCCGATGAAGTCACGATCATGCAGGCGACTATCAACAAGAACGGAATTGTCGGCAATACGGCGAACTAGGCGACTATTTCTGGCAAGCTAGGACATTCGCGCATACACTCCCCCCCGCAGCAAGAATCGTGGCGCTAAAAGGCCATGCGTTTCGTCTTAGCATTGAGCACCGTTATGGGCTTACTCAACACAGGGGAGAACTAAATATGGATTTTGCAAAAATAATCGAGCGTGCGAAAGGAATCATCCTGTCGCCAAAATCAGAGTGGGAAAAGATTGCGGCAGAGCCTGCCGACGTCATGTCGCTGTTCACTGGCTATGCGATGATTCTGGCGGCTATTCCAGCAATTTGCGGGCTGTTGGGCTCCACCTTAATTGGCACGTCCATACCGTTGATTGGCAACGTTCGCTCGCCCATTGGATCAGCCCTGGCCCACATGGTGTTGGGCTATGTGTTTGGTCTGGCCGTGATCTATGCGGTGTCGCTGGTCGTCAATGCGTTGGCACCAACGTTCAGTGGTCAAAAAGACCCGATTGCCGCCCTGAAGGTCATTGTTTATTCGTCGACACCGGTCTGGCTTGCTGGCGTTTTCGCGCTAGTGCCGCTGCTCGGCGTGCTCAGCCTTCTTGCCGGACTGTACGGGCTCTATCTGCTCTATCTGGGTCTGTCGCCCCTGATGAAAAACCCGCAGGACAAATCCATCGGGTACACGGCGTTAACCGTGGTTTGCTACATCGTTTTGGCGATGATCGTTGGCGTGATACTCGCGGGCGTGGCGGGTACAGGTGCGATGATGCGCGGGCGCTTCTAAGCGCGAACCACCACCAGAGGTAAAAAAAGCCGCAATCGCGGCGTTTTTTTGTGATTCAACTATTCCATTGGTACCGGTTGCTCCGGTCGCTCAGGCAGTTCGGCAGACGCGGGCGGCATATCGTAGTCGTCGGGTGCCATATGCATGGCGGGACCATACATCCGCTCGCGCCGCGTGTAAGCCTTACCGTGATGCAAGTGATGCTCAAGCTCATTTAACGCACGTTTGTAAACGTCACGCTTGAACTCAATCACGCCGTCCAGATCGACCCAATAGTCATTCCAGCGCCACGCGTCAAACTCCGGCCGGGTATCGGCGCGCAAATTCAGATCGCTGTCGCGACCGACCAAACGCAGCAGATACCAGATCTGCTTCTGCCCACGATAGTTGCCACGCCACTCTCGCTTTATCCACGATGAGGGCACTTCGTAGCGCAACCAGTCCCGGGTTCTCCCGAGAATCCTTACATGATCCGGCCGTAAGCCAACCTCTTCGTGGAGTTCACGGAACATGGCGTCTTCTGGGCTCTCACCCAGATTAATTCCGCCTTGCGGAAACTGCCATGAATGTTCACGTATCCGTTTTCCCCAAAAAACCTGGTTTCTGTGATTAGCAATCACAATGGCGACGTTCGGCCGGAAGCCGTCTTTGTCCAACATACGCCATCCAACAATCTATTTGTCCCGATTGTCACATACGTTTGACGAAGTTCATAGCGGCGCGAGCTTGCGAGCATTTCACAGCAAGGGCGGAGCTTCCCACACAACGCTACTTACGCTTTGGCGTCATT
>JAYVPF010000228.1:0-4670 GCA_043757535.1 Burkholderiales bacterium
CATGTTGCAATGCAACCTACCTGAGGGGATAGGATCGCTTGTCCTGACGTAATGTGTTCAACAAGCGCAACTATTTATGCACTTGGCATGCTTTCTCGCTTTGCGAGCCACGCGATCGCCAGTAGATGAGACCTGATTAGCAAGGTGCCTCAGCAAAGTTGCTTTCCGTGCAGGTTGTCATGTTGAGTGAAGCGAAACATCAGGTGGGCACCTCTAATAATTCGTTTGTGGGGCGCATTGCGTTGTCGCGCGGTGCTCGCAATCCTCATGTACCAGAGCGTACATTCCGGTTGCTGCGCTCCGGGCTCCTAGCACTGCATCCCAAAAATGAATTATTAGAGGTGCCCAGGTGTCAAGAATTGAGCGTCGCAGAGCGCGTTTTAGTAGGCCTACAGATCATTCGCCATCGTCAGGATGACAACTCCCATGGTGCGTCACCTTGCAAATCGCGAGATGAGATGTGCGCTCCGCTCCAAAATAGCGACGGGCACCGACGATACGCGATGTAGCAGACGAGGCGCACGATTGCAGAAATTGCGTGAATCGGGCCGCAGTGGCAAGTTGAGGCAGAATGTTTTGTGGCGTCGTCGCTAGCGACTGGGCGCGTGACTAAACGCAGATATTGGATCAAGCGCGAAATTAAATGTCTAACCAATCAAAAATATATGTCGCAGGTCACTGCGGCATGGTGGGAAGCGCTATTGTACGGCGACTCCAGGCCCTCGGCCAAACCAACATTGTGACCTGCACGCATGCCGATCTTGAGCTGAAGGATCAACGCGCAGTTAACGAATTTTTTTCCGCACAGAAGCCGACTGAGGTTTATATGGCGGCCGCCCGAGTCGGCGGCATTCACGCTAACAACACGTTTCCAGCGGATTTTATTTACGACAACCTCATGGTTCAGGCAAACGTCATTCACGCCGCGCACGTGAACGGCGTTCGCAAGCTTTTGTTTCTGGGGTCCAGTTGTATTTATCCGCGCATGGCGACTCAGCCAATGGCCGAGGAATCGTTGCTGACGGGTACGCTGGAGCCAACCAATGAGCCGTACGCAATTGCAAAAATCGCTGGCATCAAACTTTGCGAGAGCTACAACCGTCAATACGGCGCGAGCCACGGCACCGACTATCGCAGCGTGATGCCGACCAATCTTTATGGCACCGGCGATAACTATCACCCTGAAAACAGCCATGTCTTGCCAGCGCTGATTCGACGCATTCACGAAGCGAAAACGCAGGGCGCACACAGTGTCACGATATGGGGAACGGGCACGCCAAAGCGTGAGTTCTTGTTCGTCGATGACATGGCGGCGGCCAGCGTTCATGTGATGAACTTGCCGTATGAGATTTACGCGGCCAACGTTCGGCCAATGCACAGTCACATCAACGTGGGGGCTGGCGAGGATATGTCGATTCTGGAGTTGGCTCAGCTGATCAAGCGTATCGTCGGTTTTGACGGGGATATCAAAACTGACCCGAGTAAACCGGATGGCATGCCGCGCAAGCTGATGGACAACACACGAATGAAAGGGCTGGGTTGGGCTCCCGCCATTTCGCTTGAGCAGGGCGTTCGCTTTGCTTATGAAGATTTTAAGAACAACCAACTGGAAACTGCATGACCAAACGCGCGCTGATCACCGGGGTGACCGGACAAGACGGCTCCTACCTGGCCGAACTATTGCTCGAAAAGGGCTACGAGGTACACGGCATCAAGCGCCGGGCGTCGTCGTTCAATACGCAACGCGTTGATCACATTTACCACGACCCGCACCAGAATGGCAGCAACTTTCACCTGCATTACGGTGACCTGACCGACAGCAGCAATTTGACGCGCATCATCTCGCAAGTTGAGCCCGATGAGGTCTACAACCTTGGTGCCCAAAGTCACGTTGCTGTCAGCTTTGAGTCGCCTGAATACACCGCAGACGTGGACGGCATGGGCGCGCTGCGTTTGCTGGAGGCGATTCGCTTTTTGGGGCTCAAAGACAAAACGCGCTTTTATCAGGCGAGCACCTCGGAACTTTATGGGCTGGTGCAGGAGGTCCCGCAGACCGAGAAAACGCCGTTTTACCCGCGCAGTCCCTATGGTGTGGCGAAGCTTTACGCCTACTGGATCACCGTCAATTACCGCGAGAGCTACGGGCTCTATGCATGCAACGGCATCCTGTTCAATCATGAGAGTCCAAGACGCGGCGAGACCTTCGTCACCCGCAAGATCACCCGCGGACTCACCAATATTGCGCTCGGCAACGAGAAGTGCCTCTATATGGGCAATCTGGATTCACTGCGCGACTGGGGCCACGCCAAAGACTATGTGCGGATGCAGTGGATGATGCTGCAGCAGGAAACTGCGAAAGACTACGTGATTGCCACAGGCGTGCAATACAGCGTGCGGCAATTCATCGACAAAGCGGCCGCTGAACTTGGTATCAGCCTTCGCTTCGAAGGCGTCGGCGTGAACGAAAAGGCCGTCGTTGCGTCGGTGGCTGGCGATCTGGCGCCTGCGGTCAAAGCGGGGGATGTAGTCGTCACGATTGACCCTGCTTACTTCCGGCCTGCAGAGGTGGAAACCTTGCTCGGCGACCCGTCGTTGGCCAAGGCGGATTTGGGCTGGGTGCCGCAAATTACGCTCGACGAGATGGTGAAAGAAATGGTGCAAAGCGATCACCGTGAAGCGTCGCGTCAACTCATGTTGCGCGGCACTGCGTCCCGCTAGCAAGCGTTTGAATTATGAATAAATATGACATGAACGCTGTCATCCTGAACCTCGTGAAGGATCAGGTGGCGTGCGAGTATTGATCTTCTTTGCAGGAAACTTCGCTAAACGACCCGATCCTTCGCCGTGCTAAGGATGACAACACGTGGGTATCTATCAATTTAGAAATGGAATCACACATTGAGAAACAAAGGTGAGTAAGCAAAAAATCGCCCTAGTCGCCGGAATTACCGGCCAGGACGGCGCGTACCTCGCCGAACTTTTGCTGGGCAAAGGCTATCGGGTGATTGGCACCTCGCGCGATGTGTCGACGTGTGATCGCCAGCGGTTGCGGCGTTTGAATATCGACGGTCGCGTGGAGCTGGTCTCCATGCTGCCTTCAGACTTTAGGAGCGCGCTTCACACCATTTCCAAATGCGCGCCCGACGAAATCTATTTTCTTGCGGGCCAGAGTTCAGTCGGCCTTTCGTTTGAACAGCCGGTCGAAGCGATTGAGAGTATTGCTACGGGCGTTCTGAATTTGCTCGAAGCGATCCGCTTTGTTAACCCGGGGATTCGACTCTTCAATGCGGGGTCTAGTGAGTGCTTTGGCGACACCGAGGGCGCGCCTGCTGATGAAGACACGCCGTTTCGTCCGCTGAGTCCTTATGCGGTGGCAAAGGTGTGCGCACAAAACCTGGTGACGAACTATCGAACCGCATACGGGCTTTTTGCGTGTACCGGAATTCTGTTCAATCACGAGTCGCCGTTGCGGCCAGAGCGTTTCGTGACGCAAAAGATTGTGCGTGGCGCGGCCGCAATCGCCGAAGCAAAGGGCGGCACGCTCAAACTGGGTAATCTCGACATTTCGCGCGATTGGGGTTGGGCCCCGGAGTATGTGGAGGTGATGTGGCGCATGCTTCAGCGGGAATCGGCCGAAGACATGATCGTCGCCACGGGTCGCACGGTATCGCTTGGGTACTTTGTGAACCGCGTTTTCGCAAGCTTTGGGCTCGATTGGCGCGAGCATGTCACGATTGACGATGCGCTCAGACGCCCATCCGATATTCATATCGGTGCTGCGAACCCGTCGCACGCCGCAAGCCTGCTAGGCTGGAAGGCTCAGTTTGACGTCGATTACGTGATCGACACGATGTGTGCTTCGATCACCAACGGTTGACGAGGTATGGGTCTATTTTGATCCGCCATCCTGAGAGCCAGCGACGGATCGGATGCCATGCAACGATCTCGATGACTTACAAATGTTCTGGCGTGCGAACTGATCCTTCGCCATGCTCAGGATGACGTTTATCTGCGTTTCCTTAGCTGACGCGTCACTCGTCCGCACGCAGGCTGGCCACCACTACAAGCGCCAAATATTCGGTGTCTGAAATTCGGGCCGCATTGCAGATTTCTCCGGTGCGGCCATCGGGCAGAGTCACTTCCGTGCTGTCCTTAATATCGATTGCGCTGGCAATCACGTGCTTCTCTAGATGACGTTTGACCGCGCCGCGGTAGTGCGCTCGCGCGACGATTTCCTGTCCGGGATAGCAGCCTTTGCTGAAACTCACGCCGCCGCCCGGTTGCACCGTGTCCCAGCCGATCATTTGCGGGACGAACATTTCTGCCGTAAGCGCGGTGATTTCAGGTTGCATTGCCTCGATATTGGCGGCCTGCCAGCGTCGCAGGATCGCATCTTCCGCCGATGGCAGGGTTGCCGCCAAGGCTGCATCGAGTAACACGTAAGCGCGACCATCGGGTAGCGCGAGACTGAATCCGGGCCCAGCCAATTCCGCCACGTCAAACGCCCAGGTCACACAACGATCAGCTGTAATGTCAATCACAACTTTGCTGCGCATTCTGAACATCGTCAGCCGTTTCGCTAAGGCTTCAATCGTGCTGGTGTGCACTACCGCTTCCCAAATGTCTTCGCCAAGGCGGGCGAGGGCGAACGTCGCCAACAGGCGCCCCTT
>JAYVPF010000229.1:0-17673 GCA_043757535.1 Burkholderiales bacterium
CGGTCGGTGGCACGCCCGAAGAACTGGCTGCGTATCAAAAAAGCGAAATCAGCAAATGGGCGAAGGTGGTCAAGGATTCGGGCGCGAAGGTGGATTGAGTTGGCTAGGCGTTGCGCACGATTCAGTGCAGCTTTTCGTTGAAAGTACGATTGAACAAGGGCTAGAGCTTGGAAACGCCTACAGTCGAAAACGGTACATTTCCACCGCCAGACCCGATGCGGAAAGCGTTTTACGAAAAAGCTGATCGCTTTTCGTCAACCCATTCGAAGCGTCGCAACTCACGAAGCGACATCAAGCTTCGATCTCAAAAACCTGTTTGAGATAGCTCAAATACGACACGTCATCGCACATTGTTTTCGCCGGTGTGTCGGAGAGTTTCGCGACCGGTTGACCGTTGCAGCGAACCATTTTCAAGACAATTTGCAGCGGCGTGTAGCCGAGATCATTGGTCAGATTGGTGCCGATGCCGAACGCCGTTTTTGCGCGGCCCTGAAAGTGTTGGGCGATCTCGATTGCGCGTGGAAAGGTCAAGCCGTCGCTGAACACGAGCGACTTGCTGCGCGGATCGACGCGGTTGGCGAGATAGTGATCGATGATCGCCTCGCCCCAGGCAATCGGATCGCCGCTATCGTGCCGCGCGCCATCGAACAGCTTGCAAAAATACATGTCGAAATCGCGCATGAACGCGCGCAGTCCCGCCACGTCCGAGAGCGCAATGCCGAGGTCACCGCGATACTCGTCTGCCCATTTCTGAAAGGCCCAGCGCTGCGAGTCACGCAGGCGCGGGCCCAACGCCTGCGCGGATTGCAGCCATTCATGCGCCATCGTACCGACTGCTAACAGACCCAATTCTTTGGCGAAAAACGCGTTACTGGTGCCGACAAACACACCGGGCGTGCGCGCCTTGACGGTGGCCAGCACTTCGCGTTGCCAGTCATGCGAAAAGCGTCGCCGCGTGCCGTAATCGGCGAATGAAAAACCCAAATCATGCGGCAGCGCCTGCACCAGATCGAGCTTCGCGTTGAGTCGCTTGCGACCCTCGACAAAATCGGGCTGCGGTTCTCTGCGTCGGAAATACACCTCGTTGACGATCGCCAGAATCGGCACCTCAAACAGGATCGTATGCAGCCACGGCCCCTTGATCAAAATCTCCAGATCATCGCCCTGGGGCTGAATGCTGATGTGTGCCCGATTGAAATGAAACAGCGCCAGAAAATCGACAAAGTCGCTTTTTACATAGCGCAAATTGCGCAGGTAATCGAGCTCATCGTCGTTGAATTTCAGTTCGCACAACGCGTCGACTTCACGGTTCACCTCGTCGGCAATCGGCGCGAGCGCGATGCCCGCGTTACGGCACTTGAAGCGATACTCCACCTGCGCGCCCGGAAACTGATGCAGGACAGCCTGCATCATGGTGAATTTGTAGAGATCGGTGTCTAAGAGTGAAGTAATGATCACGGGTGCTTAAAGCCATCTGCCAGCGGAGTGCCGTCGACAGTTTAGCCGGGGCGGCGTACTCTTTGTCGGCTAACGACGACGACGTTCGAGCGAGGTGATCGCAAAAACTACAATGTCATAAAACGTCAGATACAAAGTTGATACTCGTACAAACGCAGCATTTCAGGTTTGCCTAGTGAAGAATAAATTCCTGCGCCCGCGCACTGCATGGTTTCGCAGCATTGCGTTCGTTGTCGCAGTCGGGCTGGCTTCGATGCCCGCGGTCAGTTTCGGCGCGCCACGTACGCTGGAACCAACCGTTGGCGAGTTAAGCATCGACTTCGACGTCGCGAAATTGTTCGCAGTGGATCAACGCGGTGCGGCGATGGAGATAAACATTGCGGCAGATCGCGTATTAACACTGAGCCACGAACGCGTGTTGTCGGGCAGTGACGGCGCTCGTACGTGGGTTGGTCAGGCTAGGGAGTTGTCAGGGAAATTTAGCGACGGTACGGCCTACATCACTGAACTTCAGGGCAATGTTTACGGCACCATCAGTACCGGCGCGACAACCTATGAACTCATCGGGCGACCCGGTGAAGCCGTCGTAGTGCGCGATCTGGCCGCCAAGGGGTTCCAGCGCAAAATCAGCCTGCGCAATGACGCAGTGATTCCGCCCATACTCGGGCCGCGCGTAGAAGTGCCGCCGCTTGGTTCAGATCGTCAGAAGGTGGTGCCAACGCCGCAGGTCACGATTGATGTGATGATTGTCTACACGGCAGCCATGACGACCCGCTACGGTGCTGGCGCGGGCATAGCGACACGTCTGAACAACCAGATTGCACAGGCCAATGATTCCTATCTGCGCAGCGAGGTGGCGATCACGCTGCGTCTTGTGCGTTCTGAGCAAACCAGTTACACCAATGCGGGAGATAACTCGGTTGCGCTCGACGATTTGGGCAACGCCAGAAACGTGTTTTCCACGATTCCCGCAACTCGAAATACGTTTGGTGCTGATCTGGTAACCCTCATGCGGGTGTACGAAGACTTAACCCACAATGGCTGCGGAGTGGCGTACGTAGGTGGCGGCGGCGGGACGACGCTATTGAGTCAATTTGGCTATTCTGTCGTGAGTGACGGCGTAGATCTCGGCGGGTCAGGGTTCGTCTGTGTTGATACGACGTTTCAGCACGAACTCGGGCACAACATGGGGCTCTTGCATGATCGCGCCAACGTTCCCGCTGGCGAAACCGGTGCAACGGCGTATGCCTTTGGCTACATCATTCCGGGTACCTTCCCCAGTGTCGGCGACATCATGTCTTATGCTGACCGTTACGTACCCTGTTTTTCCAGCCCCGCTGTCTTTCGTCAGGGTCCTGGCTCAGGCTTGTCGGGCGGCAACTGCAACGTGACGCCCGCGAGTGGCGATGTCCTTGGTGTTCCGGCCAGCAACCCGATCAGCAGCGCCGACGCCGCTGCAGCGCTTAATTTCACGCGAGTTTCGGTGAGCAATTTCCGCGCGGCGGTTGGAAACACCATCTCGGGCACGATCACCAACGGCGCGGGTATCTCCGGCGTGACCTTCTGCGCACGACCGGCAGCGGGCGTGACTTGTTCCGCTTCTAACGGTTCCGGTGTCTACAGCTGCACGGTGCCGAACGGATGGACGGGCACGCTGCATTCACCGAGTGTCGCGGGCAATCGCATTCCGGCGCAGTCTTTTACTGCGGTGAGCGGCAATATCACACGAAATATCACGGCGCTTTCGGGCATTCCCGGCTGCAATCTGGACGTCGACAATAACGGGCTGTTCGAGCCCGCGACGGATGGCGTAGCCATCCTGCGGCGCTTGCTGGGCTTTGATTCAGCGGCCTTCGCCGGGCTCGCCGGAACCTGTGCCGCCAACATCAGTGCCAGCGCGATCTTCGCAGCAACGGCGAGCAATTACAACGTGACTGGTGGCGCGTTAACGTTGCCCACGACCGACGGCCTGGTCATCCTGCGCGCGATGCTCGGATTGACCGGTACCGCCGTTACGAATTCGCTCGGCCTGACCCGCGAAAGTAGCGCAACCAACACGGCGTGGACGAGCATCCAGCCCTGGTTAAACAGCAATTGCGGTTCCAGCTTTTCTCCCTAGCGTGGGTGCTGGCGTGGTGGCCCTGCGCCTGTGCGTTGGCGGCACCGCCGGTTGACCCGAGCAACGCTGTGGCTCAATCGCAGTGGGTGTCTGGGCTGATCATTAAATTCGATCCGCTGAAGGCAACCGTGCCGTTCGCTGCTGGCGCTCGTGCCGCGCTGATTGACCAGACAACACGCCACCTCGGTGTGGCGGTGAGCCATGTGCGCGTGCTGGCCAACGGCGCTGATTTGCTGCGCTTTGATCGCGCGCTGCCAGCGGCTGAGGCGGACGCGTTAGCCGTTGCCGCAGCCGCGTCGCCAGGCGTGCGCTACGCGGTTACAAACCGAATTATTCGCACACAAAAAGTCCCGAATGACCCGCTCTTCGCGAATGTCGGGCAATGGGGATTCAAGTATTCGCCGGGCTCGGTCGAAGGCGCTAATTTTGTCAACGCATGGGATACGACAACAGGCTCCGCATCGCAAACAATCGGCATCGTCGACAGTGGCATAGCGCGCACGCACGAGGAGCTGGCGACGCAGTTGCGCCTGCATCCTGCGTTCCCGTTCGGCGGTTACGATTTCATGACGGAGCCGTTGATTTCAGGCGACGGTGATGGTCGTGACAACGATCCGACCGATATCAGTTCAAGCTGCGGTCACGGCACGCATGTGGCGGGCACCATCGCCGCTGAGACCACGTTCGGCAGCGGTTCCGCCATCGGGGTAGCAGGCGGGGCGTCGTCGTCAAAACTGTTGAGCGCGCGCGCCCTCAACGCCTTTGGCTCGGACGCAGACGCGATTGACGCCATGTTGTGGCTCGCGGGTGAGCCCGTCGCTGGGGTGGCGACCAATCCCAATCCGGTGCGCATGATCAACATGAGCTTCGGGGGCGCGGGCGCCTGCGGCGGCGCGTATCAGGACGCGTTCGACACGCTGCGCGCGCGCGGCGTATTGCCGGTTGTTGCGGCGGGCAATTCGGCGAGTGATGTCTCGACATCCGCCCCCGCCAATTGTCGCGGCGCGCTGGCGGTGGCGGCGGCGGATATTTCCGGTGCGCGGGCGTCATTCAGCAACTTCGGAACTGGAATCGCGGTGAGCGCACCGGGTGTGAACATCCTCTCCACCAGCGGCCCGACCAGCGGCGCTTGCAGCAAGAGCGGCACCTCCATGGCTGCGCCGCACGTCACGGCGGCAGCGGCGTTGCTACAGGCGGCGCAACCTCTGCTTAGCGTCAATCAGACGCATCTGGCGATTCGCGCGGGCGCGCGAGCCTTTCCCTTTCTCAGTAGCTGCAACACGGTCGGTTGCGGGGCCGGGCTGCTCGATGTCGGTCGTTCGCTCGACGCCGTAGTCGGAATCGTCGCGCGGATCGGCTGGAACGAGCAGGCGGCCACGCTGCGTGAAAACGACGGCACCGTGCGCTTCACCGTAAGCCGCATTGGCGGCGCTGCGCAGCCCGTCAGCGTTGCCGTCGTGGCTGACAATGCAACGGCGATTTCAGGCGTAGACTTTTCGCCGCCTACGCCGGCGACGCTCACCTGGGCGGCGAACGATTCAACCGATCGCACAGTCACCGTACCGATCATTTACCGCGCCGGCGAGCAGGGCACACGGGCGTTTGCGTTGCGGCTTGACGCGTCGGCTAACTCCGCGGTCGTGGTCGCGCCGAACGCCGTGACCGTGCGCATCACTGAGGTTGACTGCGCAACGGTTACACCCATTCTGATGGGCGAAACCAAGACCGGCACGCTCGATACGTCGCACCCGGAAAACTATTGTCACGGCGGCGTGCGCGGCCCTGAGTTCAATACCGTTCGATACAGTTTCAACGCGACTGCGGGCGACGTGGTGTCGATTGATGTCAACAGCACCACCGCTCTGCCCGGCATTCTCGATCCCTACATTTATTTGCTCGGCCCCAACCGCGAAATATTGGCTGAGAACGACGATATCGTGTCCTCAAAAATTCGCGATTCGCGGATCGAGCAATTGCGCCTCACGACGACGGGCACGCACTATATCGACGTGACCACCTGGGGGATCAGCGCCGACGCAACGGGTAGCTACAGCGTGCATTTGTACGGCTGCGGGACGTACGTTCCCGGTGCGACCTGTAATGTGGATGCGGATGGCGATGGCGTTGTAGATGTCAATGACGCGCAGTTTGTGCTGCGTCGTTTGCTTGGATTTAGCGGCAGCGCGATCACCGGGAGCGCAAGCTTTCGTAACTGCGCGACGCGCAAAACGGGTGCTTCTATTGCGGCGTTTGTCGATGGGCAACGCTTGCCAGTCAGCGGCGCGATCCCGTTTGATATTGATGGCGACGGACTGGTGTTACCAACGATTGATGGGCTGATGTTGCTGCGCGCAGCGCTTGGCTTGACGGGGGATGCGGTGGTGGCGGGTGCCACTGCGTCCGGCGCGCCACGGCAGACGTGGGCAAACGTGAAGAGCTATCTCAACTTATCCTGCGGGATGGCGTTGCCGTAGTAACTTAAGGTGCGCACTTAACTCACACTTTGCTTCTGCTTTGCCGCCCTTCGCGTGCGTCCCTGCCAGCGATAGCCTTGCTCGTTGGCGCGACGATGGCGCGCTTGCTTTGGGTCGGCGATCAGCGGGCGATATTGCTCGATGCGATCACCGTCTTTCAGCGGCGTATCGAGCGGCAGTGCTTTGCCCCAAATGCCAACGTCGGCTTGCGATAAATCGCCAACGCCAAACGCCAGAAGTGCGTCACCCAGCGTCGCCCCTTCCACCAATTCAATCATTTGTTCATCGACACGATCTGCCCAAGCGGACACCAGAGTCACCCGCATCACGGATTCAGCTCCTCAGCCCGCCGCACAAACGCATCGACAAACGTCGCCGCGATGCGATCAAACACAGGCGCAATGATGGCCCCGATCAGGCCATCGAAATCGTAGTTCAACTCGAATTCCACCTTGCAGCCCGCGTCCCCCAACTGCGTGAATCGCCACTGTCCCGACAGCTTGGAAAACGGGCCGCTCACCAATGCGAGGTTGATCCGCTCATCGGCGACCAGTGTGTTCTGCGTTGTAAATGTCTGATGAACCCCGAGATAAGCGATATCCACTGCCGCTTGCATGTGCGTCTCCGATTGCTCGATGATGCGCCCGCCGCCGCACCACGGCAGAAACTTGGGGTAGGCCGGAACGTCATTGACCAGCGCGTACATTGTCGCCGCCGAATGCGTCACGAGAATGCTCCGCACGACATGCTTCAAGGCCGAACCTCCGTCAGCATCCCTACAATCATCACCATGAGCATCGTCGACAATAAAAAAGCATTCTTCGATTATTTCATTGAGGAACGTTACGAGGCTGGACTTGAGCTGGAAGGCTGGGAGGTCAAGGCCATCCGCGCCGGGCGCGCGCACGTGAAAGAGGCCTATGTCCGCGTGATTCGCAGTCAGGTGTGGCTGGTCGGCGCCACCATCAGCCCGCTCGGCAGCGCCTCCACCCACATCCGTCCCGACGCCACGCGCCTGCGCCGCTGCCTGCTGCATCGTGAGGAAATCAACAAGCTGATCGGCAAAGTGAAAGAGCGCGGCTACACGCTGGTGCCGATTAACCTGCATTTCTCAAAAGGTCGCGTCAAACTCGAAATCGGCTTAGCCAAAGGCAAAAAGGATCATGACAAGCGCGACGCGCTCAAAGAACGCGAAGGCCAACGTGATGCGCAGAATGCAATGAAGAAGGCGATGCGCGGGAAGGGCGCGGAGGAGTAGTTGCGTTCTGGCTCCCTCTCCCGCAGCGCGGGAGAGGGTTGGGGTGAGGGCGCTGGCACCCCCACCGTTCTTGCCAAGGACTAATGTTTCTTCCGAAACACGAATACCTTGCCGTTGCGCGCGTACACACGCTTACCGGTCTTCGGGTGCCGGAACCAACGACAAAAAACGAGTTCGCCTTCTGCGTGTTCCTTGCTGCTTGTATCGGTCATCTTGACCTCCAGTCAGCATGAATCCATTGACACCGGCGCCACATCTGCGAAAATTCGCACTGCGTAGTGGGCATGTCCCGGCCCCACGGCAGCGGATTCGTTGCTCCGGGGGATTCGTAAAGCGCGCCACCTGAACCGTGGCGCGCTTTTTTATTGTTTGATCACGTAAGCTCTTACAACGGAACAAATTCGCTCCGCTTCGCTTTCAGTCAGATCGAACGGCATCCCGTTCATCGTTAATCTCAAACCCGTACGCAACGGTATGGGGACAGCAAACGTTTCCAAAACGTTAACTTGATTTACAGACGTCGCAGGTTCGTTACCGCTTGATAGTTCCTTCTGCGTATTTATGTCGCTTCTTTTTCGCGAAGTAATCGGCCCCGACGTCTGTTCCTTTCCGCCGTTCGATCCCTTGTTTGTGGTCGGCTTGTATATCGACGGATTGTCAGACCAGCGTACGAATTGGCTTACAGCTGAAACGACTCTAGAGCGGTAGACGCCCAGACTGCTTGGCGTGTACGCGGCCTTGTTCTTGTTGGCAAAGCGGTTTGCTAACGAGTCGAGGTCTACCGATCTTACGTCGAGTCGTTCATCATCCGACGCGAGTTCAAAGAATTTTGAAGCAGCTGTCGCTCTCGATTGGGCGGTTGCCTTGGGCATTAACCCTTTCTCATCTGCAAACTTGAGAAATTCAATAAGCTTGTCCAATGAATAGCGCGCATCCAACATGCTTGTCTCCTGATGTGATGTCTATTAATTAATTATACACGATCTTGATTATTTTGCAAAATAAACTTGTCTTGTCAATTTAGATGTTTTTTTACGTGCCGGATCATTCTGGAAGCGGGTTGACTCTACGTACGTAAAAACGTACGCTACGAACATGGCAACTGTTCTAACCGCAAGCGAAGCTCGTGCAAATCTCTATCGCCTGATCGACGAGACGGCGGAGTCGCACGAGCCTATCGCCATTACCGGCAAGTGCGCGAATGCCGTTCTCGTCTCTGAGGAAGACTGGAACGCGATGCAGGAGACGCTTTACCTGCTGTCGATCAAGGGCATGCGCGAATCGATCAAGGCTGGCATGGCGGAAGCGCCTAAGACGCTCGCGAGAGAGCTGGACTGGTGAACTGGCAGCTCGTTTACACGAAGCATGCCCAGAAGGACGCCAAAAAAGTTGCCGCGCGTGGATTGAAAACGAACGCTCTAGCGCTGCTCGCCCTGCTCGCCGAGAATCCCTTTCAAAATTCGCCACCTCACGAAACACTCGTCGGCGATCTCGCGGGTGCGTACTCGCGGCGCATCAGCATTCAGCATCGACTTGTCTACGAAGTGCTCGTGGATCAAAAGATTGTGAAGGTGCTTCGCATGTGGACGCAATATCAGTAGCGCGAGTCTGAACTTCGATTAAACGCAAATAAGTCGGCGCGACGATGGAATGCAATAGGCACACGTTGTGCGCTAGAATCACTTCGTGAAAACGTTCGCCTGGAATCCGGAAAAGAACCTCCTGCTGCAACGCGAGCGCGGCGTTTCATTTGAAGATGTCGTGTTTCACATGGAGGCGGGGCATGAAGTTGCGGTATTCATGCACCCCAACCAGATTCGGTATCCAGGGCAGAAAATTTCCGTCATTGCGATTGAAGGCTATGCGTTTCTGGTGCCATACGTTGAATCCGAAACCGAAATTTTCTTGAAGACAATCATTCCCAGCAGCAAGGCGACAAAGCGCTACCTTGGAGATAAAAATGAAAAAACTTGATGCCGAAGAACTTGAGATTCTTGACGCATTCGATGCCGGATCGTTGATGCCAGCCCCCGATATGATGGCCGAGATCGAGCGCCACCGTGAGGCGGCGGCGGCGACTTTTGCCAAAGACAGCCGCATCAATATTCGCATCTCGTCGAAGGATTTGCGCGCTCTACAAAAGCGCGCGCTAGGCGAAGGACTTCCTTACCAGACGCTGATCGCGAGCGTGCTGCACAAGTATGTTGAAGGGCGTCTTCTGGATGCGCGGTAAGTGGATCGTGTCAGTTTCGCACGGCTGATCAGGCGTCATGCCAGTGTCGTGATGCAAGCCTCATAAAGTAGACACCCCGCGCATCCCGCTAGCATGCCAGCATGGCTGAATCTTCTGTTGCTGCACGTCTGGCGGTGCCAGCGTTTATTGTTGTCTGGGCTTCGGGTTATGTGGTTGCGAAACTGGCGGCTACCGATGCCGAACCGCTCAGTTTTCTTGTCCTTCGCTATGCGGGCGTTTGTGCGCTGATGCTCGTGCTGGCGCTGGCGGGTGGCGCGAAGTGGCCAAACCGGCGCGACGCATTTCATATTGCTGTAGCCGGGGTGTTGATTCAGGCGCTGTATCTGGGCGGCGTGTGGGTGGCGATCCGCATGGGGTTGTCTGCGGGGGTGGCAGCGCTGATCGTGAATTTGCAGCCAGTGTTGACGGTGTGCCTGAGTTTCTGGACGGGCGAGCGGGTGACGCGGCGGCAAGTGCTGGGTGTGGTGATTGGGTTTGTCGGTGTGCTGCTGGTGCTGGCGGCCAAGCTCACGGCTACTGCGACGTCGGGTGCGAGTACGTTAGGCATTCCGGTGGTGATTTGCATTGCCG
Organism: Burkholderiales bacterium; assembly: GCA_043757535.1. GTDB lineage: Bacteria > Pseudomonadota > Gammaproteobacteria > Burkholderiales > Casimicrobiaceae > Casimicrobium. The sequence goes on from JAYVPF010000229.1 coordinate 10,134, forward strand.
CTTTACTCGGCACGACCATCGGCGTGCTCTATCAAAAACGCTACGTGCCGAGCTTCGATTTACGCAGCGGGCAGGTCATTCAGTTTGCCGCCGCCATCGTAGCGACGCTGCCATTTGCATGGTGGTTTGAGTCGTTCAATATTCGCTGGACGACTGCGGTGATCGTTGCGATGTTGTGGAGCGTTTTTGTGCTCTCGGGCATCGGGATCTCGATCATGTTTTTCTTGCTGCGACACGGAAGTGTGACTCGGCTGACCAGCGCGATGTATCTCGTGCCCGGCCTGACTGCGGTGCTGGCGTGGCTCATGTTTGGCGAGACGTTGGGCTGGAACGTGCTCACCGGGATGGCGGTGTCGCTATTCGGGGTTTATCTGGTGGTGAGCCCGCAGGAAGCTCGAAGCGAAGCGCTGGTTCGGCGGCGCATTCGCTAATAGCTTTTGGCGAAAAGCATTATTTCACCGGGGCTGGCGTTAATATTTGCCATTTGTCGACTTTATATGAAAATTAGCCGCAGCCCCTGTCAACACTGGCTTGCAACGCGGAGTTGTCGCCCGTACCTAAACGCAATGATGAGCGTAATCCGACAGGCGCGACGCCTGCCGGCTCGGCATCCGCCGCGTTGGTTAAGCGCGTTGTGCGCGTCGGTATACGTAAGCACCGAACCCTGCAAGCATCAGGCCTAGCAGCACGAGCACGGATGTCGACAGGGTTGGCACCGCACCGCCGACGGGGAACGCAGCAAGCTGGCCGCGAATTTCGCCACCAGGGAAGGCAGCGGTGTGCAGGTTCACGTAGAAGTTGGTCGGGTTGCCCACGATTTCGGCGGCGAGCGCGGTCGTCGCGGTGACTGTTCCCGAATACGTGCCGCTGAAGTTAACGACGACGGGGCCATTGCTGCCCGCTGCGCCGCGATGAATGTGATGTCCCGTTACGCTGCCCGCCGGTATGGTTGCGGTCGTGTTCCACGTGACGACACCGGTCGCCGCGTCGACTGACACGAAAGTAGCGCCTTTGTTAACCGACGCATTGGCGGGTACTTCGCTGGCCCCGGTGAGGGTAGCGCTGTACGACACTGCTTGCGCCGCGCACAATGACGCCGAGCCAAACAGAACCAATGCGCCCGCTGTGATCAAGCGCTGTAACCAATTTTTTACCACGTCAAACTCCTAGTTATTAATCAAAAAAGCCACCTAAAGCATGATATTACGCTCAAAGTACGTGTTAGTACAACTTTCTGATCCGGTTTTCTGAACGGTCGGCTCGTGTCTATGTGCGCGTGGCAAGTGCCCGATTTCCCTAAGGATGGGCGATGACCTTCACGCCACGCAGCAAAAAATTCATGGACTTCCGCCACGGCTCATCGCCAATCATTTTGTCGGCAAGCACGACCTCGTTTGCGCTCGACTTAAGCGGCCCAGTGAAAACCTGAAACTCACCGCGAGCCAGCTCCGATTGCACCCGTTGCAGCCGCACGCTGGCCGCGCGCGAGGTTGATTTCGATAGCCCTATCACCGTGATAGCGCCCTCGCGGTAGCCGCGTGAGGTGTCGGTCTTGGTGCACATATAGTCGAACGATTCCTTGACCGCGGTTTTGTAGAACGGTGCCCAATCGAGCGCAAGCGTCGCGACATGTGCACCAGGTGCCCGCGCGCTCTGATCAGCGTGCCAGCCAATCACTCGCTTGCGGCGGCGCAGAGCGACCTGCGCGACGGCATTGGAATCGGTCGTCGCCAGCAGCACGTCCACGCCGCGCCGGATCAGCGCCTCTGCGGCCGTGGCGTCGGCACTGGGATTAAACCGCGAGCCCACCCAAACCACCTGCGTCGTCGCTCGCTTGTTCACGCTCTGCGCGCCGAGTGTGAACGCGTTGATTTCGGCCAGCGCACCGGGCGTAGCGGCAGGGGCGACAAGCCCAAGCTTTTGCGTTGTGCTGTTTCCCGCTGCGATGATGCCCGCGAGGTAAGCCTGCTCAAAATGCCTGATCGCGTAGCTGCGCATATTGATGAGCTCCCGCGCGCCCATCGCCTGCTCGATTTTGATGTCGTAGTCTGCAGTCGCCATCGTCGCCGCAGCGTTGCTGTGAATCGGGTCGGTCGCAAAAATCACTTTGTAGCCCCGCGCTGCCAGATCACGAAATACTCGATCAGCATCGGCTGCGGTCGCAACGCGCTCAACCGCGATCGTGTGCACGCGTGCACCAAACTCGGCGTCGACCGCTTTCCTCGCCAGCTCATGTGACAGCGTCCACGCACTCTCGGCAATCGCGTCGCGATAGACAAACGCAATCAGCACAGGCTCGGGCCGGCCGGTCCAGGTGACGACGGGTTTGGTCGGCTGCGCGGGTGCTGCGTGGACGGTCACGCAGAGGAGGGTGTTGGCCAAAGTGGCCGCAGTGACAACGAAGCGGACGAGTGATCGATTCACGATCTACGACTCCATCGGTTTGGACGGTATTTTCACAAACAGGCGATTCTCATGCTGTTCGTGCTCGAAGCGATACATCGTCATTGCTACGTCAACATAACCTTGCGCAGCGTAAAAACGCGGTGCGCGAAGATTGTGCACCCACGCAGTCAGCGACAGCGCGGATGCGCCAGGTGATGCAGCCAGCGATTCAACGCAATGCGCCCCACAAATGAATTATTAGAGGTGCCCTTGAGATACACCTGCGTCGCCAGCGCACTGATGCAGTCGGCGTCAGCGCGCGTGGCGACCCGGAATGACAGGTCAGCATCGGCGGCCTGATGAAGCCTCACGATCTTGATGACCCGAAAAAATGGCTCAGAGTTTGCAGGCTCCGCTCATACCAGACGCGATTATTTGCTCTGATTCCACCGGTGACACAGGCTTGCCGTCAAACAACACCCCGATCTGGTTGGCGACGCCGTATTTGGCGTTGGCACGACGAAGCTCGTTGAGCATCCGGAAGATGTTCCATTCGTCATGCGCGCCGTTGCTGAACGAAACTGACGCCTTCAATGCATAGTAATTGCGGAAAGTGTTTTTGGTCACACGGCCGCGATCTACTTCGCGTTTGAGGGCGGCATCGGTGGCCAGACGCTTATCGAAGTAACTTGAAATTTTGTCCATGTCACCCTTGCCGTCGAGGCCGAAGAGCGCGCCGAAATCGGTCGGGCCGACGAAGTACACGAAATCAAAATCGTCGCCCATACCGGACGGGCTCTCCAGTATCTGCGTCCACATATGCATGTAGTCGTCATTGCTGCCAAACGCGGTGCCGACCTTCAGCTCGGACTCCGTTGAGCCAGGATTGAGTGCCCAAACGTTGCTCTCACCGAAGCGCGCTTCGACACGTTTCTTTGCGGCCAGCGAGACCTCGGCGTTGACATCGAAAAAGCCACCGCCCAACGTCGATAGCGGCACGCTGATGTAGCCAATCGCTTTGCCTTTCGCGCGTTGTTCAGCGATGGCGTTGCGGAAAAATTTGACCTTTTCGGCGATTAACGGTTTGAAGTCTTCATTGACGCAGAAGCAGAGTTTGATCTCGGTGCATTCCGTCGTTTTGGCGGCGTCAACGGGCGCAATTGCCAACCCGCTCACGGCGGCGGCAGCGAGCACCCATCGGGAAGTGAACGGAAGCGATCGAAGCATGAGAATCTCCACAGTTAAGTATGCCCAATGCTACGCAAAGCGCGCACCGATTGCATCCCGGTGTGCGCCTGAAATTTATTTCTGCTTGTTATCCGCCGATTTTGCAGGGGATTTGTCTTCCGGCTTGTAGTCGCCAATCACGCTTTTAACGGGGCAGACTTTGAATATGGGGCATTTCTTGCAGCCGACGGCAATGGCGACAGGGCAAATGGTCATGATGCACTCCAGAGGGTTGGGACGGATATAGCATACGCTTCTCGCGCGACGCTGATGCGTTTCAAGCGTCGACGAAGGCTTTAAGCACTGGATAAACCGCTGCTGCCTTTAGCAAATCCATGTGATTCATGCCGTGCAGCACGCATTGGCGATCTTCCGGGAAATTCAGGTGTCGCTTCGCGTCTTTGTGCTTGCCGAGCGCGCTATTTAGCGGAACCAGACCATCGCCGAGCAGACGGCGTCCGGTTGCGCTAACGAACCTGGTTTTCGATCCATCGTCAATGGTTGCGGCAATCGTGTAGCAGCGCACGCTCGTGGGCAGCGGCACCGGCGTTAGGGCGTCCAGTGCGGTTTCGAAGCGATCCCGACCCTGCCAATCGTCATCGAGCAGGCGACCGTGACGCAGGTCGGTGATGCCCGCGCTGCGCACTTTGCCAAGCTTCGCGAAGGGCGATGCGTAGGGCATTGCGCCGAGCAGAATGTCGATCCAGTGGCCACCGCGTTCGAGCGGCGCACCGAGATGTGGCGTGCCGAGGAAGATGATTTTGTCGAGCGACTTGCACCAGGTATGACGCGCCTTGCGGCCATAATGAAATGCGCTGCGCGACACGAGGCCGCCCATGCTGTGGGCGACGATTACGAGCGACTTCACGGGTACGGGCCACGCGGCTAACAGCGACTTCAATGCCGACGCAAATTCGCGACCGTTGATCGATACGTGCAGGCCACTGTTGTAGCGCAAATAGACCGGCGTGAAACCCAGGTCACGTTGCAAAGCGGCACCGTGATCATGTACTTCGGTTATACCGTCGCCACCGGTCATCCACTGCAAATCGTTCATGCAGAGGCCATGAATGAGCACGACAATCTTTTCGGTTGCGCTGGGTAATTGCTCGCTTATTCGTTCGCGCGTCAGCGTCAACCGGTGGCCGTGATGCCGCAGCTGCATGGTGATTGCGAGCGGGTTTTTGCTCGCAACCAGATGATCACCGAGCACGCCATTTAACGCAGACAACACAGCCTCGCGGGCAGGCACGGTGGGTACGCTCGCCAACGCGGGCGACAGCAGCGCCAAACCGGCGTCAATGCCACCACCGACGACCCGGGTGACGTCACGCACGGTGCGGTAAACGAGGCCCGCGATACCCGACGCGCGACCGTTTTCGGCAGAGGCCGTAAGCAGAGGTACGCGGGCGATGTTTCGATGCATCGCCTCGACTAAATCGGTGATACCAGTCGTAGCGTCAATGAGCAGACGACTGGCACCGCGAAGGTCAGACGCGGTGGCGGTTTTGCGCTTGAGTTGGGATGTCAAAGCGGCGATCTTTCGAGGTTTGTGGGAGCGGTGCTACCGCGACGATTCCGCTTGCGTTGTCAATCGCGGTGGCACCGCTCCCACAGGTTTTTTTTGGAATCAGTTTGCCTCACGCTCCGTAGAGCGACCTGGCTAGTCGCGCGCCTGCGCCGAGCGCATTTAGCTTGGCAGCCGCGATACTGCGGTCCATCGGGGCCATACCGCAATTGGTGCAGGCAATCAGCTTGTCGCGCGGAACAAATTCCAGCGCTTTGCCAATGGTCGCCGCGACCTGCTCCGGCGTTTCTATCACGTCGCTTGCGACATCAATCACGCCGACCATAACGGTCTTACCCTTGAGCAGACTCATCAAATGCATCGGCACTTTCGCGTTCATGCATTCAAGCGACACCTGATCGATTCGGCTCGCGGCGAGCGCAGGAAAAATGGCTTCGTACTGCCGCCATTCGCCGCCCAACGTTTCTTTCCAGTCGAGATTCGCCTTGATGCCGTAGCCGTAGCAAATGTGAACGGCTGTTGTGCAGGTCAGGCCTTCAATGCAGCGATGCAGCGCGTCCACACCCCACGCTTTCACGTCGTCCATGTACACGTTGAACGCAGGCTCGTCGAACTGGATCACGTCGACACCATCGGCCTGCAAGGCGCGCGCTTCCTGATTCAGAAGGTCAGCGAATGCCATCGCAAGCTTGACCTTATCACCGTAAAAGTTGTCCGACAGCGTATCGATGATGGTCATCGGGCCGGGTAGGGTGATCTTGACTTTTCGCTGGGTGTGCGCACGCATGATCTGCGCCTCGCGCTGATGCACGCGGCCTTTCAATTTGAGCGGGCCGGTCACGACAGGCACCATCGCGTCATAGCGATCGTTGCGAATGCCCATCTTCACTTTGTGATCGAAATCGATGCCTTCGATGTGTTCCAGAAAGCCATGCACGAAGTGTTGTCGCGACTGCTCGCCGTCAGTGAGGACGTCGACACCGGCGTCTTCCTGTGTCTTGATCCACAACAGCGTTGCGTCACGTTTGGCATCGAGCAGCTCAGCTCCCGAGGAGCGCCATTGCGGCCACAGTTTTTGTGTTTCTGAAAGCCACGCGGGCTTGGGCAGGCTGCCCGCGATGGAGGTGGGGAAGAGCGTGGCAGTCATGTCTAAACCTTCTTTGAGCGCGGCCCGAGAAATCGGGCAGCAGACTTATTGTAGGTAGCCGCTGCAGCGCGAGTGACGACAGCGGAAATGGATTACAGCTTTCTTATAAAAGCACCATTGCACAGGGGCTGAACGCACAAATGGTCAATAGTCGATATTCCCACTTTTACGAACGTAGCCCCTATAGAAACGACGTTTTACGAAAAAGCTGATTGTGACCATCGGGCGGTGATGAGGCCCCAACAGCGATCAGTCGTCGCCGCGAATCACCATCACGGGTAGTCGCGTATGCGATAACACGCGCTGCGTCACGCTGCCGAGCAGCAGGCGATCAATCATGTTGCGACCATGTGTACCCATGACGATCAGGTCGGCACCCATCGAGTCGGCCGTTTCGACGATACCGCGCCAGACCGCATTGGATTCCACCACGCGTGATTCGCAGGGCACGCCCGCTGCGTCAATGTCTGCGCGCACCGACGCGATGGTGTCGTTGGCTGCGGCCGTCGCGTCACTGAGATACATCGCCTGCCCCTGGGCGAATTCTGCGCCCAGGCCAGCGTAGGCGTACACATTGACCACGTTGATCAGGCTTAGCTTCGCCTTGAGGCTGGTCGCCAGCTCAATGGCCGCTTTCGCCGCATGTTTGGCCGTGGCTGAGCCGTCCACCGGAATCAAAATATGGGTAAACATGAAGAAGCTCCGAGTTGCAGTGGAAGAAGCGCGAATTATCGCGCTGAACGCCACGCCGCGCTTGACTCACGTCAACGTTTAAGATCAGCGCGCAGCGTCACGTTTTCGGCGGTTTCGTTGACCCACATCCAGCACCATTCAAAACTCAATGTTGGGCTGAATTTGCCGCTTTGCTCGCGCGTCAGGTAACTGCGCGAGGCGTAAATGATTTCGCTGCCGGAGTGCCGGTGAATGTTGAAACTCACCGGCCCGGTCGCCGAATATCGCCAGTCCACTGGCAGGCGCGGCTCGATTTGCCCGCACAACTCCGCCGCCTTTCCAGGCGCAATGGTCGCGGTATGTTCAAACGTATCGGTAGACGACCAACGGATATCGGTGGCCGATACGCTGCCGATCAACAGCATCGAAAATAGCGTAGTGGCAGGTAGACGAAATTTCATGCGAGTCTCCAGGGTGACTTGGCTAGTAGTTCGTTTCATCAAAACGATGACGAATGAAATCGATGTATTTTTTCGTCAGGCAAGGCGCACAGCCGCAGCCGTACTGAAGTACGGCAAGGT
>JAYVPF010000230.1:0-4654 GCA_043757535.1 Burkholderiales bacterium
CTGATTAATGTCATCCTGAGCATGGCGAAGGATCAGGTGGCATGCAAGGGCGGATGCAAGTCATTGAAATCATTGCATGTCACCTGATCTTTCGCCGCCACTCAGCAACCGATTGAATAAATCAGCGTTTCCCTAGCAAAACTTTGCGAAATTCGGTGCGCGTTTCTCGGCGAACGCGCGGAACGCCTCGGCGGCTTCTGGGCTTTTCAAGCGCTCGGCGAACACCTCTGTTTCGCGCGCCATGGTCTGCGCAATGAGCGCGCTGTCGCGCATCAAACGCTTGCTGGCGCGTAGTGCGCCGATGGGTTTTGCGGCGAGCGTTTGCGCGATTTCGAGCGCCTTGGCGTGCAGCGCGTCCGGTGCCACCAGATAGCGCGCGAGCCCCCATTCGACAGCGGTCTTGCCGTCCACCGGTTCGGCCAGCGCAATCATGCTGAAGGCGCGGGCATAGCCAATGCGCGCCTGCAACAAGAGGCTCGACGCCGCCTCGGGCACCAGCGCAAGATTGACGAAAGGGGTGATTAGGCGCGCCTGTTCGGTCACGCACACCGCGTCGCAGTGCAGAAGCATGGTTGTGCCCACTCCCACCGCCAGTCCATGCACCGCCGCCACAATCGGTTTGTCGGCCACCGCGAGTAAGTTCAGAAAACGTGTGACGTGGCGAACCGCCGGACCGTCGCCAGCGGAGATCGACGCAAAGTCGCTCAAGTCATTGCCCGCCGTGAAGCACTCGCCAACACTCTGGATGATGATGCAGCGAATTGCGGGATCGTCATGCGCGCGTTGCAGGCCGTCCGCCAGCACGCCGTACATGGCGTTGGTCAACGCGTTTTTCTTGTCGGGGCGGTTCAGCGACAGCGTGATGATCGGGCCGTCGACGCTCACTCCAACGTGAAGATTTGCAAGTTCTGCCATGCCTGTTGCTCCTTGTTGAGGTGCAAGAATAACGCGTGAGTTGACTTGCGCGATTGCTAACGCCATCAAACGCCATAGGGACGTTGCAGCGGTCTTGAAACTGATTGATAGGGTGGACTGTCCAACATCTGTCGCCGCGAACAACAGCGACACTGAAACGCCTCTGGATTGAAAAAAACTTAGCAACTTTCATCAGAAACGACGCATTCACAGGGCATGGAGCCCGTAAAGCATCAAAGTCGATAATCGGTAAAAGTAACCAATAGCCCCGATGAAACCGCCTTCTCCGCCCAAAGCCATTGCCATTTAAAATCGGAATAAATCGTATTTCATCTGCTCGATTCGTCGCTCGTCGCAGCCACCCAACGGAATTGCCCGACGATCTACATAATTCACAGATTCCATGAATCCAATGCACCTGTTTCCCTCCCGCCGCAGCGCCTACTTCACGGGCTTTTTGATCTGTGCGGGGCTGATTGTTTATGCGCTCTATCTGCAATATGTGCAGATGCTGGAGCCGTGTCCAATGTGCTGGTTTCAGCGGGTGGCGGTCGTGCTCTTGGGGCTCGTTTTTTTACTCGGCGCAGTGATGAATCGCGGTAAGCCGGGAGCGCGTTGGATTGCAGGGCTCGCGCTTCTCGCGGGTGGCGGCGGTGCGGTGCTCGCGGCGCGCCATCTCTACATTCAGTCGATGCCCGCCGACGCGCTGCCGAGCTGCGGCATGGGCATCACGTACATGCTCGACTCAATGCCGTTCCTAGACGTTTTTGCGCGTGCACTCAAAGGCAGCGTCGAATGCAACAAAATTGATCTCATCCTAGGCCTGCCGATCCCGGCGTGGACGTTGCTCTTTTTCGTTCTCGCCGTTATCGCGGCATTTATGCTCATCAACCATCGCGCCCAAAACGCTTAGATCGTCTTACGCTTCATGAAGAAATTTCTCTTGGCTGCTCTCGCCACTTCCGTATTTCCGTTGGCGCTCAATGCGCAGCCACTCAACCCATCGGCTACACCCGCACGTCCCGTCACCGACACCGTACACGGCACGACGATCACCGATCCCTACCGCTGGCTTGAGGACAACAAGAACGAGGAAGTCGTTAAGTGGACCCGCGCGCAGCACGACGCCGCGCTCGCGTGGTTGGCCCGAAATGCGCCTCAAGTGCCCGGTCTGCGTGACGAACTGACGCGCTACACCGACCGCACGATTACATCGCCGCCTACCTACAAGAAGGGACGCGAGTTCTTCACTCGAAAGGTGAAGGGCGATGCGCAGGCCAAGCTGTACACGCGTCTTGATGGCAAAGAAATACTGCTCTTCGATCCGGTCAAACTTGATCTTTCGGGCAAGTCGTCACTCGCAGTGAGTGCTTTTTCGCGCGACGCCAGCATCGTTGCTGTGGGTGTTCAAGTTGCGGGCGACGAACTGCCGACGCAATACATCATCGACAGTAAAACTGGCGCACAGGTTCACGCGCCACTGACGCATGTGCAGAGTGTTTCGTGGACTTCAGACAACCGTGTTGCCTATATCGAACAGCGCACGCCGGAGCAGATTACCAAGCAGTTGCCGCTGTTCTGGCAAAAACTGACGCTCGGAAATCCGGTCAAGGAGGCCCCGGTTGTTCTCAAATGGGCAGATGCCAAAAACGGCGGTAGTGTCCATGATTTCGAATACTCGACCTACACGCTGTTTGATATTCAGGAAGGCTGGCAGCAAAACACGCTGTCCATCGCTCGCACCGGCAGCGTTGAGCCGCCACGTACGATCTTCAACGAGAAGGGTTTCAGCGCCAGCATCCAGATGATTGGCGATACGATTTACGCGCGAACGACTGCGAACTCGCCCAACGGTCGCCTGCTCAAAGCGAGCGCCGAGAAACCTGAATTCAAGGACTGGAAGGAAATCCTCCCCGAGCAGAAGGATGCCGTGCTTGAGTCCTTCGTTGTCACGAAGAAAAACATCATCGTCAAGGAAAAACGCGAGCTGTTATCGCGCATCCGCATCCTCGATCTCGATGGCAAATTTGTGCGCGAATTGCCAGCACCCGAGTTCGGCAGCGTCACCGGCCTCTCCTACGACCGTGACAGCAACACGCTGTACGCCGCGCTCGGCACCTTCACCGCCCCGTTCAAGCTCTACAAGCTCGACGCCGACTCACTCGAGTGGCAGTTTTTGTATCAGGACGAATCGGTGCTCGACACCACCGACATCGAGACCAAACAGGTCTACGTGACGAGTCGCGACGGCGTCAAAGTACCGATGTTTTTGAGCTACAAAAAAGGCACGAAACTCGACGGCAATAACTCAGCTGTGATCTACGGTTACGGTGGCTTTAATGTCGGCATCAATGTGGGATATCTCGGTGACTTTGCCACGCTCATCAATCGCGGCGTGATCGTCGCCCAGCCTGGCTTGCGCGGCGGCGATGAGTACGGCGAAGCGTGGCACGAAGGCGGCATGCTCGGCAACAAGCAGAACGTGTTTGACGACTTCTACGCCAGCGCCGAATGGCTGATTAAAGAGGGCTACACCAACTCGAAACAACTGGTGGCATTTGGCGGCAGTAACGGCGGATTGCTCGTCGGTGCCGCAGCCACGCAGCGCCCCGATTTGTTCAAGGGCATCGTGTGTTCAGTGCCGCTTCTCGACATGGTGCGCTATCACAAATTCCGCATCGCGCGCTACTGGATCCCCGAGTACGGTGATCCGGACAAAGCCGCTGATTTCGCGTGGCTTTTGCGCTACTCGCCGTATCACAACATCCGCGTCGGTGTGAACATGCCAACGATGCTTGTGATCGCTGGCGAAAACGATACGCGCGTCGATCCGCTGCACGCGAAAAAATTCGTGGCGATGGCGCAGGCCAACGTCGGGCAAACCCATCCGGTGATGCTCAAAATGGACTACGATTCCGGCCACGGCACCGGCAAATCCACCGCGCAGCAGGTTGAAGATCGTGAGACCTGGTTGCGGTTTATTCTTGCGCTGACAAAGTGAAATGACAAATACCATGATGACTACAAGTCGCAGGACAAGCACCTTCATTGCCGCGCTGGCAGCTGCGTTTTTGACGACCACAGTCGCCGCTCAAGTCACGCAAAATCCACCCGCGCCGACCACGGTCGCGAAGGGCTCGGTCAACCAGATCAACTGGCTTGCGGGTTGCTGGCAGGGCACGTCGTCGCGCGACGGCGCAACGATTAACGAGATGTGGTTTGCGCCGCGCGGCGGCAGCGCGATGGGCGTGGGCCTCACCTACCTGGGCGACAAAACGAGCTCGTCGGAGGCGATGCGCATGTACGACGAAGGCGACTCGATCAAATTCTGGGTGCGACCTTCGGGGCGTGCCGAGGCGACCATGACGCTCGACAATATGGGTGACAAATTTGTGGCGTTTTCGGTGAAAGAAAACGAGGTCACCACCAGAGTTCGCTACGAGCGAAAGAGCGAGACTGAAATACTCGCCACGCTGCGCTTCGAGCAGGGCGCAACCCGCCGCGGTGCAGATTTTGTCTTCAATCGCGTCGATTGCGCGGGCTTTTTCCAGTCAGCGGCGAACACGCCCGCGAAGGAAGCCGAGAAGAAGTAGCTTTTTGCTGAAACCACCTCTGCATCGGGGCAATGTAGCGTTTTGTGCACTAGTACTTCGTTTCAATAAAACGTTTACATAAACAAATTTATCTGCGATCATACCCATCCAGTACCCCCACAGGAGACTGGAATGGCAAGACCAAC
>JAYVPF010000231.1:0-17626 GCA_043757535.1 Burkholderiales bacterium
GTAACTGGCCGCTGCGAAGCGCTCGCGCTGATTCGGATACATCAACGAGCGCTCAAAGGGTCATTTGTATTGTTAAATGACGTGTATTGGGGCTAGCCCGAACGCTAAATCAACCCTCGTGCCAGCAACACGGGTTGGGAACAGCAGCCTGAATTAGAGTCGGACGTTGAGGCATCGCCACCAGACGGTTAAATTCGCTGAGATTTCTCAAATCGGCACGGCAGCGATAGGCGCATACTTCCTGCGGGCGCTGTTGCCTCGATACCCACACATTTAGGATTTCTCAGGCATGGAGTTTCGGGACTACTATCAGATCCTCGGCGTTAGCAAGATAGCTGATGCGGACGATATCAAAAAAGCGTTTCGCAAACTGGCGCGCAAATATCACCCGGACGTGAGCAAAGAGCCCGACGCGGCGGCGCGCATGACCGAGCTCAATGAAGCCAACGCTGTGCTCTCTGATCCGGAAAAACGCGCGGCGTACGACAGTCTCGGCAGCGGCCATCGCGCGGGGCAAGACTTCCGGCCCCCTCCTGACTGGAACGCCGGGAACGAGTATTCGGGCGACGCCATGAGTGCGGCGGAGGCGGCGCGCTTCAGTGAATTTTTCGGCAGCATGTTTGGCGATGCCGCAGGCGACGGCAGTACACGCGCGGGTGGGCGCAGAACGCGAGGCGCAGGCACACAACACGTGCGTGGCGAGGATCATCATGCCAAAGTGGTGATCGATTTAGCCGACGCCTACACCGGGGCAACACGGGCGATCAACCTGCGCGCCGCACGGCTGGATGAATCGGGCCACGTGGTCGCCGACGAGCGCACGTTGAACGTGAACATTCCGAAAGGGTTGAAGGAAGGCCAGCACATTCGTCTCGCCGGACAGGGCAGTGCGGGCTTTGGCGGCGGGCCGTCGGGCGACCTGTTTCTGGAGATTAGTTTCGCAGCAGATGCGCGCTATCGTATTGATGGTCGCGATGTGACCGCGATCATGCCACTCGCGCCGTGGGAAGCGGCGCTGGGTGCCGCGATTGAAATGCCAACGCCGTCAGGCAGTGTGCAGATAAAGGTGCCGCCAGGCTCGCAAGCCGGGCGCAAGTTACGCCTGAAAGGACGCGGCATTCCCGGTGAAACGCCGGGTGATTTGTATCTTGAAATCTCCGTGGTGTTGCCTCCGGCGGACACCGAGACTGCGCGAGCCCTATACGAAACGATGGCACGCGAAATGCCGTTCAATCCACGTGATGCGGCCAGCACCGCGAAGGGAGCATGATCATGAGCCTCAACAACGACAGCATCGTTTCCGGCGTGCTCATCGATGAGTCCACGCTTACGATTGTCGAGCTGGCGAATGCCTGCTCGGTCGAATACACATGGGTCGTGCAACATGTTGAAGACGGCCTCATCGAGTGCACCGACGGCGCTGTGACTGCGGCGATCTCACGCGCAAATGCTGCGCAATGGCGCTTCGCCAGCGCCGCACTGATCCGCGCGCGCCGACTGGCCAACATAGAGCGTACGTTCGACGCCAACGCAGAGGTTGCGGCGCTAGTCGTGGATCTGATTCAAGAGGTCGCAACACTGAAACAGCAGCGCTTCGCAGAGCAGAGGTAATAGCGCTAATAACGATCAAAGACGATCAAGGCAAACAGGAGTCTCAATGGAACCTCCGGAATCCGGCAAACGCATTCTCGACTACACCTACGAACACGAGTCCACGCGGCCAAACCACCGTTGTTTGACGCAGCCGACCGGTGGCTCCGTCACCGATTACACCTGGCAACAAACGATGGATCAGGCGCGACGCATGGCGACGCATTTAAAAAGTCTCGGCGTCGCACCTGGCGCGAGGATTGCGATTCTCAGCAAAAAACTGCGCGCACTTTTTCATGGCAGAACTGGCCATCTGGATGGCAGGCGGCACCACGGTCGCGATCTTTCCGAAGGAAGGGGCCACATTTTTTTCGCCGAAACGCTGGACACATTCGTCACCGATTTGCAGCGCGCGCGACCCACCATCTTCGTGTCTGTGCCTCGGCTGTGGCTCAAATTCGAGCAGGGCGTATTCCAGAAGATGCCGCAGAAAAAACTTCATCTGTTGCTCTCGATTCCGATTGTGCGCTAGTTTATTGGCCGCAAAATCCTCACCGGACTCGGCCTCGACTCGGTGAAGCATGCCGGCAGCGGCTCGGCGCCGCTTATCGCTTGGTACCGAAAGCTTGGGCTTAATGTGGTTGACGGTTATGGCATGACCGCGAACTTTGCCTATTCGTGCACCTCCTCCATCGCGCTCAGGGCGCCTGGCTACGTTGGCTCGCCGATGCCGGGCGTCAAGGTTCGCCTTAGCGATGACGGCGAAGTGTTGATCAAATCACCTGGGCAGCTTGCGGGCTATTACCAACAGTGCGAGCTTGACGCCGAGGGCTTCACCGAGGATGGATTTTTTCGTACCGGCGATCTCGGCGAGTTGCGCGCAGAAGGTATGTTGAAACTCACGGGTCGCAAGAAGGAATGGTTCAAGACCGGCAAAGGCAAATATGTCGCTCCAGCGCCGATTGAAAACACGATTAACGCCCACTCTATGATCGAAATGTCAATGCTGTCGGGCGTCGGCCAACAAGCGCCGTACGCAGTGGTGGTACTTGCCGAGAATCTGCGACCAACCGTTGTCGCCCCAGCAGTCCGCGAGCGGGTGACGAACGATCTGGGTTCGCTGTTGACCGAGGTCAACAGCGAACTGCCTGACTACGAAACGATTCGCATGATCGTGGTCTCGCGCGATCCGTGGAACATCGATAACGGCTACCTGACGCCCACGATGAAGATCAAACGCGCCCGCATCGTAGCGGCATCCGCGTCGCAAGTGGCGGGCTGGTATTCGAAACCCGGCCCGGTCGTTTGGGCCTGACCCATCACGCAGAAACGGGTGTAGACAGTGCGATGTCGCGGAGACGTCGCTCTTCGTGAGTCGTGGTGGATATAGCTTTTTCGTGAGATCCATATCGCATAGGGGCTAGATTCGCGAAATCTCATTTATCGACATTTGCAATAAAATCGATATAGCCCCTATGCAGTGGTTATTTCAGCTAAAAGCTGCTCGCTCCTTTCCAGTACTCGAGTTGGCAAACGCAGATGCGCTGCGGCGCGCCAAACTCGCCAGTCATCGCTGTAATTGATGCAGCGAAGGCAAGAAATTGGCGCATGCTTGACCCCGTTTCACGTCTAAGCTCGTTACAACTGACTCACCCTTCCATTGGAGAGAACATGTACCCCGCTACCCCTGGCGACACCCCCGCTATCGACTCTTCATCCGCGCGTCGAAATCGCTTGCCGAGGACGCTGCGACGTGCGATGACCCTGACACTGGCAGCCGCCACCGTGCTCCCGATGTCTGCGCACGCATTCTGCGGCTTCTACGCGGGCAAAGCGGATGCCAGTTTGTTCAACGAAGCGAGCCAAGTTGTGCTGGTGCGTGACGGCAACCGCACGGTACTCTCGATGTTGAATGATTACTCGGGGCCGCTCCGTGAATTCGCGCTGATCGTGCCAACGCCTACGGTGCTCACGCAGGGTCAGGTGCGAGTGGCCGAGAAGGCGACGTTCGAGCGACTCGATGCCTACTCAAGCCCGCGACTGGCGGAGTATCACGACGGCGATCCGTGTCAATTCAGTCTGGGCTGGGGGGAGGACTTGTATCCGCGCGTAATGTATGCGGCCTCGGCGGCCGGAGGTGCGCAGCGCGCTGAAGTGATGAGGAGCCGCGACAAAGCGCTCGGCGTGACAGTCGAGGCGCAGTACACGCTGGAGGAATACGACATCGTGAGCCTGTCGGCCACGCAATCCGATGGCCTCGAAATCTGGCTGCGCGAGAATGGCTACACCATTCCGAAAGGTGCGAGCGCCGCGCTCAAACCCTACATCAATCAGGGCATGAAATTCTTCGTCGCAAAGGTGAATCTGAAGGAGCAATCGCGCCTCGGTTACAGCACATTGCGCCCGCTGCAATTTGCGTTTGAGAGCGAAAAATTCATGCTGCCGATGCGCCTTGGCATGTTGAACGCGCCGCCGAATAAAGCGCAGGATTTGATCGTGTATGTGCTCACCAAAAACGGTCGTGTCGAGAGCAGCAATTACCGCACCGCAAAGCTCGCAGCCAACGAAAATATTCCGCCGTTTGTAAAGCCGAAATTCAAGGATTTTTACAAAGCGCTGTACGACAACGCGACCGCGCGCGAAGACTATCGTGTTGTGTTCACCGAATATTTTTGGGATATGGGCTGGTGTGATCCGTGCGCAGCTGAACCGTTGACGCAGACGGAGTTGCGCAAGGCTGGTGTGTTCTGGGTTGGGGGTGAGGATGTGCAGGCGGGCGACACGGGCGACACGGGCGGCACGGGTGGCCCTCGCGCACAGCCGCTACCGGGGACGTCACGATTGCCAGCGCCATCCGTGCGCCCCATCCCACCGTCGATGGGCGGCGGCGCACAACCCGTGATGCTCACTCGACTGCATGTGCGCTACACCGCGAACACGTTCCCGGAAGATCTGATGCTCACGCAAACGAAAGATCGGCAGAATTGGCAAACGCGCTACGTCATTCAAAATCCCTACGCTGGATCGGTCTCAGCATGCAGCGAAACGGTTGCCAAAAACGACTGTGAAGCGATGTGCAAGACCAAGGTGCCCGAGGTGGCGCGCGAGGCCGCACTGCGCACGAAGGAAGGTTGGGACGGCCTGAAAAAGTACGCTGGCAAGTCAAATAGCGAACTGGCGTCGGACTGCGCCGATGCATGCAGCGCCAGCAAGCGACGTACGCTCGAACTCGCCTCTAAATACTACGTTCGTGACCTGCCCGCACGCCTCGCCAACGAGAAGCAAACCCTGGCAAAACTCACGGGATGGTCAATGGCAGACATCGACAAAATGGGCACTGCGGGTGCGACGCCCGCGAACGTGAAACCTGCGAGCAATGGCGACGTTCAAGTGCCCGACACACGAACGTGGTGGCAAAAATTGTTTGGCGTGAATCAAGCGGCTACTGGCGGAGTGAAAGCATCGTGAACGCTGACATTGCCCATGTCCTGGCTCCCTCTCCCGCAGTGCGGGAGAGGGTTGGGGTGAGGGCGGCTGCGTCACGCCAACCCGGCGTCATTCTCGCGACCGGGACGGGCGCGGGAATCCAGAACGCGCTCGCCGCAGCAACCGTACTGGATTCCCGAACTGCGTTCGAGAATGACGGCACTGGAGGCGTGCAACGACCGATGCGATGCCTTCGGTACGCAAAGATCGCGCGCGATGAGTTTTCTAAACTCGACGCCCGCTGGTTCCAGATCGCCTTCCTCGGAAGCTTCCTCTTGCTCGGCGCACTAGCGCGTGACTTTGCCCTGACGTGGCAACAAGTCGCACTCACCTTCGCCTCAGCGCTCGCCACCCAAGCGGCATGGCAATGGGGACTAAAACTACCCAATCGCAAAAGCTGGGGCGGGTATTTGAGCGCCATTGTCTCCGCCTTCGGCATCAGCATCCTCGTGCGCGCCGATTCGCTCTGGGTGCATCCGTTGCTCGCCTGCATCGCGATGTCTTCCAAGTATCTGCTGCGTGCTGGCCCAAAAACCTGCCGCAGCCACATCGCGAACCCCGCCAATCTCGCAGCGTTTGCGGCATGGGCATGGATCCCCGGCGCATGGCTTTCACCGGGACAATGGGGCTCTGCGTCGCTCGCTGCGCTGTGGTTTTTGGCGCTGGGCGGTTTGGTCACGCAGCGCATTGCCCGCTCGGACATCAGCATGACGTTCCTCAGCGCATGGGCTGCGCTGCTTGCCGCGCGCGTACTCTGGCTCGACTACAGCGCGGAGGTCGCGTCGGCGATGTGGCTGCAACAAATCGGGAACGGCGCAGTGCTGCTGTTCGCGTTCTTCATGATCTCGGATCCCATGACCACACCGCAACGACGCAGCGCACGTATCGTCTATGCGATTGCGGTGGCAGCGTGCGCGTTTGTGTGGCAATTCGTGCTGTTCAAGCCGCATGGCCTGATCGTCGCGCTGTTCGCAGCGAGCGCTTTAGTGCCTTTGATCAATCTGATCGCGCCTAATCAACGGTTTGAATGGCAGAAGGCGTGAGGCACCCTATACTTTCGGCATGATTACCGTCGACTACTGCAAACGCTTCGCCCGCTACAACCGCTGGCAAAATCAGTCTGTTTATGCCGCTGCTGCAACGCTGCCCGATGGCACGAGGAAGCGCAACATGGGCGCGTTCTTCAAAAGCATTCACGCGACGCTCAATCATTTGTCGGTCGGTGATCAATTGTGGCTTGACCGTATCGATGGCACGCCAACAACGATCACGTCTCTGGATCAAGAGCTGTATTCGGATTTTGACGAACTCAGAACGCAGCGCGAGCGCGCCGATGATCGACTGGATGGCATCGTTGCGTCGATGAACGATGCAGCGATGGCTGGCACGCTAACCTTTAAGCGGTTGTCCGGAAACAAGGGCGAATTGACGTTGCCGATGACCATTGTGATGATGCAGCTCTTCAATCACCAGACGCATCATCGTGGTCAGGTGACGACGCTCCTGACGCAATGCGGCGTTGATGTCGGTGTGACAGATTTACCGATGTTGCCTGCGGATTTCACTTCGCCAGTGTTTGGCAAATGAAAGTTATGGAATACGGCGACGCGCCGACGTTGTGGCGCGACGCTGAGGCCTATCTCTCACGCGACCCAGCGAACAATACGCATCAGTTGAGCTCAATCAAACGCATCCTTGAATTAGGTGCGCGTGGTGGGGAGCGCTTCTTTGCGGTACTCGATGATCAAGGCGCGCTGATCGGCAGCGCTGTGGTCGTTGACACGCAAACGCTGTTTCTGGCGGTCATGGCCCGTGATGCTGTCGCCTCGCTGGCAACACATTTGTATGACGCCAGCGTGCATTTGGCCGGAGTGATTGGACGTCAAGATGTGCTTGATATCTTCAGTGCATCCTTCGCTCAACCGTCAAAGATTCTTGTCGTTCTAATGCTGTACCGACTGCACGGTGATCCTGACTTTGGGCGCGCTGCTGGCGGCGCGCGGTTGGCGACGATGAACGACCTGCCGCTACTGTTGGATTGGCACGCTGCATTTGAGCGTGAGGTCGGCATGATCAAAGTACCAACGCCGCTTGAAGAGCGTGTCACGCGTCGAATTAACGATCAGCAACTGTCATTGTGGGTTGACGACGGCGTTGTGGTTTCGTTCGCGGGCGCGAATGCATTGCCCGCTTCGTCAGCGCGTGTCGGGCCGGTGTACACGCCGCCCAAATTGCGCGGTCGAGGCTATGCGCAAGCGGTCACCGCTGCCGCGAGTTTGCAGGTGCGGCAAGCCGCGCACGCGCTAAGCGACAAACCGCGCAGCGTTTTTCTGTTCACCGACGCCGTCAATCCGGCGAGCAACAAAGCGTACCAACGCATCGGTTTTCGGCATATTGCGGATCATGCGCATTTGCTGTTTGACGCTTCGAAATGAAGGTAGACATCTAAGGAAAATTTCAGCTATGTAGGGCGGCCAGGGCCCGCCCTATTCGCCGTACGTCAACTCCCGCGCCTTACCCCAAAAAATGCGGTAAACGAATATCGTATAACCGATGATCGCCGGTAGCGTGATGAGCGTTCCCACCAGCAATATCACCAGTGAACTGGTCGCGCTCGCAGCTTCCCAAACATTGAGTCGATCAATCACGACGTACGGATAAATTGAGTAGGCGAGGCCGAGCGTAGCGAGGATCAAGACCAGGACGGTGGATGCAAACGCTACCCAGCCGTAACCGGCATCGATGATCGATTTTTTTCCGGTCACATGCCAGAGCGCTGCGAACGCTGCGGCGGTGACCAGCGGGATCGGCAGTAACGCGAAGAAACCGGGCAGCTTGAACCATTTGTTGTAAATGGTTTCGCTGATGAACGGCGTAGCAATGGACACGGCCGAGATGCCGATCAAGAACGGCAGGATCGCTTTGCGCGCCCACACCACAGCACGCGCCTGCAAGTCACCCTCGGCCTTCATGATGAGCCATCCTGCGCCGAGCACGACGTAGGCGGCAGGCACAGTGAGCGCGATGACGGCGTTGAAGGCCCACGTCCACCAGTCGTCGCGAAAGCCGCTGACGTAGCTGCCGAGCATCCAGCCCTGCGACATCGCAGCGACCATGGAGCCACCCGTAAACATGCCGTTCCAGAATGATTTGTGTTTGTCGTGCGCCTTGGTGCGAAAGTCGAACGAAACGCCGCGAATGATCAGCGCAATCAGCATGACTGCCACCGGCAAATACAGCGCCGACAACACGACTGCATGGGCCGACGGAAACGCAACCAGCATAATGCCCACACCCAGCACGAGCCAGGTTTCATTGGCATCCCAGAACGGCCCGATGGACGCGACCATCATGTCCTTGTGTTCTTCCGGCGCGTAATGCAGCAGGATACCGACACCCAGATCGTAGCCATCAAGGATGACGTACAGGAGCATCGCGAGGCCCATGACGGCCATGAAGACGAGCGGGAGGATGGTGTCCATATCAGTCGCCCGCTGCGCTAGCAACTTGGTGTGGCAGCCCCGCAGGCAGCTTGGGCGCTTGCCCGCGCGTTGGCTTCTCCGACAGTCCCTTCACCACGAACACGTATGCGAACAGCAAAAAAACGTACAACGCGAGGTATGCCGTGAGCGTGAGTCCAATCAACGCAGGTGCATGTTTCGCGGCGGTCTCCGCAACGGTGATGACGCCGTAAACGATGTAGGGCTGGCGTCCGATTTCAGTGACGTACCAGCCCGCGACCGTCGCGATCCAGCCCGAAAAAACCATCAAAGCGAGGGCGCGCAAATAGAGTTTTGGCAACGTGCCGACCGTGCGTTTGCGTAGCAAATACATGCCCGTCCAGCTTACCAGCAACATTATCGAGCCAATACCCACCATCACGCGAAACGCCCAGAATACGGGAGCTACAGGCGGATGCTTGCCTCCAAATTCATTCAGGCCTTTGAGTTCACCGTCGAGATCGTGCGTCAGGATAAGGCTCGCGAGCTTCGGCACCTCAATCGCGTAGAGATTCGACTTGCTTGCTTTGTCCGGCCAACCGAACAGCGTGAGCGGTGCGCCTTTTTCAGTGTTCCATATGCCCTCAATCGCAGCGATTTTTGCTGGCTGATATTTCAATGTGTTCACACCATGCATGTCGCCGACAAAAATCTGAATCGGAATCAGCACAGCGGCGGCGGTGAGCGCCGTGGTCAGCGCTTTGTGCGTCGCTTTGCTGTCCACTTTCTTAAGCACTTGCCATGCGCTGACACCCGCAACTACGAAGCTCGCGGTCAGGCCCGAGGCGAGCAGCATGTGCGTGAAGCGGTACGGGAAAGATGGGTTGAACAAAATCGCCAGCCAGTCGGTCGCGAACATCTTGCCGTTGACGATTTCAAAGCCCACGGGCGTCTGCATCCACGAATTGAGCGACAAAATCCAGAAGGCGCTCATCGTGGTGCCGAAGGCAACGAGGAAGGTGGCTGTCAGATGCATGCGCTCGGAAACGCGTCCACGACCGAACAGCATGACACCGAGGAAAGTCGCTTCGAGGAAGAACGCCGTGAGCACTTCATAGCCCAAGAGCGGCCCTGCGATGTTGCCCGCTTTCTCCATAAAGCCGGGCCAGTTGGTACCGAACTGGAAGCTCATCGTGATGCCCGACACGACGCCCAACGCGAACGTCAGCGCGAAGATTTTGGTCCAGAAGTAATACGCCTCTTCCCACGCCTCATCGCGCGTCGCCTTGAAGCGCAAGCGGAAGAAAAACAGGATCCAGCCCAGCGCAATGGTGATCGTCGGGAACAGGATGTGAAATGTGATGTTCGCCGCGAACTGCATGCGGGCGAGGGTGAGTGCGGTTTCATTCATCATATTGACCTTTTAGCGTTTGCCCGCCAGACGGCAGGCCATTTAGATGGCCGCGCCATTGCGTGCGAGCGTTGACTCCTGTGAGCTAACAACTTTTGCAGGAGACGACCATTTTCCCAAGCCTATTGGTCGAATTTTCAATATATCGACTCCGAGCCAAATATGCACCGAGCCACCAATCAGCGGTCGTATCAGAAAAAAGCTGATGCCTGATGTTCGAGCTGCCACAACCGCACTCAACTCAAGCGTAATCGTTTGCGCCGTCAACATTTATGCCGCTGTCAACGCCGCCCGCCAAAGCTTTCAATGCTACAATGTAGAGCTTTGTTTCATAAGCGTTTTTTGGGATTTTGACGCCCTGATCGATGATGTGGATCGGTTTCCACATCGCGGCGTCTCCGGTTGCTGCAATCGCCCCTTCCCTTGACGCGCATTTTTCTGGAGAATTTCAATGGCTATCGAGCGCACCTTTTCAATCATCAAACCTGACGCAGTGGCAAAAAATGCCATCGGTGCCATCGTCGGTCGCTTCGAGTCAGCTGGCCTGAAAGTTATCGCTTCGCGCATGGCTCACCTGTCGCAAGCCGAAGCCGAAGGCTTCTACGCCGTGCACAGCGCTCGTCCTTTCTTCAAGGATCTGGTCGGCTTTATGGTCTCCGGCCCGGTGGTTCTGCAAGTTTTGCAAGGCGAAAACGCGATTGTGAAAAACCGTGACCTGATGGGCGCGACTGATCCGAAGAAAGCTGCCCCAGGTACGATCCGCGCTGACTTCGCTGATTCCATCGACGCTAACGCCGTTCACGGCTCTGACGCGCCTGAAACCGCCGCGCAAGAAATCGCTTACTTTTTCCCAGCAAGCCAGGTGTTCGGCAAGTAAACGCCGCTGACCCCGTCTCGCGCGCATGACGACTCACACTCCGTGCCTGATCTACAAAATCTTCTTGAGCTGAACCAGCCCGCGCTGGCGGCATTTTTCGCCCAAGTTGGCGAAAAACCGTCCAGCGTGAAGATGCGCGCGAAGCAAACGCTCAAGTGGCTGCACCAATCGCAGGTCACTGAAATCTCTGCGATGACCGACATCGCCAAAACCACGCGCGACGCGCTGGCTACCCATTCCGAAATCCGCGATCTCACGGTGATTACGGACAAAACCGCGAGCGACGGTACGCGCAAGTGGCTGTTCGATGTGGGTAGCAGCGCGGTCGACGCTGTGTTCATCCCCGAAGATGATCGCGGCACGCTGTGCATCTCGTCGCAGGCCGGCTGCGCGCTCGACTGCGCGTTCTGCTCGACCGGAAAACAGGGCTTCAATCGCAACCTTTCCACCGCCGAAATCATTGGCCAGCTTCGCTTTGCAGATCGCGTGCTCAAAGCCGACATCGGTATCGTGGGCCGCACGCTGGATGGCGTTCAGCCCGTCACCAATGTGGTGATGATGGGCATGGGCGAGCCGCTGGCGAACTTCGAGGCGGTCGTACCCGCGCTGGAACTGATGCTCGATGACAACGCGTACGGTTTGTCGCGCCGTCGCGTCACCGTCTCCACATCGGGTCTGGTGCCGCAAATTGATGAGCTGGCAAAGCGTTGTCCGGTAGCGCTGGCTGTCAGCCTGCATGCGCCTACCGACGCGCTGCGCGATGTTCTGGTGCCGATCAACAAGCGCTATCCGATTGCCGAACTGCTCGCCGCCTGCAACCGTTATCTCGCGTTCGCACCGCGCGACTTCATTACGTTCGAATATGTGATGCTCGATGGCGTGAACGACCAGTCAGAACACGCCGAAGCGTTGATCAAAATCGCGCGGCAAGTGTCGTGCAAATTGAACCTGATTCCGTTCAACCCATTCCCGAATTCAGAATTCAAAAAGTCACCGCGCGAACGCATCCTTGCCTTTCAACGGCGCCTGTCGGACGCGGGGGTTGTGACGACCATTCGCAAAACGCGAGGCGATGACATTGACGCAGCGTGCGGGCAGCTTGCCGGTCAGATTACTGATCGTACCCGTCGAACCGCAAAGGTAATCGCGATTCATGCCGCACGACCGGTCGGCGCAACGCGATAATGGCTGCCGTGACAAGTTCAGTATCAGGCTCAGGAGAAACGCTTTGAACACTACGCATGGTCTTCTCAAATTCACCGCGTTGTGCGGTTTGATGACGCTCGTGGCGGGATGCAGCAGTTTTGGCAAAACAGCGGAGAGCATTGAAGAAGCGCAAACGACCACTCAGAGTAGCTCCGAAAATCCACTGCGATATCGTGCCCGGGTGCACACCGAACTCGCGTCCAACTATTTTCAGCGCGGACAAATGGCAGTTGCATTGGAAGAGTTAAATGAGGCCGTGCGACTCGATGCGAAATACGGCGTCGCTCACAGCATTTTGGGCCTGGTTTACGCTGATCTTGGCGATTTGGTGAAGGCCGAAGCGTCATTTAAAACCGCCGTTACCGTAGCGCCAGCCGAAGGCGATATTCGCAACAACTTCGGCTCATTTCTGTGTCGTCAGAATCGCGCCAAAGAGGGTCTGGAGCAATTCGATCTCGCGCTCCGCCTGCCGCTTTACGTAACGCCCAACATCGCATTGGAAAACGCCGGTAGTTGTGCCCTCGCGGCGAGCCTGATTCGCCCTGCCGAAGGCTACTTTGCGCGGCTGGTTCAGATTCAGCCGCTTAATTCACGCGGCTATCAGGGCCTTGCAGCGATTGCGTTGAAAACGTCACGTTTTGACGAAGTACGCCGACAGGTGCGCATGGGCCTCAACGCCCAACCGACGAGTCCGGAGCTTTATTTTTACGGGGCCTGTGCTGAGCGCCGCCTGAGCGACAAAGCCACCGAGGACAGCTACACGCTGCAACTGCGTTCGCGCTTTGCCGATTCACCTTTGAATGAACAACTACGTAAGGGAGGTTGCGATTGAACGCAACTGACGACGCTGCCCCGTCAGGGACGGTGAATATTCCGACTTCGGCTGACACTACACCCGGCGTTTTGCTGCGCGAGGCGCGCGTACGCGCGGGCCTGTCTCAAGACGATATTGCAGGCAAGCTGAAACTCGCGCCACGCCAGATCGCAGCGATTGAAACCGGCGACTGGAACTCGTTGCCCGAGCGCACATTCACGCGCGGCTTTATGCGCAGTTATGCCCGCATTGTCGGGCTTAATCCCGATATCGTGGGCCTTGATCGCTCACCGTCGCAGCCCAATGCCGGTGGCGAATTAAAACCAACGCCCGAGGCCATCGGCGAGGTCACGATGGAGCATGATCGCAACCGAACGAGTGCTGCACGTTGGGTCGTGCCTTTTCTGTTGGTGGCGGTTTTAACAGCAGGCGTCGCCTATTTTCAATGGGGTGAACTGGTTGGCCTGAGCGTACTGAAAATCGGCACACCTTCGGCACAATCAAGCAGCACAAAGACGCCGGCGACAGCGCCGAATTCAGCCGTAACGCCCATCGTGTCTGGCTCGTCCAACGCACCAGACACCGTCATTACGGTGCCGCCCACTTCGTCCTCGTCAGGCAGCGTGATTGCCCCCGGGTCAAGTTACGATGCAAAAGATCCAACCGCAGTAGCGGCAACGACGATTTTGTTACCGCCCCTTGAGTCTGCGGTGCCCGCCGCTGCAACGTTGGCACCATCGCCTTCGGTCGCGGCGGCAAACGCTGGCGAGAAGCGCATCACCATCACGTTCCGAGGCAAATCGTGGACGGAAGTGCGCAGCAAGGGTGACGTGATTTATTCAGAAGCTTCGCTGCCGGGAACCAAAGAATTCAACGGGACGTTGCCGCTGTCGTTCACCGTTGGAAATGCCAGTAACGTATCGGTCAGTATCGACGGCAAGCCCTACGACATGAGCCCGATTACGCGCAACGATGTCGCGCGCTTTCGCATTGAATAGCTCCAAATAGTTCTACCCATGGCGATCACCAGCTCAACGATTATCCGGCGTCCCACACGGCAAGTGCGCATCGGTCATGTGTTGATGGGTGGCGCTTTTGACAACTGCGCCCCTATTGTGGTGCAGTCGATGACCAATACCGACACCGCCGATATTCAGGGCACGATTGATCAGGCGTTCGCGCTCGCCAATGCGGGTTCGGAGCTGGTGCGCATCACGGTGAATTCGCCGGAAGCCGCAGCCGCCGTGGCCGCCATCCGCGACGGCCTAGACAAATTGCATTGCAATGTGCCGCTGGTCGGTGACTTTCACTTCAACGGGCACAAGCTGCTGCGCGACTATCCCGATTGCGCCAAGGCGCTGGCGAAGTACCGCATCAATCCGGGCAACGTCGGTCGTGGCAACAAGCATGACACGCAGTTCGCGCAGATGATCGAGATCGCCTGTCGCGAGCACAAACCGGTGCGCATCGGTGTCAACTGGGGCAGCCTTGATCAGGATTTGCTCGGTCGTTTGATGGACGCAAACGCCGCGCTGGCGATGCCGAAATCAGCGCAACAGGTGATGCGCGATGCGCTTGTCATGTCCGCGCTCGAATCAGCAAAATTGGCCGAAGACGTCGGGCTCGCCAGCGACAAAATTATTCTGTCCTGCAAGGTCAGCGGCGTGCAGGATTTGATCGCGGTTTACACCGATCTCGCAGCGCGTTGCGACTATCCGCTACACCTCGGCTTGACTGAGGCGGGCATGGGCTCGAAGGGCATCGTTGCCTCGACCGCTGCGATGGGCATTCTGTTGCAGCAAGGCATCGGCGACACCATCCGCGTTTCACTCACACCGGAGCCCGGTGGCGACCGTACCAAAGAGGTGATCGTCGCGCAGGAAATGCTGCAAACGATGGGCCTGCGCAGTTTCACGCCGCTGGTGACCGCCTGCCCCGGTTGCGGGCGCACCACGAGCACGTTTTTTCAGGAACTCGCGGCAAAAACGCAGAGCTATCTGCGCGCGCAAATGCCGGTGTGGCGCGAGCATCATCCCGGCGTAGAGGCGATGAGCGTGGCCGTCATGGGCTGCGTAGTGAACGGCCCCGGCGAATCAAAAATGGCCAACATCGGCATCAGCCTGCCAGGCACGGGCGAGCTGCCGGTCGCGCCAGTGTATGAGGACGGCAAAAAAACCGTCACGCTCAAGGGCGACCACATCGCCGAGGAGTTTCAGGCGATGCTGGATGCGTATGTTCAGCGCACGTACGGCAAAGGCTCGACCGGATCGTCGGTACGCCTCAACGAGGGTGCCCCAGAACAAGTGCGTCAGAAACGATCAGACGACCGCGAAGCGCCAACCGTCATACCGATTCGGATTGCACAACAAGTCTAGGAGCAAGCAGCTTTTTGCTGGGGCGACCGTTTTATGGGGGCTGCGGGCCCGTTTCACCAAACGTCGATAAATTACCGAAATCCGAGCGACGCCCTGTATACAGGCGCTTGCAGGAAAAAGCTGTTGTGTTTCAAGGTTGTCAAAAACGCCACAGAACAACTGAATCGCAACGGTGAATCAATCGAGTCGCAGCGCACGCCAATGGCTTCAAAAACAAGACCATGTTGACGCGCTTGGGTAAGCTCAATTTCTCAGTGCCGCAGGTCCGTGAGAGCGGCGTCTACCCGAGCGCCCTAGAGCGCGGCTGTCAGAGCTGGCTAAGCTGTCAATAGCGAACGCGCCATGAATTTAGCCCTCGCTGAGATGTACGTGCAAGGCATTTCAACGCGCAAAATGATCATGATGCTACAAAAACTCGTCGGCCCCGAGATATCGATCAGCTCCACGCAGGTCAGCCGCTGCAACGCGTCGCTCGATGAGGGGTTAGCTGCGTGGCGAAACCGTCCGCTCGGCGCCACACCCTACGTGATTCTCGACGCTCGCTATGAGCGTGTGCGCTATGGCGGGCAGGTGATTGATTGTGCTGTGCTGGTGGCCCTGGGGGTAACTGAGACGGGCCACCGACGCGTGCTCCGGGTTAGTGTGGCGCTCTCCGAGGCTGAAGTGCATTGCCGCGATTTCCTAGACAGCCTTAACAAGCGCGGCCTGTCGGGCGTGAACTACATCGTGAGCGACGATCATGCTGGACCGCGCGCGGCCAGACGCGCCGTGTTCCCTGCCGTGCCTTGGCAGCCGAATTTCACGCAACAGCGCAGTTTCATCTGCAACAAAACGCGCAAAAGTACGTGCCTCGCATGGATGAGCGTGAGGGCGTGGCTCGCACCATCCGAGCCTGTTTCAATGCGCCTAGTCGCGATGAGGCCACTCGTCTGTTAAACGCCGCAGTCCTGTCGTGACACGCCCATAGTCCAGCGCTCGCCGCGTGGGCTGAGACAAACCTTCCAGCGGGCTTTGCGAGCTTCGGGCTACCTGAGCCCCACCGGGTACGCATGCGCACCACCAACGGCCTTGAGCGGTTGAACAAAGAGGTTAAACGACGCACCCGCGTGGCCTGCTTCTTCCCCAATCCTGAGAGCTGCTTGCGCCTGGTTTCAGCCCTGCTCGGTGAGCAGGACGAGGCGTGGCAATCGGCAAAAATCTTTCGGTCTATGAACGTTGCAACTGCGCTACCCGCGAACCTTTAAACCAAACTTTTACAGAACGAGTTTTGCTTTATCTAGACTTTCTCAGCAGAGAGCGCAAATTGATGAAAGCGAATCCGCTTACGAACCTGTGTCAGCAGGCGCGGTTTAGCAGCTTTTTGACGCTCGTCAGTTTAACTGTTCATCGATACAGTATATCAACCGGAAACACTAATCAGAATTGTGCAATACATTAGTCCAGCAATTCGCGAAACGCACTATTAAAAAGTTATACTTGCGAGCGTTCGTTAAAACACGTTAGGCCTCACAAATGCGATCCCCTGACCACCCCCAGTTGCTCGCCATACCCGCGGATATAACCACCGGCATCCGCCGCGTCATGCTGGCTGCTTGGCTCTCTTTAGTTGGCGGCTGCGCCGTCTCGCAGCCTGCGGGTTTGGCTCCGGTGCGTTCGGAACCCCATGAAGCGCTCGCCTTCTACGAGGGAACCTGGACTTATCTGGACGGGAAGCCCGAACAGGGCTTTCAAGAGACATGCTCGTGGCTCCCCGAGGGTCGGCGTCACATGATCTGCAGGGCGCGCGGGCAAACCCCCAATGGACCACGAGAGACACTGGGTGTCTACAGCTACGACCCACCGACCGGTGATTACCAGTTTCACGGGTTTTCTGCGAACGGAGCTGTCGTCAAGGAAAGAGTCCAGCGCCTTGCCAAGGGCTGGATTTACACGACAGAGCGTGGCACGGGCGCCGAAAGAGTTCGCACGCGTGAAACGCTCGAGGAAACCGTGGAAGGTCGAGTTAGCTCTGTTCACGAAACGGCCGAGGGCGAAGGGCCTTGGGTCGTCGATCGGAAAGTCGACTACCTTCGCACCCGCCCTTAAGATGATCTTCGTCCCGCAAGAACCAAATCGGACTTGAGTTTGAGTGAGGCCTAACCCCTCGCTCAAGCGGAGCGCCAACGGCAGGCCACCAAGCCCGGGCTGGTGGTACTCGTCCATTTTCACCAGCCCGGGCTTGGTGGCCTGCCGTCGTCGCCCGCTTAGCTCGAACGTTAACCGACAAGAAGGCGGGCGGTCGCCGACTTGCTGCATACTTCTGGAATTGCGGCGGAAAAGGAGCAGAAACATGGGAAACGTGAAGTCAATTGAGAATGCTGTGGAGTCGCTACCCCCTATGGAGCTAGCTGAATTCCGGCGGTGGTTCGCTGAATTCGATGGCAACGC
>JAYVPF010000232.1:0-4637 GCA_043757535.1 Burkholderiales bacterium
TGATCTTCCCCCGATTTGACGGACACTTTTCTATGATTAGAAGTCAAGGAGTCCGAGATGAATGGAAAGACACAACCGACGTACGCGCCGGAGTTCAGGCAACAGATTGTTGAGCTGTATGCGAGCGGTCGTGGGCCTGGGGAGTTAGCCAAAGAATTTGGCTGTTCCGAGGCCTCAGTGCATGCGTGGGTAAAGAAGGCGGGCACGCTCAGATCGCTGCCCGATGCAGGCAGGGCGGTAAAGAAAGTGCATCGTCAGGCGCATCAGGTTCATGTGGCGATGGCGTTGTCGGCTGAAGAGCGCGACGAGCTGTTTCGGCTTCGCAAGGACAACAAGAGGCTGCAAACCGAACGCGATATTTTGGCAAAGGCTACGGCCTGGTTTGCCGGAGCGAGCGTGCACACATCCACGCCGTCTTCACGCTCATGAGCGTCGCAAATCAGGCCGACGCACAAGGCCGCGCCTACCCCATCCGAACGCTGGCAAAGCTGCTTGATGTTTCTGCCAGTGGTTACTACGACTGGCGCGATCGTGAGCCGTCTACACGAGCGGTTGACAACGAGCTTCTCGGTGAGGCAATCGAGCAGATTCACGAGGCGAGCCTTGCTATCTACGGCGAACCGAAGATTCGCGCAGAACTGCGCGATGAGAGCGTGCCGGAGCACAACGCAAAGTTCGCCGGAGTAGGCAAGCATCGGGTAGCGCGTTTGATGCGCGCCAGAGGGCTCCATGGCGTCTGCAAACGTCGCGGTTACACCGTAACGACCGAGCGTAACAAGAAAGCCCGCCCAGCCCCTGATCTAGTCGAGCGCGCCTTTGTGGCTGACGCGCCCAATCAGCTCTGGGTGGCCGACATGACCTATGTTCCGACGTGGGCCGGATTCATCTATCTGGCGGTGGTGTTGGATGTGTGGAGTCGGCGCATTGTGGGCTGGGCCATCGGCGAGACGATGGAGGCCGCGCTGGTCATCAGCGCGCTCAACATGGCGTTGTCGATGCGGGTACCCAACGGCGGCACCGGACTTATCCACCATAGCGATCAAGGCAGTCAGTACACGAGCCTTGCATTCGGCAAACGCTGCATTGAAATGGGCGTGCGTCCGTCGATGGGCAGCGTGGGTGACGCCTATGACAACGCGATGGCAGAGAGCTTCTTTGCGAGCCTCGAATGCGAATTATTGAAGCGCACCGTGTTGCCATCGAAATCGGCGGCGCGTACCGAGCTCTTCAGCTACATCGAAGGCTGGTACAACCCACGAAGACGGCATGGCTCAATCGGCATGTTGGCACCCAACGCGTTTGAAGCAAAAGCGAGGAAAAATCAGAAACGCGAAGTTGGATCTCCCCCGTTTCAACGGAGCGTTTGAGGCTACAGTGTTGAGGCTGATCGACTTTTGACCAGAGTGCCGACTGAAAACTGATCAGATCGATATCTTTGCGAAAGCTCCGCACGTTGTATCCAGACGAGCGGTGTATCGTCAACGAAGTGTCGGCACCGTGGTCAAAATTCAGTCGGCGTGGACAGTTACTGGCTCCACACTTCGCCTTATCTGCAGTTTATAGCCTAGTTACATTAGTTATCTTATTTATTGATAACTGCGATAAGAAATGTATACTTGAACGATGAATCCAGCACTCAACCCGTTCTCCCCTGGTGCAGGCACACCGCCCCCAGAACTAGCAGGACGCTCGGCGATCCTTCAAGACGCCGACGTAATTTTTCAGCGAGCGCTCGCTGGTCGCTCGTTTCAGTCGCTGATGCTGGTCGGGCTCCGGGGCGTCGGCAAGACCGTGCTGCTCAGTAAGATCGGCAACAACGCAGAAGCTGCCGGATTACAAATCGTGCAAATCGAAGCGCCTGAGGGTAGAGGCATCGCCGAACTTATTGCACCAGAGCTCCGCAGATTGTTGCTACGAATGAGCCTTGGGGCAAACGCGGCAACGCACGCGCGGCGCGCGCTTCAAGCACTGAGAAATTTTGTCGGCAAATTTAAGATCTCCGTCGGCGATTTCGAAGTCTCAATCGCCCCGGAACCCGGGCTGGCTGATAGCGGTGACCTTGAGACTGATCTCACTGCGCTGCTGCTCGCCATCGGAGAGGCCGCCAAAGAGAAGAAGACGGTAGTGGTAATGCTCGTCGATGAAATGCAGTACCTCAGCGAGACCGATTTGGCGGCTCTCATCATGGCGCTGCACCGTGTAGGGCAGAAGCAACTGCCGATCGTATTAGTCGGGGCAGGTCTTCCGCAACTCGTTGGTATTGCAGGACGCGCTCGGTCTTACGCAGAACGATTGTTTCTTTATCCGCCGGTGGGCGCGCTGACCGAGACGGAGGCGATTGAGGCGATTCAGGGTCCACTGAAGTCGGCCCACTGCGAACTCACCGATCCAGCGATGAGAACATTGTTCAACTTGACACAAGGCTATCCTTTCTTTTTGCAGGCTTGGGCATATGCCGCGTGGAATGCCGCGACGTCCTGCCCGATAAGCGTAAACGTTATTGAGCAGGCTACGAATACGGTTCTTGCATTGCTTGACCAAAGCTTTTTTCGTGTTCGGTTTGATCGGTTAACGCCGAGAGAGAAGGACTACCTTCGTGCCATGGCTGATCTGGGTGCGGGTCCGCACCGGACCGGTGATATTGCCGATAAATTCGGTCGCTCGATGACATCATTGGCACCGCTTCGATCAGGCATTATCAAAAAGGGCATGATCTACAGTCCGGCCCATGGCGACAATGCTTTCACGGTGCCATTGTTCGATCAGTTCATGCTTCGCGCCATGCCAGTTTGGACACCACCGACGATTCGTCCGGAAAAGACAGCGGGACGATGACGGGACGCCCGCGCCTGCGATTGAGCACCGCGCTCGTTGATTGCACCAGCACTACAAAACTTCGTCTTGCCCATCGCAGCAGCAGCGAGTGTTTCCAATGTCGCAGTAGCGTATCGCCTAGCGATGGCACGATCGGGATGGCACTCCGCTTTCAGAGGGTCGTTCGAAAAAATGCATCGCCATGAAACATCTCGTTTTGCTACTCGCGCTCATCGTGTCGATGGCATCCCAAACACGCCCCCCCCAGCTTCACAGTGCCGTCACTAGCGGCATTGCGACGAACCTGATGTCGAAAGCAGCCCCCTAAAGCCTCACACTTAGCGGATAGGTTGTGGGATAACGGTACTGCGCAACCGCTACGAAAATACTTGCTCTGAGCGGTATATCGGGGTGGTTACTTCCGTAAGCCATTGATGTTAAACACAATTATACGGATTGCAATCCGTTTAGAGCGGTTCGATTCCGCTACCCGCCTCCAATCAAATCAATGAGTTACGAGTGAACCACGCAGATTTATTTTGCGCGGGGTTACGTTGCGTCCGTGTTCTACGAGTTCGCCACTTTAATAGGTTGCGATGGCGAAAAACGCTGCCACTGGCAAGGCAACGCTGCATTGGATTGCGGTGTTTTTTGTGTGTGTTATTTCCGGTTGGCCGCGTTGGTGAGGCTCGGTGGCCGTACCGTCTCGGTGAACTTGCTTTCGCGAAAGCGGTCGAAAATAATGGCTACTGCGTGGCCCATCCCGCCCGCAAAACGCATCAAACAACGCCAGAGTCAGGCAATGAAGGCATCCAATGAACGCTGTAAAAGTGTTGCTAGCGTCCGTATTTTTTTGTTTTCTCGGCACCGGTTCGGCGTACACCGTGCAGCCGGTAGACGGGCTATGGGGCATCGTTGACGAAATAAATTTAGCCGTTGGTCGGGCCGTCAATCTGGAAATGTCGGACAACCTTTTAGTGGTGACCATGTATGCCTACAACCGGGCGGGCGCTCCAACGTTTTATGTTGGCGGCGCGGCACTGGATTCGACCAATAAAGCTGCCGTTACTTTAAGTGAACCGCAGGGAGGCACCTGTCTCGGTTGTGCCCCTACTAGCGGCAGACTGCTATCTACGCCCGGAGTTGCGGTTTTTGAATTCACCAACTCGATATCGGGATTCGTCACGCTGCCCGGCGAGGCACGCAAAGCTATCGTCAAGGGCGCTATCGCATGGCCAGCCGCGCCGTCCGGCCTGTTGGGGCTCTGGGTATTCAACTACATACCGATTACCGCCGCGTCTGTTTTTAGTGACGCAATCCTGTTCGATAGAACCGTCGCAGGCAGTCCGACAGGCACGGGTCTCGTTGTTGATTCCCCGATGACGACTGCGTGCGAGTATCAGGTTAGCGGCGCAGCGGCGGGTGCAGTGTTGTGCGTGCACCTGCTCTCGTCAGGAGCCGTCGACAGGACTGCCCGGATCAAGTGGTATGGCAACTTGATGGATGGCTTTTGGAATTACAACGGGCTCACAACTTCCAATTTGTTTACCGCACGGCGACTGTACAGCGCCAGCGGAAATCAGACCGACATCAAGCGCAAAGCGGAAACCGTAGACACGACCGAGCGCGAGCACACTCTAAGAGACGCAATCGCTCGCGCGTCACGCGAAGCCGAGTAGTCCCTCGCTGAAGCTCAGCACACGAAAGATTTGTCCGGACTAGCCTCAATACACGTCACTTAAGTATCGAATTGAGTTATTCTGTGATCTTTCGAGACGGGCAACCCACGTATGGCGCGTACAGTTGCGAGGCTGCCCGAGGGC
>JAYVPF010000233.1:0-17533 GCA_043757535.1 Burkholderiales bacterium
TGAACAGTTTTTACCATTCTGCGCCTTTTGCCCGCGACATCTTTAGGGCATCTCTAATAATTCATTTTTGGGGATGCAGTGTTAGGAGCCCGGAGCGCAGCAACGGTAGCGTACGCTCTGGTACGTGAGGATTGCGAGCACCCTCATTGGTCACTTTTTGACAACGCAATGCGCCCCACAAATGAATTATTAGAGGTGCCCTATGGATGCAAGCCTCATTCCTCCATGGTCGGTTCTCAGTGTTTTCTTTGGCGCGAGCCTGCTGCTGGCCATTATTCCGGGTCCGGTCGTTCTGTACGTGGTGGCGCGAAGCCTGACACAGGGTCGCCGTTCTGGCCTCGTTTCCGTGGCGGGCGCTTCGTTCGGAACGCTGGTGAATGCGTTTGCGACATCGTTCGGACTTGCGGCCTTGTTTTCGACCTCCGCGCTCGTTTATTCGATCTTTAAATATGTAGGGGCGGCCTATCTGATTTATCTGGGCATCAAAACGTTGCGCGCGAGCGTTGATGAGCAAGCAGGGGCAGCGGTTGACCAAGCGTTGCGAGGTATACCAGAGCAACGCGCACCGGTATGGCCAGTGTTTCGAGATGGTTTCATCGTCGCCTTATTCAATCCCAAAACGATCATTTTCTTCTCAGCATTCCTGCCGCAATTCATGACGGAGCACGGCACAGGCAGCGCGGCGATGGCGCAAGCGATGATTCTCGGCGCGCTGTTCGTGCTGATCGCGTCAACCAGCGACGCAATGTATGCCATCGCGGCGGGCGGCATCGCACCGTGGCTCGCGAAGCATCGCGGCGCGGGTCACACCGGGCGCACCATCGCCGGATGCTCGTTTATCGGGCTCGGCGTGTTCGCGGCGTTGTCAGGACGCAAAACGTAGCCCAATGGATGCTCGCATCCGGGTTCCCATGCGCCCACTCCGCAGGGATCAAATATTTGACTTCGTTGTGTTGCGGAACCCGGACGCAAGCATCCGGGCGATGCGCCATGGCGGTCACTTATTAACAAGTCAACTCAATATGTCCTATCGCAACCGGTATGGCTCCCTCTCTCTGGGGGAGAGGGCGGGGGGTGAGGGTGCTTGCATCGCGATGCTTGAAACGTGCGCCAAGTCCCTCACGCCAACCCTCTCCCCCAGGGAGAGGGCGTCTGCCGAACCGGTCATATTTGGATGACTCAGTAATTAGGGCACCTCTAATAATTCATTTGTGGGGCGCATTGCGTGGTCGCGCGGTGCTCGCGCTTTTGGCAAATGAGCTCACGTACCAGTGCGTACGCTCTGGTTGCTGCGCGCCGGGCTTCTAGCACGGCATCCCCAAAAACGAATTATTAGAGGTGCCCTTAAGCGCGAGCTTGTCGGTTTGTCGGGGCGCGACTCCAGTCGCGCTCCCCGGTGAACAAGCGCGACCGGGGTCGCGCCTACTGTTCAGTGGCCGGTATTGCGGCTACTCGGGCTGCGCGAGACGCCGCTTCTGAACGTCGGCCGCTAGCTGGCGCAAAACGCCTTCCGTCGCTGTCCAATCAATGCATGCATCAGTGATTGACACGCCATAAGCCAACTCTTTGCCCGGCGTCAAATCCTGACGTCCAGCGTTCAAATGCGATTCAATCATGACACCGAAAATTCGCTCGTCGCCTGCGGCCATTTGGCGACCGACATCGGCAGAAACTTCGATCTGCTTGTCGTGCTGTTTGCTCGAATTGGCATGCGAGAAATCAACCATGATGCGCTGCGGCAAACCAGCTTTGGCGAGCTCGCCGCCGGAGCCTTCGACGCTGGCCGCGTCGTAATTCGGCGCTTTGCCACCGCGCAGGATGACATGGCAATCCTCGTTGCCGTTAGTCGAGATGATGGCGCTGTGGCCACCCTTGGTGACCGAGAGGAAAAAGTGCGGTGCGGCGGCGGCCTTGATCGCGTCAACGGCGATCTTTATATTGCCGTCAGTGCCGTTTTTAAATCCCATCGGACAGCTCATGCCCGAGGCGAGTTGGCGATGCACCTGGCTCTCAGTCGTGCGCGCGCCAATCGCGCCCCATGAGATGAGGTCGGCGTAATACTGTGGCGTCAGGGTGTCGAGGAACTCGGTGGCGGCCGGCACACCCAGCTCGTTGATGTCAAGCAGCAGTTCGCGCGCGAGGCGCAGCCCGTCGTTGATCTTGAAACTGCCATCGAGGAAGGGGTCGTTGATGAGGCCCTTCCAGCCGACCGTCGTGCGTGGCTTTTCGAAGTAGACACGCATGACGACGATGAGATCGTGCGCCAGCTCGTCGCGCACAACCTTGAGCTTTTTTGCGTATTCCAGCGCGGCCTTCTTGTCATGCATCGAGCAGGGGCCGACGATGACGACGAGACGATCATCCGCTCCGTGCAGCACCTTGTGAATGTCGCGCCGCGTGTCGAATACCAGCTGCTCGACCGCTTCGTTGGGCCTGAATTCGCGCAGCAAATGCGAGGGCGGGGCGAGCTCAAAAATGTCCTTGATGCGGACGTCGTCGACCTGACGGCTGAGCATGGGAGGTGTGGCGGGCATAATGATTCCTTGTTGCAATGCAGCGATTTTACGTCAAGCAAGAAAATTGCGCCAATACAAACAAAATGCAAGTTATCGGTATTTAACGTCAATAAATTCATATTATGAGCAATTTGATGTCACGTAACGCAGATAAATATTGATAAACTTTCTTCTGAACGCACCATTTCACTGGGGCTAAACGTTAAATCAGGCCATAGTCGGTTTAAGCGATAAATGTCAACCAGCCCCCATACAACAGTCATTTCCGGAAAAAGTTGTTAAGCAGAAAGGCAAAAAAAGCCCGCCGAAAAAAGGCGGGCCTGAGATTTTGCGCCAGCGTAGGGAGGACTACGCTCGCACGCGCCAGTCACGCGGGGCGTGAAGGCGTTTGCCGATAGCGCGAATCATCGCCAGAAGCGACGAACCGCAGCACCTCAGCGACGCAGCGACTCGGGGGAGCAAGCGCTGCATCAAACCCGTGTCAGTCTGAGTTGAACGCGGGATCATTGATATAGACGCAAACGGTATGCGAAAAATGACATTCACCGACAAAAAAACTAATGGGCACCTCTAAAAAACCAGCCCTGTTAATGAAGGTGCAATCCCGTCAATGGCTTTCGGCGTGACTTTCGCGAGAAAGGTGGCGAGCGCCGCGTCAACGGCACCCTTGTCGCGGGCGAGTTGCAGTTGCGCGACATACAGGCCCACCTGCCGCAGTCGCTGATTCTCGGGAACCTCGTTCGGGATGGCTTCTATGGCCTCTTTGGTCAATGCGCCGGAACTCGTTTGCCCCGCGAGGGTGCACGTCAGCGCAGCGTGCAGTTTGAAGGCGGCCTGCACGTAGCCACGATTTTCGACACCCCAGACCGTGACTGCGGCGAGCGCTGATTGACAGGCGTTGGCGTTGTCCTTGCGGGCACTTTGCAGCATCGATTGCAACGTAAACCGTCGCGCAGTCTCGGTTCGCCCGATTTGGCTCCAGTCCGTGGAGGGAGGCAACTCGGCGACGATTTCGCTGGCTGCGCCATTGATCTTGCCGTAGGTTAATTCGACGAACGCAATCCGCTGCCGAAACCGTCGCATTTGCTCAGCGGAAATAGACGCCGTATCCATCGTCGCGAGTAACGTCGACAGGCGTGTGGCTTCCGTAAGCGTTTCGGCTTGGGTGAGCATCAGATATCGTGTGCGAACTTCGAGAAAGTCCAGTTCGTTGAACAAAACTGCGGCCACGTCTGGCGTCGGCGCGCTCTGCAAGCGCACAAGGCGATCTTCGTAGGTGGCCAGCGCAGCTTCCGGCTGTCCGAACCGGTTGTAAAAAAAGCCGAGGTCGCGCAGGGCGTCCAGGCTATTCGCGTTAAACCGTCCCGCTAATCCGTCCCATTGCTTGATGGCCTCGCGCAGCAGCGGTTCGACACCGCTGGGGTCGCCCGCCTGCACCTGCTCAGCGGCCCCATTGGTGAGTGCGTTCAGCGCAACACGTTTGGCGTGTACTGGCGGATTTTCCAGAATCGGGCGCAACTTGCGATGCAGCGCCAGCGCCTCGGCGCGTCGACCCTCACGACTGAACATCAGCGCGCGGTCAACCTCCGCCTCGGCCGTGAGCCACCGCTCCAGCGGCTCACCCCGGACGAGCGTCAGATACTTGTCGAACTCATCATTGCTCTCGCTGAAGCGCCGCAGCTCCGCGAGCATGTTCGCGCGCAACAAAATCGCCTCGCGCCACCAGGTTTGCATCGACGGTGGCGGTGCTTTGCCAATGGCTTGCTCAACGAGCGGCAGCGCAGCGGCGGTTTCATCGACCCAGTACAAGATGTCGGCGAGCAAAAACCTCGCGCGACGCGTTGATTCAGCCTGATCACCGTAGAGTTTTTCACTCAGCAAAACCGAGCGCCGGGCGACGGGCAGCGCCTCTGTGAATCGCGACAAACGCCGCAGGGTGGTGGCCACATGCACGCCGACCTGCTGCTCGACGCTGGGGTCATCGGCAAACTTGCTCGTCAGATCCTTCTGTGCCTGTTCGATCAACGTGAGCACGGTCGGCCACTGACCGCCATGAATATCCGGGTCGGCGCTGCGCAAAAGCGCCACTAGATAATCAGCGGTCTTGACGGCGCGTCTGGCTTCGGTGCGCGCCCGTTCGTATTGCCACAACGAGAACGCAAGTCCGGCAACCAGCGCAACAAACAATGACGCGGTGAGACTCACCGGCAACCAGTTTCGTCGCAGCCAGAGCCGGGTACGATAGCTGCGATCCTCGCGCCGCGCGGAAATGGGTCGGTGCGCCATCCAGCGCGTGAGGTCGGCGACGAACGCCTCCATCGTTCGATATCGATCCGCTGGGTCGATGCGAAGGGCGCGACTGATGATGGCATCGACGTCGCCTTCGAGTCGCACGACGTTGCTTGGCGCGGGAATGTTGTCCTTGACGGTGGCGTGATCATGATGCGTGGCGGCATACGACAGGCGATCAGGCGTGATGTGCAGCACCGCATATTCGAGCGCGGCGCGGCCCGATTTTTCGGGCAGATGCGCGCGCCGACCCGAGAGCAGGTGATAGGCCAGGCTGCCCAGCGAATAAATGTCGCTCGCTACACCCGTGGCCTCGCCGCTGATCTGCTCCGGCGCTGCGTATTCGACGGTCAGCCCGCGACCGCCAAATTTGGTTGCCTCCGAGGTAGTCGCCTCGTCGTGCTCGGTATCATCGAGCAAACCGGCGACACCGAAGTCCAAGAGCTTGGCATGCCCGCCGGGCGTGACCAGAATGTTTGACGGCTTCAGATCGCGGTGAACAACGAGTTGCGAATGGGCGTACGACACCGCTTCACCTATTTCGCGAATCAATTCAATGCGCGCTTCTACGGTGCTCGCGTGTTCGGCGACGTAATTCAAGAGCGGTTGACCGTCCACATATTCGAGCACCAGAAACGGCTGCCCGAACAAGCGTCCGGCATCGATGAGCCGCGCAATGCCGGGGTGATTGAGCCGCGCCAACAGCGCACGCTCCTGCGCAAAACGCGCCTCGAAGCGCTCGGTATCGCCGTCGTTGCGCAAAAATTTGACCGCCGCTTTTGCCTGATAGAGCCCATCGGCGCGCGTCGCGAGCCAGACCTCGCCCATGCCACCGACACCGATGACTTCTTCTAGCCGCCAGGCACCGCACAGCTCGCCCACATGCCGCCGATCCTTCACCCGTGATCGTTCGGCCCGCAGTGCGCGCTGCAAGAGCTGATCGAAGCCATGCTCCCCGCTCTCGCCCAGAACCGGCGCGAGCTGCGTGGTGAGGCCGACGGTGGGCCTGATGCCGGCCGGGGTGGCGGTGTGGCGTACGACGTTGGTGGCCATCGTTTGTGCGTGCGCACGACCGAGCAGTTTACGTACCTCCTGCGCGACACGAGGATCGCGCTCATGCAATGATTTGACGAAGGCGGGGCGAGCGATTTCGTCGCTCTCCAGCGCCTCATCGAACGCCGCATTGACCGCTTTCCAGAACGTCGCGTCGAAGGCTGAATCGTCGGGTGTTGGTGCTTGAGGTGCGCTGGGCGGATCGGCGGGAGTCATCGCCCTGAGACAGACGAGATTGAACGAAATTGTGCGTCAGTCAGCGCTATCGGCGCAATCTGATGTTTCAAGGAAACCTCTAGAAATTCACTTTATCGGGATGCGGTGGTAGGCGCGCGGCAACCTTCATGACCGCCCTGGTACATGAGCGCTATTGGCAAAAACGCGAGCACCCTCACCTGCCCAACTTGACAACGCACTGCGCCCGAGCAATGAATTTTTAGAGGGGTCCTCAAGCGGGCGACACGTCCAGCCACTCGGCCAGCAACGCCCGTGCCTTGGTAATCTCGCGATTAACGGTGCGGGTGGAGATGTCTCGCGCGGTGGCCGTCTCCTCGATGGTCATGCCGCAAAAAAAATGTAGCTCGGCGGTGTGATACATACCCTCATCAACGACTTTAAGCCGCTCCAACGCACGATCGAGTGCAATGACGTCGACGACTGGCAGCCACGCATCTGCGGTGCCGTCAGCGTGCGACATCGTCAACAGCGTCGCCCCACCGCCACGCTTCTCGGCGTCACGCGCGCGCACAAAATCGATCACGATGGAGCGCAGCACTTTGCCAACATAGGCGAAGAACTGCACCCGCGTGTTGCCTTGCAAGCCTTCGCGCTCGGCCATCCGCATGAAACCTTCGTGCACCAGCGCGGTCGCGTTGAGCCCGGTGACGCCACCGACCTGAGCGAGACGCGCGCGCGCCACCCGCTTGATTTCGGGATACAGTTCTGCGTAGAGCGAACCCATGGCGTCGGTATCGCCATTGGCTGCGCGATCAAACAAATCTTGACTGACTTTTGGCATAGTTTCTTGAGTGTTTACGTCTTTTTATCTTTTTGCTGCCTTTGACGTAAGAGATTTTTTTGCGAATCAGGAAGTCAGTTTCGATTTATGCTGCGTGGCGACACATTTAGACGATGATTAACAAGTCAACTAAATAGGTCCTTTCGCAACCGGTATGGCTCCCTCTCTTTGGGGAGAGGGTGGGGGGTGAGGGTGCTTGCATCGCGATGCTTGAAACGTGTGTCAAGTCCCTCACCCCCACCCGCTCCCCGAGGCAGAGGGAGCCTGCCGAACCGCACATACTTGGTTGACTCAGAAATAATAGGCGGATGACATGACACGACAAGTCCTGCGCAATGCGCGCGTATTCGACAGCGTGACCGGTGTGGTGCAGCCTTCGGGCACCCTCGTCGTGGTGGACGGACGCATCGTTTCGGTCACCATTGGTGAAATCTCCACGGATCTCACCGAAAGCATCGACCTCAAGGGCCGGATCGTGTTGCCCGGCCTGATCGACTGTCATGTCCACGTGATGGCCGTCCATCACGATGTCTGGCAGCTCTCGATGCAGCCGCCGTCGCTGATCACGGCGCAGGCGAAGCACATTCTGGAAGCCATGCTGATGCGCGGCTTCACCACCGTGCGTGACGCGGCGGGCGCGGATTACGGCGTGCAGCTCGCCGTCGAGCGCGGTTTTTTGCGGGGCCCGCGCCTGTTCATCTCAGGCGCGCCGCCGTCGCAAACCGGTGGTCATGCTGACATTCGTCCGCGTGGCGTGCAGGAATTTATCTGCACCTGCGCCGGGGTCGGGCTGTTCCCGGCGCTCGCCGATGGCGTACCCGAAGTGCGCCGCGCGGTGCGCGAGCAGTTGCGCCACGGTGCCAACCAGATCAAGATCATGGCGGGTGGCGGCGTCGCGAGTCCGACCGATCCCATTGACGGCACCCAGTATTCGCTAGACGAATTGACCGCTGCATGCGAAGAGGCCGCCGCCGCCAACACCTACGTCATGGCGCACGCCTACTCGCCACGCGCCATCACCCGCGCCGTGCTTTGCGGCGTGCGCTCGATCGAGCATGGCAACTTGCTCGATGAGGCGACAGCGAAAGTGATGAAAGCGAACGGCGCGTTTCTGGTTCCGACGCTCGCGACCTACGCGGTGCTGGGCGACGAGGGCAAGCGCCTCGCATGGAGCGACGAAATGCTTGGCAAGCTCGATCGCGTGAAAGACGCAGGCACGCGCGCCATCGCCATCGCAAAATCAATGGGAATACCGATTGCCTTTGGCACCGATTTGCTGGGCGCGATGCATAGTCAACAGTCGATTGAATGGAAACTCCGCTCGACCGTACAGTCGCCCGTGGAGATTTTGCAAGGGGCAACCAGCATCGCTGCAAAGCTCCTGAACCAAGAGGGAAAACTGGGCGTTATCGCGCCCGGCGCACACGCCGATCTGGTCGTCGTCGACGGTGATCCAACGCTCGATATTTTGCTGATGGGCGCGCCCGAGAAAAACTTTCTCGGCGTGATGAAAGCGGGGGTTTGGGAGAAGGCGCTGGTGGTTGCCTAAGCGCCTTTCGGAGTTTGGGCGTCGCAGCGAAAATTGGCTCCAGCAGGGACCGTTATTTGACGTTCTTGCCGTCGCCCTGTCGATATCTGCGGCCAAAAGCCAGCGAAAAATGGACTGTTGCGGTCAGTTTGCAGTCGACGATTCCAAAGTCCCACAGGCGGCAAGCGATGCGAAAGAGGAGCAGCTTCATGCTGGAATAGCGCTTA
Source organism: Burkholderiales bacterium (assembly GCA_043757535.1). Taxonomy (GTDB): domain Bacteria; phylum Pseudomonadota; class Gammaproteobacteria; order Burkholderiales; family Casimicrobiaceae; genus Casimicrobium. The sequence goes on from JAYVPF010000233.1 coordinate 8,632, forward strand.
CACGCGGGCTAGATGCAAAATAACGGTAAAGTCGATAAATCAATAAAATCGCGTCTAGCCCCCGTAATTAGGTGCTTTCAAAAAAAAGCTGATCTAACCTTTATCTGGTCTGGGGCAATCGTTGGCGTCGTCGCCTTTCCGTCAATCGGGCGCTCGTCCTGTTCGTTGTTTCCCTAGAATGCTCTCATGCCCCGCGGCCCCTCATCTGCTCACTCGCTTCAGCGAGAAACCATTCTCAATATTTCGGCTGAAGCGTTCGCCGAGGCGGGCTATCCGTCAGCGACGATGGCCGCCCTCGCGAAGCGCTGCGGCATGTCGAAGAGCCTGCTCTATCACTACTATTCGGCGAAGGACGCGATCCTGTTTGACTTGATGCATGAGTACATGACGCGGCTGCAACTGCTGGTGCAAGAGGTGGCGCGACTCGCGTTGCCCGCGCAGGAGGGTCTGGCGGAGTTGGTGCGGCGCTTCGTTCGCGAGTATGAAACGTCGCGCTCGCGGCACATCGTGTTGCTCCATGACGTCAAGTTTTTGCCACCTCCGGAACGGGCGCAGGTGATCGCACTGGAGCGCTCGGTGGTGCAGGCGTTTGCCGATGTGATCGCAGCCACGTACAACGTGGACGGCGGGCGGGCGAAGGTGCTGACCATGAGCGTCTTTGGCATGATTAACTGGACGTTTACGTGGCTCAAACCGGACGGCCCGATGTCTTACGCGCAATTCGCGGAGTCGGTGGTGGGGATGCTGGAAGGCGGACTGGCTGGCAGCGCCGAACGTATTGGTGGCATTGCGTCGCCCGAACTCACCGTATCAAACTAACCGCATCAGTCCGAATTAATCGAACAAGGAATATACCCATGTCAGAACCGCTTGAGCCTTTGGTGCGCGTTGAAAAACTAACGCAACCAGCCAAAGTTGCGCTTGTCACCTTCAATCGCCCGAAAGTGATGAATGCACTGAACGACGCGCTGGCGGAAGCGTTGGCGGGTCATCTGGCCGCGCTCGATGCCGATCCGGACGTGCACGTCATCGTGGTCACCGGTAACGAAAAAGCGTTCGCCGCCGGGGCCGACATCGCGTTGATGGCCGACTGGACTTACGCCAAGGTCTACAACGACAACTACATCACGCGACATTGGGAAGCGGCGAAGAGCGTGAGGAAGCCGCTGATCGCGGCGGTGTCCGGTTACGCGCTCGGCGGGGGCTGCGAGTTTGCGATGATGTGCGACATCATCATCGCGGCCGATAACGCCAAATTTGGTCAGCCGGAAATCTCCATCGGCACCATCCCTGGCCTGGGTGGCACGCAGCGCTTGCCGCGCGCCGTGGGCAAGGCGAAGGCGATGGAGTGGTGCCTGACCGGGCGCTTGGTCACCGCGCAGGAAGCCGAAGCGGCGGGGCTCGTAGCGCGGGTGGTGCCAGCCGAGAAATTGATGGAAGAGGTGATGGCGACCGCAGGCAAGATTGCGAGCTTCTCGCTGCCAGTGGTCATGAAAGTGAAAGAGACGATCAACGCGGCGTTTGAGACGACGCTGGCGCAGGGCTTGACCTTCGAGCGTCGTGAATTCCACGCGACGTTCGCGTTGGCGGATCAGAAGGAGGGCATGCGCGCGTTCGTTGAAAAGCGCAAGCCTGAGTTTAAGAATCAGTAGAGATTCCACTGACTTACCATGACGCGTTTTCCACTACAGACTTGTCATCCTGAGCATCGCGAAGGATCACCTCGCATCGGCACGGTTCTCGAAATTGCGAGGTGCGTGGCACCCCACGTGATCCTTCGCTTGTGGCTCGGGATGACAGTGTGATGAGCGAGAAATTGAGCGCTCGACTCCGCCAATGAAACTGAAAGTTTTTGGCTTTGCCGGATGGTCCGGTAGCGGCAAAACGACGTTGATTGAGCAGGTGATCGCGCAGTTGTCCGCCGATGGCGTTCGCGTCGCGCTGATCAAGCATGCCCACCACAGTTTCGATATTGACCGCGTCGGCAAGGATTCGCACCGCCATCGCGAGGCGGGCGCGACCGAGGTCATGATTTCTAGCGGCAAGCGCTGGGCGATCATGCACGAGCTGCGCGGTGCGCCGGAATTGAGCCTTGCCGAGGCGCTGGATCGATTGAGCCCGTGCGACCTGGTGCTGATTGAGGGCTACAAGCGCGAGCCCCTGCCGAAGCTCGAAGTCTGGCGCAGCGCGGTCGGTAAACCGCTGTTGTTCGCTAACGACCCGCACATCATCGCTCTGGCGACGGACGACGCGCTGCCGACTCATGCCGCGGAAGAATTGACCGCTTTAACGGCACGGGATGCGAACTTCGTGCGCGTCGGGCTAGCCAATATCGCAGCCATTGCTGAATTGGCGTTGGCTCGGGCGGCGACGCTTTAGAGCCGGCACGCTCTGGACGCGACGTTAACGACACTGTCGGTGCTGTAGCGAAAGCAATCCGCGAACTTACGGGACAATGTCACCGGACTCACCCACACTGTCAACGCTGCGCAACAGTTGCCCCGCCAATTGTCTGAACGTTGCGCCGACCCGACGGGTTCCGTTGACAGAAACCGCCTACCAGAGGAAGATCACAACATGGATTCACGCGCAGCACGCATTTCAAAACAGGTCGTTTCGCAGGTAACCTCGGCGGTCGGTGCGGCGCTGCTCGCGTGCAGTTTCGGCTCGGTTCAGGCGCAAGACGGCGGTTATTTCTCTGGAGTTCGCTTCGGAGCCAGTGAGAAGGCATGGAGCTTCACGGCTCCGGGCTTGAAGCTCGGTCAGGCGCTCGAATACGTCCGCGCTCGCGAAACCAGCAACACGGCCTTCACCGGTTACCAGTTCACCAGCGGCCTCGCGCTCGGCGCGGCAATCAACACCGACCGTACGTCGACGCTAGTCGGTGCCTCTGGAATTGGCCTCAAATTCGACGGTGCGCGCTGGGCGGAAGCCCGGACGAATGCCAACCCGAGCGTCAATGTGGACGTGGTTTCTGCGTTCAACTGGCGCAGTTCGCTGTCTGTATTTGGCAAAGTTGGCGTCGCTCGCGGTGACAATCGGTTGACTCCGGAATGGGCCTCGGCGGGGCAATCGGCGCTGGATCGCACCGCCATTTCCTACGGTGTCGGCGTGCGCTATGACTTCACGCCCAGCCTGGGCCTGAAGCTCGAACTCACCCGGGGCACCCGCTTCGGCTGGGATCGCCTGCGCACTGATGTCGATCCGGACGCGCTGAATGTCGGGATTCGCTGGACGTTCTAGTTCGGCGTTGCGCCAGGTTTTGACGTATAACAACTCCTGATTAGCAAGGTGCCTCAGCTGAGCCATCCAAAGTGCCGCCATACTCGCTGAAGGCGGGTATCCAGACCGCGAGTTCAGCAGGACGTTATTCATGGCCGCCATAGGTGGTGACCGTTCTGGATCCCCGGCGTCGCCGAGGATGACGCCAACCTGAGGCATCTTGCTAATCAGGTAACAACTTTTGTGCAAAAGCGCTATTTTATCGGGGCTGAGCGGTATTTTTGCCATTTATCGAGATTAGCGTTTATCGGCCTTAAGCCTCTATAAAATAAGGCTTTTGCACAAAAGCTGTAGCGTCAATGTTGTCGCAACGATGTGTTTGCGAACTCACAACACATCCCACCTACGTAGGTAGGGTTCAAAGCGTCCGCCGTGCCCTAGGCTTCGCCGATGTTCGACGCCGCGACACGTCCGCCCCAAATGCACGCACGCCACCCTATCCAGAGCACGTGGGATTGGCTATCCTTGGCGTCACCAAGAACGGAAAACGAGGGGATGCCGGTGACAACACCGGACTTTGACGCCGAACTGCACGTCGAAACGACAACCATCATGTTTGCGGATGTGGTTGAGTCGGTGCGTTTGATGCAGCAAGACGAGCTGACGGCAGTAAAGCGGGTTCGAGAACTGTTGCGCCAGATTGCGACGGACATCGTGCCTCTGCACTCGGGGATCGTGCTCGAGCGCAGAGGCGACGGCTTGTTGATCAAGTTCGCAGACGGAAAGAGCGCCGCCGCTTGCGCGCTGGACATTCATCGCGTAGCAGACGCTGCGAGCCAGCGTGTCGAGGATTCGGCGATCATTGCATTGCGCGTCGGATTGCACACGGGGGACGTGCTGGCCGACACTGTTGCGATTTATGGCCAAGGCATCAATCTCGCCTCGCGAGTGACTGCGATCGCTGGTCCGGGCGAGACAGTCTTGAGTGCGACGACGCACGACCTTCTAGTCGATTCTCTCGACGGTGATATCGAGGACTTGGGTGAGTGCTACTTCAAACACGTCGATAGCCACGTACGCATCTTTCGGCTGCACCGGGCGCAGGGTGAAACGCAAACGCGACTCACGAAGCTGAAGGAGAGCGAGCTTCGCCCCACGATCGCGATTTTGCCTTTCCACACAGACATTTTGGGCAGGGATCAGCATGTGTTGGGTGAGGTCATCGCGGACGGATTGATCGCTGAAATTTCACGCTGCCCTGATTTGCGCGTTATCTCCAGACTATCAAGCTCGCTGCTGCGTGATCGAGCTATATCAGCCGCCAGAACCGGACAACTGTTTGGCGCGAAGTATCTGCTCAACGGTCGCTGCAATATTGTGGGTAGTCAACTCGTGATGCATGTCGAGTTGGAGCACAGCATTTCGTCGGCGCTGGTCTGGACAGAGCGAATTGTCGTCGATAAAGACGATATTTTGCAACCTGCGAGCGAGGCGATTGCTCGTGTGTCATCGGCCGTCGTTGCACAGATTGGTACCCACGTACAAAACGAAAGCGCCCACCGACCCCTCCCAAATCTGGATAGCTCAGCCCTGTTGTTCGGCGCCATTGGCCTGACGCATCGAACGAGTCTCCACGACTTCAATCGCCCGCGCCTGCTGTTGGAGCAACTGGTGGAAAGGCACAGCCGTGCAGCGGCTCCCCGAGCGTGGCTTGCTCACTGGTACGTGCTGCGTTCCGTGCAGGGGCGAACAGAGGACGCCCAGCGCGACGCCGCGATTGCGATCGGAGAGACCAACCGAGCGCTCGACGCGCACCCCCAGAACTCCCTGGCTCTGGCAACGCAAGGATGGGTTTACTGTCATCTGCTTAAAGACCTGGATCGAGCGGAGATCAATTACCGGGCGGCGCTCTCGTTTAATCCGAGTGATGCCTTCGCGTGGATTTATTTGGGCGCGCTTCACGCTTTTAGAGGCGAAGGGGCAGATGCTGAAGCCGCCTGTGCGCAAGCTGTGCTGTGTTCTCCCATGGATCCCCGACAGCATTTTTTCGAGGCAATTTCTGCGACCGCTGCGTTTACTAACGAGCGCTACGACGTAGCGATTTCCAAAGCTCACAAGGCGCTTCAAGGAGACCGATATCACGCATCAAGCCTTCGCGTGTTGGCAATGTCGCTTGCGATGGATGGACGTGTTGACGAAGGCCGCAGTGTGGCAGCAGAGCTACTACGAATCGAGCCGTCGCTGACGATTGAGCGTTACTTGTCACGTACGCCGTCTGCGGCGTACGAGGTAGGCCGCCGATGCGCAACAGCGCTCAGGGCAGTAGGTATTCCCGAACGATAATTTTTCTAGACTGGAGCAGGTGATGAGCGGATTTTCTGGCATGGGTGGTCATGGCGGCCACGGCGGTCACGGAGGACATGGCGGTCACGGTGGCCACGGCGGTCACGGTGGACACGGGGGGCATGGGGGGCATGGTGCGACAGCGCTGACGGATGGATACGCAAATTCGCTAGATGTTGCTGCGCTGGTGCTCAGTCGTGAGGCCATCATTGACCCGACGATAACGAGTGCTCAGGCACCCGGAAATTTTCCTCCCGGCAGCGCGCCGAATATGCTGCGATGGGAGCCTTGGGTGCGTCGCTCGGTTGTCCATCAGTCCCTGATGGAGGGGCTGAGTTTCCGTGGCATCAAAGGCGGGGTGAATCCATCCGTTGCGCTCAACTTTGCGGGTGTGCCAGTGGTTGAATTGGTGCGACCAACGGAGGTTCAGTTCGCATCGCAAATTCCGCTGGTACTAGGCTGGGCCGAACTTCGTGAAGAACGATCAGTAGAGATTTTGGCGCAGTTGGAGGAGCCTTATGCTTTCCTGAGTGCGATTGTGGGCCTTCATCCGGTGCGAACCCGCTACACCATTGAACTGTTAACCTACGTCTTCAATTTCGCCATCGCAATTGACATGCGCTTCAAGCACGAGCTCGCCTGTTGGCGTCCAATGGAATACTCGCCCATGGTGCAGCCAATGATTACGACACCGGGGCACGGATCGTTTCCAAGCGGGCATGGCACCGAAATTTTTGCTGCTGTGACGGTGCTGAAGGCGCTGCTCGGGCTGACAGGCACGAGCCTGACCGGCTTGCAGCTTGATCGATTGGCAGCGCGCATCGCCACCAATCGCGTGATTGCGGGTGTGCACTTCCCAGTTGACTCTGCGGCGGGCCGCTTGCTGGGTCATCAGTTAGCAGAATTTTTCCTATCTGCATCGTCAAGTAACGGCAAGCCGCAAACGGGCTGGATCCCCAGGCGTTTTGATGCCGCCGCCTTTTTCAAGCAGACAGGCCAAGATTTCAAGCCCACGGTGCCGATACAAAGCACACCCTACTACCCGTCAATCCCTCCGCAGAATCCAACCGATTGGCTTGCGACCCAAATTCCTGTGCTGCGCGAAATGCGGTTGCTTGCCAAGGCGGAATGGCTCGGACGGAAATTTGCTTAGGAGCTGAACGATGAACGTCTGGACAACCCTATCTGCCTTGCCTTCGCATGCCGATTTGTATCTTGATTGGCGCGCTTCGGGCGGCGACGCTTTCGCCGTCGACCGAAAACACGCGAAGGTATATGGCGAAGTGATTGATGAAGACATCGTTTGTTTGTTAGCGGAGTTCTCAAGAGAACCAACAGTAATCGAGCGGGGTTTGATTGAAAGGATCGCGAGTATTGACATGATTGGTGAGCTTAGTCGATTTGCGTCACTGCGGATAGACGAGAAAAACTTGAAAGCGTTTCTCAAAAACCTGCCTGAGCCGATGCTACGCGTTGAATTGTCGATGCCGATTGCTCGTATGTCCAACAAAGGCATCCTACAGACGGCGACACCTAAACTTAGAGAAGCGCAGGTGCTCGTTGGCGTCATTGACGATGCGTGTCCTTTCGCCCATGCAAAATGGCGAGGGCGCGTTCGTGCGCTCTGGGTTCAAGGGCAAGGCGGTAAGCCAGCAAAACTCTGCAATCTTCCGGTTGGGCAGGCACACCCGAAGTACGGCTGGACTTATCTCAGCGAGGATTCAAAAGGGCAACCGGGTCAAAACGCCTTGAAGAATCAGGGTGTTCGATCAAAAGGCCTTGCTGCCTGGCAGAAGGCAAATACGGACTCGAAGACGGGCGTGGTCGACGAGGACGCCTGCTACGCTGATCTCGGTTTGCGCGTGCTGAGGCATCGTGCTTCCCACGGCGCGCACGTACTTGATCTCTTTGCCGGACGTGTTGCGCCGTCGGCCCGCGCGGCACCGCTTGGGGATCAATTACCCACTTGGGCGCTTGATAAGGGTGTTGCTGCGAGCGCGCCTATCGCGTTCGTGCAACTACCGCGTTACGCGGTGGAGGATACGTCTGGGCGGTGGCTCGGCACTTATGTACTTGATGGATTGATCTACCTCGTGGCGCAGGCGAAGAGCTTGAAAGTCAAGCACGTGGTCGTGAACACGAGTTATGGGCACACCACGGGGCCGCATGACGGTTCGTCGATCGCTGAGCAAGCGATGGATCATCTTTGTGCGGAACATAGCGACGAACAAAAACTCAAGTTGTCAATCGTTCTTTCTTCGGGCAATGCCTTTAAATCGCAAACAACCGCCAAAGTCAAACTAAGCCGACATGGGACGTCGGCTGCCTCAACCCGTTTTTGCTGGCGCGTGTTACCTGATGGCTCCCGTCCCAGTTTTATGGAAATTTGGTTTCCCGATTGCACGGGAGAATCGGACGTCGTGATCACCATTCGACCACCGACCGAATCGGCGGGCTACGCCATGCGGCCTGGTGTTAACACTTGGCGGGCTAACGCTGCGACAGCTTCAGTGGCGGCATGGTGTGTGTTTAAGCAAACAAAAGGCGCATTGGGCGGTGCGAATAAACTCTCTGTTGTCATCGCGCTTGCGCCCACTGATATGGCGATGCAGAACAGGGCATACGCTCCGAGTGGCGACTGGATCGTCTCCGTCGAAAACAAAACTAACGAAGAAATGCCTGTTTACGCGTACATCGCGCGTGCGACCCCGCACATGCATTCGCCAAGAACCGGCACGCTGTCGAACTTTGTCGACCCGGCGTACGAGCCGCAGCGTTTCCTGAAAGAGCAGACGGACGATACATTGGGAACCGCGGCCCAAGTGCGTCGACGGGGAACCATAAACGGCATTGCTTCCGGTCACCGCACGGTGGTTGCAGCGGGCTATCGATTGCTCGACAAGAAACACTCGCGCCACGCGTCGGCAGGGCCAACCCGCGACGGACGCGCTGGCGTATCGCTGTCTTACCCCAGTGATGTATCCGATGCGCTTCGTGGTATTCGCGCCGCTGGCAATCGCAGCGGTGCGACTTTCCGAATGGAAGGAACAAGTGTTGCAGCCCCGCAGACCAGCCGCGAGTTGGTGAATGGCACCGTCGTGTCAGCCGATCCAGTGCCTGTCGGAGACGCCGAGCTGCTAGGTAAAACAAAGAATGCGCACCCCTGAAACTCCGCACAGCTTATTGCTGATCGCCTGATTTTATGGGGGTTATCGATCAATATTACCTAGCAGCCTGTCGGACTTAAGCTTCAAGCCGCTTCGCTACGCTGTACTTGCGGCTGTTGTTGCTTAATATTCAGGCATCAATCGTAAATTCAGGGTGTTTTTACTCGTTT
>JAYVPF010000234.1:0-4612 GCA_043757535.1 Burkholderiales bacterium
TTTCGGCTTCAAGTCGCCCAACGCGGCGGAGGAACACCTGCGCGCGCTTGAGCGCAAGGGCACCCTCACCATCGCCAGCGGCACCGCGCGCGGCATTCAGCTCGCCGAGCAGATCGCCGGCACGATGCAGTCGATCAACGCGCTGCCGCTGATTGGCCGGGTCGCGGCGGGCAGTCCGATCCACGCTGAGCAAAACATCGACCGCCACGTCCCGGTCGATCCGGAAATGTTCAAGCCGAAGGCCGACTACCTGCTCAAGGTCAAGGGCGAGTCGATGAAGGACATCGGTATCCTCGACGGCGATTTTCTCGCCGTGCACAGCCAGCGCGAAGCGCGCACCGGCCAGGTGGTGGTGGCGCGCATCGGCAACGACGTGACCGTCAAGCGTTTTGTGCGCAATGGCAATTCGATTGAACTCGTCGCCGAGAATGCGGATTTCAAACCGATCATCGTCGATCCGCGCAGGGACGAGTTTGTGATCGAGGGTCTGGCGGTCGGGGTGATTCGCGCCGGGACGATGTAGATTCGCGCGTCGCTGGTTTCTCCGGCTTTGAGTTGGGCGTCTTCAATGCGAAAATGCCGAACTTATGAATGCTGAGGTACTCGACGCGGTACGCCGGGAAGCCACCGGACAGCTCGACCAGAGCAAACGGGGGGCGCTTGGCCAGTTCATGACGCCGTCGGTCATTGCGGCGTTCATGGCTTCGTTGTTCACCATCAAGCGCAACGGCTCTGTCCGGCTCATGGACGCTGGCGCGGGAGTTGGTTCCCTGTCCGCCGCGTTCCTTGATCGCGCGATGTCCGAAGACCTATCTGTCGCGCTCGAAGCATGGGAGCTCGACGCCACCTTGCAGCGATATTTGCGCGGCACACTGGCGGAATACGGACGCATCGCCGCTGGTCACGGTGTGCATGTTGACGCCACCGTGCATACCTCCGATTTCATCACCCAGGCGGTACTGCGGCTGGGCCGGCAGCGTGAGCCTCGATTCACGCACGCGATTTTGAATCCACCTTACAAAAAAATGAGTTCGGGTTCGACACATCGCCTGTTGTTGCGCAAGGTCCGCATCGAGACGGTCAATCTCTACACTGCGTTTGTCGCGTTGGCAATTTTGTTGATGGAAGATGGCGGCGAGATCGTTGCGATCATTCCACGTTCATTCTGCAACGGCACTTACTATCGCCCATTCCGCGAATTACTGCTGAATCAATGCGCGATCAGACAAATCCATTTATTTGAGAGCCGCACCAAAGCGTTTGCTGACGATGAAGTGTTGCAGGAAAATCTGATTGTTCATCTCGTCAAAAATGCTCCGCAAGGTGTGGTGAAAGTTACGACCAGTCAAGGCGCGGATTTTGATGGCATCTCGGGCGTTGACCATCCGTTCGACAGCATCGTTCTTCCAGGCGATGGGGAGCGGTTTATCCACATTCCTACTCCCGGACTCGGACATGTGGCTTCGACCTTGTTCGCGCATGACCTGACGCAAATTGGCCTGCAAGTATGTACCGGGCCGGTAGTCGATTTCCGGTTAAAGGAATACTGGCAGCAAAATCCAAAGGCCGGCAGCGTACCGCTTCTCTATGCGCATCATTTCAGCGATGGCGTGTTGAATTGGCCGGCAACCCACAAAAAGCCGAACGCGTTGAGACGGCATCCGGATGTGGACAAGTGGCTGATGCCGGCAGGGTACTACGTGATTGTCAAACGCTTTTCCTCCAAGGAAGAACGCCGCCGCGTGGTGGCGCACGTAGTTGCGCCCAGCGACTTTGACAGCGAGTGGATTGGTTTCGAGAACCATTGGAATGTGTTTCACGTCGGCAAAAAAGGCTTGAGTGCAGGTATTGCGCATGGCCTCGCCGCATTTTTGAATTCGACGTTGTTCGATTCCCAGTTCCGCGTGTTTTCCGGGCACACGCAAGTCAATGCTACCGACCTGCGTGCGATGAAATATCCAGGCCGTGACACGCTGATGGCAATCGGTGCCCGCGCTAAGGCGCGCGTGGCTGACCAGCAAACCATCGATGCGTTGATTCGAGAGTTCGATCCCCAAGCCGGGGCATGATGTGACGAAAGAGAAGCGCATCAAGGAAGCGATCACTGTACTCACGCAATTGGGTTTGCCGCGTGAGCAGTTGAACGAGCGTACCGCGATTTGTTTGCTCGCTTTGCTTGGCATGGCGCCGAAAACACCGTGGGCAAAAGCCTCCAATCCGATGCTCGGCATTCGCGCGATTCTCGACGTGGCGCGCAACGAGTTTGGCCGCAACTACGCGGAGAACACGCGCGAAACGGTGCGCGATGAAAGTATCAAGCCGATGGTCGCGGCTGGTCTCTTGTTGCGCAATCCGGATCAACCGGATCGGGCCGTCAATAGCCCGAATAACTGCTATCAGCTTGACGAACATGCACTGTCAATATTGCGAATGTTCGGTAGCCGAAAGTGGCGCGCTGAATTGGCGACGTATTTGAGCGGCAGCGGGACATTGGCTGCGCGCTACGTGAAGGAACGGGATTTGCAACGCATTCCCCTGAAGATCACAAATGGACAGGAGCTTCGTTTGAGTGCAGGTACGCATTCAGCGTTAATTCGCGACATCGTGACAGAATTCGCACCGCGTTTTGTTCCGGGAGGGGAACTCGTCTATGTCGGGGACACTGGCGCGAAATGGAGTCACTTCGACCACGCGCTGCTTGAATCCCTGGGCGTGCAGGTCACCCATCACGGGCAAATGCCTGATGTGGTCATCTACTATCGCGAGAAGAACTGGCTCATATTGGCTGAGGCTGTCGCCAGCAGTGGCCCGGTGGACGGGCGGCGTCATGCAGAGCTTTCAAGTCTGTTCAAAGGCAGTTCGGCGGGACTGGTTTACGTCACTGCCTTTCCCGACCGCGGCACCGTTTTGCGAAAATTTCTATCGGTTGTCGCTTGGGAGACTGAGGTCTGGTGCGCGAGCGATCCGACGCATCTGATTCACTTCAACGGCGTTCGATTTTTGGGGCCGTACGCGAAGGCGTAAGTAAGAGTGTATGAGATCGCAATTTGCGATCTCAAAATAGTTGGACAGGATCAGCGCCCAATACGCGGCGGCATCACCCACATCAGCACGCGGCTCTTCTTGTCGATGCCGACCGGTTTGTCCGGAACGTCGATGATGTCACGCTGATCCGGAATCCAGTCGCCCATGTCCCAGTCATGCGAAAGCACGCGGGTGCCGTCTTTGACTTCGCGCTTCAGCTTGTCGCGCAATTTCAGGTTGTGCTCGGGCAGCAGGTACATCGTCACCACGGTGGCCGGTGAGAGGTCGACTTCGTAGATGTCTTTCTGCTCGAAGCGCGCGAGATGTTCGAGACCATTCTCGCGCGCGCGGCGGCGGCACAGTTCGATCAGGTAGCCGTCAAGATCAATGCCGACGGCGCGCGCACCGCGCTTCGCCGCTTCGGTGACGATGCGGCCATCGCCGCAGCCGAGGTCAATCAAATGGTCTTTTGGACCGACCTGCGCCATGTCGAGCATGCGCGCCACCACCTTCATCGGCGTCGCGACGAAGGGGACTTCGGGCAAGTTGTGCGATTCGGACGCGAATACCGCGTCTGCTGCGGTTGCGCTCAAAGACCACGCCAGCGCTGCTCGCAGCAGACTGCGGCGTTGGCCAGTTGCGCCAGAACTCACTGCGCCGGCGATCATTGAACTGCCGCTACACGCCTAAAAACCCTTGTCCACCAACGGTTCTAGCGCTTTTGGTACTGCGTCGCGCCAAACAATACTTCTTTCGCCTTATCGTCGAAGGCGGGTTTTCGCAGATCCGCCAATACGGTGACGCCGCGCCGCACTGCCGGGCGCTGGCCGATCAGCTCAAACCATTTCGCGAGATGGGGATAGTCGCCCATCTCGACGCCCTGGTTTTTCCAGTTGCGCAACCAGGGCCAGATCGCCATGTCGGCAATCGTGTAGTTTTTCCCGGCGATGAAAGCACTCTTGGCCAACTGCTTGTCCATCACACCATACAGACGCTTGGCTTCGTTGGTATAGCGGTTGATCGCGTACTCGATCTTCTGGGGCGCATAGATACGAAAGTGGTGGCACTGGCCCAGCATCGGTCCGACGCCACCCATCTGAAACATCAGCCATTGCAGCGTGTCGTAGCGCTCGCGATCCGTTTTGCCGAGGTACCTGCCGGTTTTGCCGGCCAGATACACCATCATCGCGCCGGATTCGAAAATCGAAATTGGTTTTCCATCAGGGCCATCGCTGTCGATCATCGCGGGGATTTTGTTGTTTGGGCTGATTGCCAGAAACTCTTCCGTGAATTGTTCCCCCTTGCCGATATCGACCGGATGCGCGCGATACGACAGGCCGCACTCTTCGAGCATGATGTGGATTTTGTGGCCGTTCGGCGTGGCCCAGCTGTAAACGTCAATCATTTTTTATCCTTTACTCTGGATGTCGCGCAGACAATTGGGCTGGTAATCAACTGCCGCGCGTGATCGGGATTTCAACCTGGTCCGCCGCGCCAGGGATGTTCATGTGTCTGGCGATTTCCAGCTTGGCAATCGCGTTGCGATGCACCTCATCCGGGCCATCGGCGAAGCGCAGCGAGCGCTGGT
>JAYVPF010000235.1:0-4581 GCA_043757535.1 Burkholderiales bacterium
CACCACCCCGAATCGCAGTGCCCTCGCGCCAGAGTTGCCGACCATGGCCGAAGCCGGCATCAAAGATTTTGACGTGTTTACCTGGTGGGGTCTGTTTGCTCCCGCAGGCACGCCGCCGGAGTTGGTAAAGCGGCTGTCGGTTGAGGTCGGGAGGGCACTCGCCGCGTCTGATCTTCGAGAAAAATGGCTCGCGTCAGGAGCCGAACCCGCCGCCAGCACCCCAGAGGAATTCAGCGCCTTTATCGGGAAGGAACTGACGAAATACGCGCGCATCGTCAAGGTCAGCGGTGCAAAAGTGGATTGATGCGTTGCCGTCCTGTGCGTCAGGCGAGAAGTCGTTATTCCGGCGCGCAAAACGCCACGCCGTCATCGATCCAGCGAGCCAGCCCGGTTGCCGATCCTGACGCATCCAGCGAAGCATTTATCGAGGCTAGATCCTGCGTGTAACGCGCTGGCGCGGATACCGGTTTTGCATCGCCTACGTACAACAGACGCTTCACCGCGCGCGTGCTTGGCGGGCAGTAGCCGTCTGGGCGAGCGGGGATGGTCCAGAACGGCGTCCCCTCGTAAGTCCAGTTCGGATCAGCGCGTTTGGCCCCGCACTCCGCCGCGTCGGCTGTGTACCAATGGGTCAGCGCGCGACCATTGCGTCCGTCGCTAAAAAAGCGACACACTGGCACCGCGCCGGGCGCGTTCGCGCTGAGCCCGGTGAACGCACCACGGGTTCGCAGGAACGAGGCCCGCAACGAATCCAGACTCTGCATGGTTGCCGCGTCGCTTGCTAGGAAGAAACCAGCCGCGATCTCAAACCGCGGCTGATACTCGACCACCGGAAACGCATACGGCGCGAATTGCGGACTCACGATGCCCACCACGGCGAAAGCTGGCGCGGGTTTAGGCGACAGCGCGTCGGCGAGGGTGAAGGTGTAGGTGACGTAGTCGCCAGGTTGATAGGCCGCGTAATACGCTTCGGTCGCGGCAAACTGCGCCACGCCTGTGCTCGAGGTACTTCTCGGAATCGCCTGGTCATAAGATCGTAGCGTCGGGCCGCGCAGTGACACCAGATCGATGCGTACACGCGCGCTTTCAACGGGCTGACCCGCGGCGTCCTGCACGATCAGTGCGCCGTAGCTGCTTCTTGCGGCTTCGCTCGACAAGGCTTGCGCGATACCCGAAGTCACACGAATGGTCGTCGGCGGGTCGCGCCGCGCTGATGCCGCATCGACCTTCACGCCACGTCTATCCAGGAGGCTGTATCCGTCCGGTCGCTGCGGCGGTGCTTCCGCGCGCCCCCATACCTCAATTTGCGTAAAGGGTCCCGTCACGTTAGTGATTGACGCCTGATACCTGTCAATGCAGTTTTGAATGGGCAATTGAGAGTCAACACCGTAGAAAATTACGCGGTTTAGGACCTGCTCCCAACGTTCAATGGACAGGCAATACCCGGCGATGGTCACTTTAACGGTGTCTCCGGGGCGAGGCAGAAACGGCTCCGTGACAATGGCCGCACTGGCGCGTTGCGTGGATGCGAGCAGCGCAGCCACCATAACGAATGTGGTGCAGATGAACTTTTTCATGTTCGGGTTCCTTTCAATTTAAGTAGCTATAGCCAACAACGGTCGCCGCACCCGTGAATCCGTATGACTGCCACTGGGGAAGATCACTTTCCGGAAACAGCACCCAGTTCAGCGATGTTGGATTCACGCCGCGCAGAATTCTCGAAGTTCCCGGTGGCTGTGCACCCGAAGCAGGGTACACGTAGCCTTCAACGCCGTCGATGCGCCATATTGCGGGATCCAGCGCGTCGCGCTCCACGGGGCCTGCGGCGATGTAGTGGCGGAGCCTGATGGTGGTGTTGCCAGCATCCGGGTTGACATAGCTCGCACGGAATAACGGCGTCAGCACCACGCCTTGTATATCACGCGGTCGTGTGAACAATCGCAACCGCGCTCGCGGAATGAAATTGTCCGGTGAGTATCCTTTTGGAAGCGGAACGACGATGTTGTCGAAGAACCCGGTGAATCCAGCGACTTCGCCGCCGAGCGCACTAAATGTCCCATATTGGACGTGATCGCCCGACGCGGTCAGGGTGGGCGGCCCCTGCAACAGTGCAACAACACCCATTTGCGGCACGCTCGTTTGAAAATAACTGTTGTCATTGATGCTGTAGAAGATGAATAACGGCGTCAGGCCGCCGTTGGTGCTGAGCGACGATTGCACCGCGTTCAACGCGTTCGGATAGGGCAGACCGGATGGCGTCATGGCTACGTTTTGCATCAATGTTGACTTGGTGTCCGCATTGGTAAGCAAAGGGTTAGCAGATCGAATTAGCGCGACGGTACCCGTAACATGTGGCGTGGCCATTGATGTGCCCGTACACATGCCGTAACGATAGACAAACTCGGCTAAGCCAGAGCCGAGAAACCCGTCCGCGCGGGGTGGATTGAGCGGCGGGGCATACAAGCCTTCGGTGAGTGGCACGATATAACGCGACGTGCCGCACCGGTAGTCCGGGCTCCAGTCATATCCGGAGTACATCGGCGCAACGACGTCTCGCGCTGGCGCAAATATCTGTGCGGGTTGCCCGCCAAGCGCCGCGACTCCGCTATTTCCTGCCTCGGTCGTGGCGGTGGTCGGTCTTGATGGAGATAAAGGCGGGTAGTCGTACGCCACCGCTTGATTCCATGCTTCGTAACCACCACTCACACCGATTTGGAGCCCGCCGACCGAAATAGTCTGCACATCCTGAGCTGGAAACTGCATGTACTTGGCTTTGTGATTGCCCGCCGCAGCAACGATGACGGTACGATAGTCCTCCGCCTGTTGAATCGCTGTGCAGTAAGGGTCGTTTGCGGTGAGAACTTCGGTGCAGAACGGCCCTTTCAGCGTCAGGTCGTTAGGACGCCCCAAGGACAAATTGACCACTTGCGCACCAGCACGCGTGAGCCACGACACCGCAGCAGCAGGGGCAGACTCAGGAATGCGGTCGCCGTTGAAAATACGGGCCACCATCAGTGAACAGCCCCTGCAAACGCCTGCGGCCCCGATGTCGTTGTGCCTGGCGGCGATGGTTCCATTAACGTGTGTGCCGTGCCCCACGTAGTCCGTGAACACTGCTAATTCGTCAACATTAAAGGACGTTGGTGTTACTGTTACGTTGATGGATAAATGTGCCTTGAACGCGTTTCCGTAAGTCGCGTCCGCGAAATCCTCGTGGATCACTTGAATGCCAGTGTCGGCAACGCCGACGTAAGCGGTTCCATCAATAAGGTTCCATGCTGCGGGTGCGTTGATCGCAGACATGCCCCACTGCTTGGAAAACGGCGTGCCACCGAGGGTGCCAGTGAACAGAGGATCAGTGGTCGCAGCCTGCGAAAAGGTTGATGGAATCTGTATGGCTGCATAGCGAACGCCCCGCTGAGATTGCAGGCGTTTCACTGCGCTGGCTGCGGTCACTTCATCGGCAAAAATGAGCGTGAGATACGAGTCAAGTTTTGCCGACGCGGTTTCCTTGGGCAACCCGCGGCGCAACGCCACAGGCAGGCGACCCGACCCTTCCGGAATGAGCAATCGCGTGAGCCTCGGATTTCCGAGCTTGGTCAGTAACGAAAATGCGGTCGGCGAAAAGCCGAGGGTTGTCGCCGGAATGTTTTCGATGAGGCCAACCTCTGGCGAAAATACGTCTTCATCAACTAACACGGACACTTCGACAGCCGCTTGTGTTGGGATCTCGTTGGGAAGTAGCGTGTCTGCTAAACCGGGCGCCAAACACAGCCCGTAGCCGAGAACCGCCGCACAAAACCCGCGCCACGCTTTACGTGGCCGAGCTAACGGTGGCCCCGCGTAAAAACGGAGTTTGTTGAATGGTCATGACTGTCTCCTTCAAGGTAATTTTCCGGATACGTCGTCGCCAGCACTCGTTTGAAACTGGATTCGACTCGGCTCATGTTGCTCGCGGTAAAGTGTGCTGGCTGTCGGCGGAAGCACCCGATGCACGTGGGCACCCGCCTACAGCGACCAGCCAATCACGGTGCCGCAACGAGCAAAAGCTGCGCGTTGAACGTTCCCTGCGACCGGTTCCTCGAAAATTTCAAGGCATTTATCCAGATTGGAACTGACGAAATACGCGCGCATCGTCAAGGACAGCGGGGCCAAAGTGGATTGACCGGCAAACCTTCGGCACCCGAGCGTGTGCTGCCGAGTGCAAGCCGTTGGGCTGGGCAACTGCCTTTTGCGACGTCGGTGCGCGGGGGCGCGTTTTTTGCTCTAAATGCATTGGTACAACGTCAAAGGCGGATTCAGCTTAAAATTAAAGCGCGATATGAAGAATCTGATGCGCAACACTGTTTTTATTCGGCTTTTCCTGACTGGCGTGCTGACGCTAGCGACGTCGCACGCGCTCGCGCAGGGACCGAATCTGCTGTCGCAAGCCGCGATGATTGTTGACGCACGTTCTGGCGAATCGCTCTACGCCAAAAACGCTAACACGGTCACGCCCATTGCCAGCATCACCAAGCTGATGACCGCGATGATCGTGCTAGACGCGCAGCAAAATCTCGATCAAACGTTAACCGTCGATAT
>JAYVPF010000236.1:0-4561 GCA_043757535.1 Burkholderiales bacterium
GCCGCTCGAGGGCTCGATTCGCGAACAGGCGGATAGCGGTCGGCCAACGGTGGTGGCTGATCCTGATGGAAAAGTTGCAGCGATATATCGAGAAATTGCGCGCAAAGTTGCCATTTTTATCGCGCAGAAGAGCGAAGATCACACTGCGAAATTCCCGTCGATCAAGGTTGTAAATTGACCTTCGGCTGTCATCCTGAGCTACAGCGAAGGATCACGTCGTGTGCGACGCGCTTAGCCACTGGCAACGACCATTGCGAGCCACATGATCTTTCGCGTTGCTCAAGATGACAGTGCCTCAGCGTTTCGGATGCGTGGCGATTGTCCCGGCGGGCGGTAGCGGAGCGCGCTACGGTGCGTCTATCCCGAAGCAGTACAGCGTGATCGCAGGCCGCTCGGTGATTGAGCATTCACTGCGAGCATTGCAATCGTGCGCGGCGATTGAGCACATTTTTGTAAACGTTCAGCACGATGATGAACGGGCTGATGAGATTGCCTCTGCTGTTCCCGGCGTGACTTTTTTACGCTGTGCGGGAACGACCCGAGCGCAGACCGTGCAAAATGCGCTGGGGACGATTTCAAAACAGGTCAAGCGTGATGCGTGGGTGCTGGTGCATGATGCGGCGCGGCCGTGTGTGTTGCCGAGTGACGTGGCGCGGTTGGTTGAATTGGCGAGCACACACGGCGTAGGCGGTTTGTTGGCAACGCCCATTGCCGACACGCTGAAGCGCGGCACAGCTAACAACGAAATTGCCGAAACGATTTCCCGCGACAACATGTGGCGTGCGCAAACGCCACAAATGTTTCGCTACCAAACGTTGGTTCACGCGCTCAACTCATCACCCGACGTGACCGATGAAGCACAGGCGATTGAAGCGCTGGGCATGTCGCCGTTGCTGGTGGCCGGCAGCGCACGCAACATCAAAATTACGATGCCGGAAGACGCCGAGCTGGCGGAGTTCTATTTGGCGCGAGGAGCGAAGCAAGCATGATGCCGTTTCGCGTGGGAACCGGATTCGACGTTCATCAACTGGTGGCAGGCAGGGCGCTTGTCATCGGTGGCGTGACCATCCCGTATGAACGAGGTCTGCTGGGTCACTCCGACGCAGATGTGTTGCTGCACGCGATTGCCGACGCATTGCTCGGCGCTGCGGCGCTCGGCGATATCGGCAAGCACTTCCCCGACAGCGACCCTGACTACAAAGGCGCAGACAGCCGCACTTTGCTGCGCACCGTCGTGCAGCGCGTCCGTGAGGCAGGCTGGCAAGTTGGCAATATTGACGCCACCATCATCGCGCAGGCCCCCAAAATGGCACCGCACATCGCACAAATGCAGGCAAATATCGCGTCAGACTGCGCCGTCACCATTAGCGCGATCAACATCAAAGCCACCACCACGGAGCTTCTCGGCTTTACCGGGCGTGGCGAGGGAATCGCGGCGCAGGCGAGCGCTATGCTTGCGGTTTTAACGCGCGTTTAACGTTGACCGGGATCGCAGTGTGAAGGTTGCGACGGTTACAATCAGATCCATATGAACGCATTTATTACTCCGATACCCCAATATGATCTGGCGCGCGATGCGAGGTTGTTTGTAAGCGCGAACCCGTTCGCGCTGGTACGAGCGAGCGCGACCCGGTTCGCGCCTGCATTGGCTCGTGGTGACAGGTGTCAATAGACCCTATTTCGTTGACTCATTAATATGTTTCGCCTTCCCTCGCAATTTGCCTCGTACGCAGCGGTTGTAGGCTTAGTGCTCGCAGCGTCGGTTTTTGCGCAATCTGCCACGGCACCCGCCGCCCCCGTTGCCGCGCCCGCCGCACAATCGCCGCAAACCGAAGTTCCCGACGGTTCGCCGCAGTTAGCGCAAGAAAAAGTCATCAGCAATACCTCCTCCGGAACTACAGGTTCCAGCACTCAAGGCCGCTTGGCAAGCACGGTGATCGTGAATGAAGAACGGATTCAGGGCCGACTAGCCAGCGCTCGCGTGAGCGTGGGCGGCGCGAAGGTTTACACGGTGGTGGATCCTGGTGCCGGACGCTCGGATCGGCAGTCGGACAACGGCGGCAAACGGCTTTCGCCTTCGATCTGGGAACTGTTTCGTTTCTGATCTGCCCCCACCGGTCACAACCCGTTAGGCCGCTACTTTTGTCGCGGTCAATGTCACTACCCACGATTTCCTTACCTGCCCGCATGTCAGTTTTCACCCGAGTTACCGAGTCTGATGTTTCCGCGTGGCTGACGCGTTTTTCGGTGGGCAGCGTGCGCACGTTGACACCGATTATGGAGGGCATCGAGAACACTAATTATTTTTTGAGTACGGTCGACGGCGAGTTCGTGTTGACGCTGTACGAGCGCATTCCCGCCGAAGATTTGCCGTTCTACCTGAACTTCACAGCGCATCTGGCAAAGTCAGGCGTCGCGGTGCCCGCGCCAATTGCGGATCGCACGGGTGGTTTGTTCTCGATTCTGAACGGTCGCCCTGCCGCACTTACCGAGCGCGTCCGCGGTCGCCCCAATATGCAACCGTCGGCGTTGCACTGCTCGGCCGTCGGACGCGAGCTGGGACGACTGCACAAAGCGAGCGGCACTTTCCGCACCCGCATCAGCAACAAGCGCGGTCCGGCGTGGACGCTAGCAACGTCGCGCTCGGTGCGTGCCTTTGTTTCACCCGACCAAAATGCGCTGATCGAAAACGAGCTGAAGTTCCAGCGCGAACGTCGGCAGACGCGTTTGCCGAACGGTGCCATTCACGCCGATTTGTTTCGTGACAACGTGCTGTTCGATGATGATCGCCTGAGCGGTTTGATCGACTTTGGATTCGCTGCGACCGACGAGTTCGCCTACGATCTCGCGATCACCGCGAACGATTGGTGCGTAAGTGTTGACGGTCGGTTTGACACGGCGCTGCTGGCCGCGTTGTTGACGTCTTACGCTGACGAGCGCCCGTTATCTGACGCGGAACAAATCGCCTGGCCTGCGCTCTTGCGCGCGGGAGCGCTGCGTTTCTGGTTATCGCGTTTGTATGACCTGTACTTGCCGCGTGCCGCTGAGATCAACACGCCGCACGACCCATCGGCGTTCGAGCGAATTCTGCGCCTGCGTATTGAGTACCCCGCGCACTGGCCGACTGATTTGGCCCCGACTACCTCATGAATCCATTGACCTTTTCCATCGCGCCCGCCGTCGAAGGCTTTGAATGGCTTCGCGCCTCGATCCGAATTTTCCGCTCGCAATGGTTACGCTACACCTCGATTGCAGCGCTCTTTTTGCTCATCATGCAAATCGCGTCGGCGATTTCGGGCGGCCTGCTTTTTATATTCTTGAAACCCGTGCTATCGGTCGGTTTTCTTGCGGCGGCGTGGCACCATGAACGCGGCGAGTTGCCCGAGGCGAAGCACCTGTTCGCCGGATTCAAATCCAATTTGAAAGCGCTGTTACCGCTCGGCGGCGTCTATCTCGTCGGCGTGCTGATTGCGGCAACCATCGGGCTTATGGCGTCCGGCATTTCGTTGGCGGACATCATGGCCGCGGACGGGCAGCCCAAGTTAGACGAAATGACCCAGCTCCGATTCATGATTGTGACGCTGGCGCTTACGCTGCCGGTTACCGCCGCCTTGTGGTTTGCGCCTGCGCTGATCGTGTTTTCCGACGCCACGTTTTTTCAGGCGCTCGCCACCTCGTGCCGTGCTTGCCTGTCCAACTGGCGCGCCATGACGGCTTACAGTGTCGCAATTTTTCTGCTGCTGTTGGTAGTCGCCGCCGGTGTGTCGCCGATGTTGTTTGTCTCCAGAAGTGCAGCGCTGTTGCTGATGATGGCGATCGCGGTGCCGCTAACAGCGGTGCTGATGATTAGCGACTATGTGAGCTACCGCCGCGTATTTCATCGCGAAGAAAGCCTCGCGCGCACCACGTAGCAACGTCGGCTGCGTTCATCGCTCGCGCGGGCGTGATTTTTTACCGCAACCTGTGTATGGCTTATCGATGAAAGCACGGCTGCTCAGGGGCCATACGGTGAAAAGCCTTAAAATTATCTATTGATAAAATCCGAGGTCAGCGCCTACAAAATGGGCTTTATAGTGAAAAACTGATAACGCTTGGCAAGCTACAGCGCCAGCATGTCGCGTGCTTTGCTTGCCGCTGGATGTTGCGACGGCGTAGTGGACTCGATATTTAGCAATGCCTGATGTAGCGCCGTTCGTGCGGCAGTCTTATCGCCTAGCGCTAGTTGCGCATTGCCAGTCTGCAGGTAGCACTGCCCTAGGGAAACGCTGAACAAAGCCCCCTTCCGACAAAAAACATCGACACGATTTTTTTGAAGTGGACGCGCAGCTTGTTTTTTCACACGACTTTCGTGATTTGATTGCAATGTTGACTTGTTTCGAGTGCATTTCGAGCGAATTTCGCGCGTATTCTCGTTCTAACTTGCTTCTCTACGCGCTCCTGACGGACTGATCCCCTGCGCTCAACAGCAGCGCTTTTTTTACGATCATCAAATTGGCTAATCCAAACAACAGGTAGAGCTGCGCGGTATTCTTGGCTAAGCCCCGATAGCGCGCACCCCGGT
>JAYVPF010000237.1:0-4544 GCA_043757535.1 Burkholderiales bacterium
GTTCAACATGGCGGTGCACCCCGTGAGCGGAAAAGTGTATGTGAGCAATACTGAGGCGCGAAACGAAATTCGCTTCGAAGGACCTGGCGTGACTGGCACAACGGTGCGCGGACGTTTGGCGGAAAGCCGCATCAGCGTGGTCGATGTTCCCGGCAGATCGGTCGATGCGGTGCATCTGAATTCGCACGTCAACTTTGCTGTACCGCAGGGACAGGCGATTAGTGCCGCAGACAAAGCCCGCAGCCTCGCGCAGCCCACCGCGATGGTGTTCAGCCCCAACGGTGACACGCTGTACGTCGCAGCGCTCGGCTCCGCTAAGGTCGCCGCGCTGCCAACGGCGTCAATCGCTAGCGCCCAGTTTGCAGCGAACAGCGCGCAGCACATCGACGTGCCCAACGGCCCGGCGGGACTCGCGTTGAACGCAGCAGGCACTCGCTTGTTTGTGTACTCGCATGTAGCGCACAGCGTGAGCGTGATCGATACGGCGAGCAAAGCTGTATTGAAAACCAACACGCTCTTTTCGCCCGATAACCTGCGCGTAAAAAACGGACGTCGTTTGCTTTACGACGCAAATTTCACCTCCAGCAACGGCACCAGCGCGTGCTCATCGTGCCACATGTTTGCCGACCTGGATCACCTCGCGTGGGATCTGGGTAACCCCAACGATCCACAGAAAACGAACACGAACGCGTACGTGGCCAACAGCCCAAAGACGACGCCCCGATTTCATCCGATGAAGGGGCCGATGACCACACAGACGCTGCGCGGCATGGCAAAGAACGGGCCCACGCATTGGCGCGGAGATCGCATCGGTGGCACGCGGCAAATCGTGCGCGGCGCGCGCGAAACGCTGGAAGAAGCATCGTTCAAGGAATTCAATCCTGCCTTTGTCGACCTGCTTGGTCGCCAGACGCCATTGAGTGATGCCGATATGCAGGCTTTTACTGATTTCGCGATGGCGCTCAAGATGCCGCCGAACCCGGTTCGCGCACTTGACAATTCGCTCTCCGCGTCTGAGCAGGCCGGTAGCGACATCTACTTCAACGTCAACAACATCACCGGTTTGGGTAGTTGCAATCATTGCCATAACCTGAACGCGACGTCAGGTCAATTTGGCACGGGCGGATTAATGTCGTTTGAAGGATTTCGCATTACTGAGAATTTCAAAGTACCGCATTTGCGCAATGTGTACACCAAGCTCGGCATGTTCGGCGCGAGTCTGGGGGCGGGGCCAGCGACTGGGCCACAAATTCGCGGCTTTGGTTTTTCCAATGATGGCGGCGTCGACACACTCGCTACCTTTTTCAGCGATCCGGTATTTAATTTTCCAGCCCCCGCCGACACCACGCGCGCTCAGGTCGCGTCATTCGTGTTGGCGATGGACAGTGACTTGTTGCCGATTGTCGGGCAACAAGTGACGTGGCGTCCCGGCGCAATCGACGCGGTCGAAGCGCGTCTAAATTTGCTCAAACAACAAGCGCCGACCGCCACGCCGCGACCTGCATGCGATCTCGTCGTGCGAGCCAATATCGATGGCATCGCTTACGCTGGACTCATGCAGGGCGACGGAACATGGCAGATGAGAAACGGCGCGGTGCTCGGCGAAACCGCGCTTCGTGCGCTCGCCTCGGTCAGCCAGCCGCTCACCTACACCTGTCTGCCGCCGGGCGAGGGTAAGCGCGTCGCGCTGAACGGTGGTCCGGTGCCAACCAGCGCAGTGGTTGAGTACTACTACGCTGCGCTTGATCAGTACTTCATTACTGCAAACGCTGAGCATGCGGCACTGCTGGATAGCGGCGTTGCGCCCGGATGGACGCGCACCGGCGAATGGTTTAAACAGGGCGGCAGCACCCCGGTATGCCGCTTTTACGGCAGCGTCACGCCGGGGCCCAATTCGCATTTCTACACCGCGGTCGAATCAGAATGTACCTTGCTTAAAAACCTGCAAGCCAGCACGCCAGCAACCCAGCCACGTCTGAACTTTGAAAGCCTTGACTTCATCACTACCCCCGCCGTCGGTGCTACTTGCCCGACCAATACCGTGCCGGTTTACCGCGCCTATAACAACGGATCCGTGCTCGGCAAAGACGGCAATCACCGCTTCACGACGAATGCGGGCTCCATCGCGCAGGTGGTTGCGCGCGGCTGGATCAACGAGGGTGTGGTGATGTGTGCTGCGCCGTAGGCGGAGAGAACCACGCGACCGCAAATGCTGCGTAGGTTGGGAATCGGATTCGCGTATCTCGCCGTTGCTGGCTCATATTTGACGCAATCGCGCTTATGGCGCGATTGGTGCCGGAGAGATGAATCGAACACCCGACCTTCTCATTACGAATGAGCTGCTCTACCAACTGAGCTACACCGGCACTTGCATGAGATTTGAGGGAAGTTGCTTCCACTCATCACGCTTTCTAAACAGTTTGCACTGCCTAGCCCATAATTATGCCATGGCTAAAAATTTCTTTCCTTTCCCGCTGGCGCAATGAAGCTTGCTCGCATCATGGGCTTTCATGCCGTTACTGCGCGGTTGCAGCGGCGACCGGAATCGGTGGTTGAGTTATTCGTGTGGGAAGCGCGTCGGGACGAGCGCATCGTCGAGCTGCACGCGCTGGCGGCGACGCTTGACGTTGCGGTTCAGACCGTCGATGCGGGCCGTTTGACCGCGCTGGCGCAGTCCGATCAACATCAAGGCGTCGTGGCGCTGGTTGAAGTGCTGGCCGATGGGTCGGTCGGTGCGGATTTCGATACGTTGCTTGCGGCAAGTCTCAAAAAATCAACGCCGCCGCTATTCCTGCTGCTCGATCAAATTCAGGATCCGCACAATCTGGGGGCCTGCATTCGCAGCGCTGATGCATTTGGTGCGGACGCTGTGATCATTCCAAAGCATGGTTCTGCACCGCTCTCGGCCGTCGCGCTGAAAGCTGCAAGTGGTGCTACCGAGACGACACCGGTTTGTCAGGTCAGCAATTTGGTGCAGTGCATTGAAGCGTTGCAGGCGGCTGGTGTGTGGGTGCTCGGTGCCGAGATGGAAACCGAGGCGACGTTGTTCAATACGAAGCTCACCGGCCCGCTCGCATGGGTGCTCGGCAACGAGGGCAAGGGCCTGCGCCGACTCACGCGCGAGCGTTGCGACGCGCTGGTTGCGATCCCGATGGTGGGGGCGGTGGAGAGTTTGAACGTGTCGGTGGCGACGGCAGTTTGTTTGTACGCGACGCAGGCTGCACGGGCGAAGGGATAGGGTCGAACAAGCTCAACTCCTGCCTGGAAAATCGCCGCAAAGGCATCGCTAATAATTCGTTTTTGGGGATGCAGTGCTCGGAGCCCGGAGCGCAGCAACCAGAGCGTACGCGCTGGTACGTGAGCTCATTTGCCAAAAGCGCGAGCACCCTCATTGGTCACTTTTTGACAACGCACTGCGCCCCACAAATGAATTATTAGAGGTGCCCTCAAGAGAACGATCAGCAAAGCAGTTGCCATGTTGAGCGTAGCGAAAAATCCCGTGGTATCGCCCTGAACTTCGTGCGCATGGCCGCGTTGCCGAACATGATCCTTCGCGCAGCTCAGGAAGACAACGCTCGCTTGCGCGCAACTTGCCGATCCAGGCCGCCGTATGTTGCGGAACTCGCACGCTAGCACCTGCGTCAACAGGGGTACTATATGCGCTTCACTGTTGACGTTGCCCACATGCTTGCGTTCGTTCTAAGAAGACTATTTCAGGCTGCTCTCGTCATGCTGGTGGTCGCATTCATTGCGTTCTCGTTGTTCAACTACGTCGGCGATCCAGTCAACATGATGCTAGGGCAGGATGCGACACCTGAACAAAAGGTTGAGTTGCGCGAATCGCTTGGTATGGACAAGCCGTTTTATGTGCAGTTCGCGGCGTTTGTCGGTAACGCGGCAACAGGCGAATTTGGACTGTCACTGCGTCAAGCACGTCCTGTTTCCACTTTAATCAAAGAGCGTTTGCCCGCTACGCTTGAGCTTGCGTTTTGCGCGGCTATTTTGGCGTTGGTGGGTGGCGTTGTTGTGGGCGTTTACACGGCGCTGCGGCGCAACGGCATATTCTCCCAATTTCTGCTCATGGTGTCGCTGATAGGCGTGAGTTTGCCGACGTTTCTTATCGGCATTTTGCTCATCCTTGTGTTCGCTGTCACGCTGCAAATATTGCCATCCTATTCACGAGGCGATGTCACCCAAATTGGCTGGTGGAGTACGGGCCTGTTGACGTGGAGCGGAATCAAAGCACTGGTGCTGCCGTCGGTCACGCTCTCGCTCGGCACCATGACACTGATTATGCGTCTGGTGCGCAGCGAAATGCTTGAAGTTTTGCGCACCGACTACATCAAGTTTGCGCGCGCTCGCGGGCTCACCAACAACGCGGTTCACTTCGGTCACGCGCTGAAAAACACCCTTGTTCCAGTGATGACCATTATGGGGCTGCAGCTCGGCACCATCATTGCGTTTGCCATTGTCACCGAGACGGTGTTTCAGTGGCCCGGCATGGGTTTTCTGTTCATCCAGTCGGTACAGTTTGCTGACATCCC
>JAYVPF010000238.1:0-17256 GCA_043757535.1 Burkholderiales bacterium
ACAGACGCTCAAGCTCGCTCGCCACTTCCGCCGTGCATGACAGCGCCACTGCCACTCGTGCCATCGCATCTCCTTGGTCGACAAGACAAGGAGATCATACTACTATCGTTTATTAATGCAATTAAGCACTAGACGCGCGTTAGAAGCGGATTTTATCGATTATCGAGGTAGCGGACGAAAATGAAAAAGCCCCGATTAAATGGGGCTTTCAGGGCGTTTTGTAAAAAAGCCATTGCCCAATTTTTACTCTGTCGTCATTCTCGGCGCAGCCGGGAATCCAGGCGGTGGAACGAGCTAGACGCTTCGCGTGGACTACGAACTGGATCCCCGCTTTCGCGAGGATGACGGCGAGTTTCAGAGGGCGGCATTGGCGAGAACTCCAACTGCCCTCACCGCAACCCTCTCCCGGAGGGAGAGGGTGTAGAGCCCGGACTGCCCGGCGCGCTACTTCAATAACCCCTTAAGCAATTTCCCCATCTCCGCCGGATTCCGAGTGATGGTGAAGCCGCACTCTTCCATGATGGCGAGTTTGGCATCTGCGGTGTCCGCGCCGCCCGAGATCAACGCGCCGGCGTGGCCCATGCGCTTGCCTGGAGGGGCGGTGACACCGGCAATGAAGCCGACGACCGGCTTCTTCATGTTGGCCTTGACCCACATCGCGGCATCGGCTTCGTCCGGGCCGCCGATTTCGCCGATCATGATGACAGCGTCGGTGTCGGGATCGTCGTTGAACAGACGCATGATGTCGATGTGCTTGAGTCCGTTGATCGGGTCGCCGCCGATGCCGACGGCGCTGGATTGGCCAAGCCCCAATTCAGTGAGCTGGCCGACCGCTTCATAGGTCAACGTGCCCGAACGTGACACGACGCCGATGCGACCTTTGCGATGAATGTGACCGGGCATGATGCCGATCTTGATTTCTTCTGGCGTGATGAGGCCGGGACAGTTGGGCCCAAGCAGCAGCGTCTTTTTGCCTTGCATTTTGTAGCGCGTTTTCAGCATGTCGAGCACCGGGATGCCCTCGGTGATGCAGACCACTAAATCGAGTTCGGCTTCAACGGCTTCGTCAATCGCGGCGGCTGCGCCTGAGGGCGGCACGTAGATCACGCTGACGGTCGCGCCGGTTTGCGCTTTGGCTTCCTTGACGCTCGCGTAAATCGGAATGCCTTCGAAATTCTCGCCCGCTTTTTTCGGGTTCACACCAGCGACAAAGGCAGCTTTGCCGTTGGCATACGCCGCGCAGCCGTGGGTGTGGAACTGGCCGGTCTTTCCGGTGATGCCCTGCGTGATAACTCGGGTGTCTTTATTGATGAGGATGCTCATTGCTTTTCTCCGGGGTTTCTACGCGATGATTTCTACGCTGGCAACGATGGAAGCCTTCTTGACTTCGGCCTTGGGCGCGTCGGTTTTCGGAGCATCCGATTTGGGCGCTTCTGTCTTCGCGGGCTCCGTTTTTGTCGGATCAACGGCGGGAGCCGGGGCCTCAGCTTTCGGGGCTTCTGCGGGCTTGGCTGCGTCTGCCTTGGGCGCTTCTGGAGTCACCGCTTCAGCGGGTTTCGGCGGTTCGACCGCTTTCGGCGCAGCCGGCGTTACGGGCGTTGCAGGCGCAACGGGTGCTTCTTTCGGTTGGCTGCATTGACGCAGCAACAGCGCAGCGAGAATCGCGCACACGATAACGGCCAGCCACTTCATCCAGCCCGATGCGGGCGCGGACGGTTCAAGCGGTTTTGCAGCTGGAGCAGCAACCGCCGCCGCAACAGCAGCAGGTTTCGCTGGGCTCGCAGCAGCAGGAGCCGCGCCAGACTTGAATCCTTTAGCAGCAGCTACGACCTTCTCCGCCGCTTCACCCATGTTGTTGGCAACGATGATTGGCAAGCCCGATTTGGCCAGTATCTCTTTGCCCAAATCTTCGTTGGTGCCCTTCATGCGCACCACGAGCGGCACTTTGAGGCCCACTGCTTTGGACGCAGCAACCACGCCTTCAGCAATGGTGTCGCACTTCATGATGCCGCCGAAAATATTGACCAAAATCGCTTTCAGATTCGGGTTTTTCAGCATGATCTTGAAGGCTTCGGTCACCTTCTCTGTCGTCGCGCCGCCGCCGACGTCGAGGAAGTTCGCAGGCTCGCCGCCGTAGAGCTTGATGGTATCCATTGTGGCCATCGCGAGGCCTGCGCCGTTGACGAGGCAACCGATGTCGCCGTCGAGTGAGATGTAGGCCAGATCGAACTTGCTGGCGGCGATTTCGGCGGGGTCTTCTTCATCGAGATCGCGCATTGCGACGATGTCCGGATGCCGGAAAAGCCCATTGCTGTCGAAGTTGAATTTGGCATCAAGCGCGATCACGCTGCCATTGCCGGTGACGACCAGCGGGTTGATCTCGGCTAACGCTGCATCCTTGTCGATGAACGCGTGATACAGCCCTTGCAAGCACTTACGCGCTTCGGCGAAGGATTCGGACGGAATGCCAATCGCGCCGGAGATTTCGTCGCACTGTGCATCGGTCAGGCCCATGCCCGGATCGATGAACACTTTCTTGATCGCATCGGGATTTTTGTGCGCGACTGCTTCGATGTCCATGCCGCCTTCGCTAGATGCGAGGAGCGCCACACGCTGCGTACCACGGTCAAGCACCATCGAAACATAGAGTTCCTTTTGGATGTCTGCGCCGTCTTCGATGAACAGGCGACGCACCTTCTGGCCGGCCGGGCTGGTTTGATGCGTGATGAGTTGCATACCGAGGATGGCTGTAGCGTACTCGCGCACCTGCTCCAGCGATTTCGCCACTTTGACGCCGCCGCCTTTACCGCGACCGCCCGCATGAATTTGCGCCTTGACGACCCACACCGGCCCGCCGAGTTCCTGCGCCGCTTTCACCGCTTCTTCAACCGAGAAAGCCGGAATGCCGCGTGGCACCGGAACGCCGAATTCGCGAAGAATCTGTTTGCCCTGGTATTCGTGAATTTTCACGCTAACCCCTTCTTTTATTTAAGTGACTGATTTCGATCTGTAGGAGCGGCTCTGCCGCGACCACTGCCACGTTGAGCATCAGTCGCGACAGAGCCGCTCCTACAAGCAATTTCTAAGACGTAGCTTCGACGGTTTCACCGACGTACCACGTCGGGTAATACACGCGAACGGTTTCGCTGGTGGTCGCCAACGCATGACAGGAATCGAGCTGAAACGGCTTCTTGCCGTCGTGCGAATCGGTCTCACTGCGAATACCAGCAAACGTCTGCACCGCAGCGGTCGGCAGATAGCCCAGCAGTTCGGACAAATGCGTGCAGCCCTTCACACCGCCCATGCTCTCATTGATGGATTTGCGAAAGCCCTTCAGCAGGTTGGTGCCGATTAATTTTTTGTATTCGGGCGTGATGCGATTGCACCGGTCGGGGTAGGGCATATCGTCGGTCGCGGCCTCGATATCAATCACGTCAAAGCCGAGATCAATCGTCACCCGCGCCCACATCTGATGCACCGGAATGTCTTTGCTGCGCGTGCCCATCGCGAGTTTGTAATCTCGATCCTTGTGGTCCGTGATGTGCGCCTCAATATCGAACAGCCCGTCATCGCGACGGAAGCCTTCGTAGCTCACGCGGCGTAAATGCAGGCGCTCGCGGGCAGCAGGAGGGGACAACGGCATGAGTGTGTTTTGAAAGCGACTGCCGCCGACACAACGCTCACAGGAGCCTTGTCCAGCGACGCGATAGACTGTGTCGGGAGAACGATTCTAGCGCGCCGTCCAGCAAAATGTTGTGCGGTGCAGCGCAGCACCAGAATGGGCCTCAAACCCCGTGGAGGACGTGTTGATGAGTGAGAAAAAGTACGTTTTAGCGCTGGATCAAGGCACCACCAGCTCACGGGCGATTCTTTACGACCCTTCGGGCGCGCCGGTCGCCGCTGCGCAGAAGGAATTCCGTCAGCATTTTCCGCAACCCGGCTGGGTTGAACATGATGGCAAAGAGATTTGGGCGACGCAGCATGAGGTGATGCTGGGCGCTATCGCCAAGTCTGGTGCACGGCCCGAAGAAATCGCCGCGATTGGGATCACCAATCAGCGCGAAACCACCGTGGTCTGGGATCGCGCTACGGGCAAGCCAATCGCCAACGCCATTGTCTGGCAGGATCGACGCACGGCCGGGCTCTGCGATGCACTCAAGGCTCAGGGCAAAGCTGCGCTCATCCAGCAGAAAACGGGACTCGTTTTGGATGCCTATTTTTCTGGCACCAAGCTCAAGTGGCTGCTCGATACGATTCCCGGCGCACGCAAACGCGCCGAGAACGGTGAACTGGCCTTCGGAACGATTGACGCCTGGCTGATCTGGAATTTGACGAACGGCAAGGTGCACGCCACCGACCCGTCGAACGCCAGCCGCACGCTGCTGTTCAACATTCACACCAATTCGTGGGACGACGAACTGCTCGCGCTGCTCGACATTCCGCGCGCTGTGCTGCCCGAGGTTCGGCCGTCATCGGGGACCTTTGGGGAAGCAATGATTGATGGCGTTGCAATCCCGATTGCGGGCGACGCAGGCGATCAACAGGCCGCGTTGTTTGGTCAGGCTTGCCACTGGCCCGGCATGGCGAAAAACACCTATGGAACGGGGTGTTTTTTGTTGCTCAATACCGGCTCGAAAGCGGTGGCCTCAACGAATAATTTGCTGACGACGATAGCGTGGCAGGTGCAGGCCCCCCTCTCCCTTGAGGGGAGAGGGGTTGGGGCAGAGGGCGATGGTCGATACACGACACCGGTGTCTGGGGTGCCACCATCCCCCTCTCCCCCGTCGAGCCAGCTGGCGACAAGCGTGTCACCGCCTCCCCCACCGGGGGGGAGGGGGATTTCCTACGCTCTCGAAGGCTCAGTCTTCATCGGTGGCGCTGTCGTGCAATGGCTGCGCGATGGCCTGCGTGCCATTAAAACGGCCGCCGATGTAGAGGCTTTGGCCGCCGAAGTCCCCGATTCCGGCGGCGTTTACCTCGTGCCCGCGTTCGCCGGTCTCGGCGCGCCGCACTGGGATCCGTATGCGCGCGGTGCCATGTTCGGTCTCACGCGCGGCAGCGGTATCACCCACATCGCCCGCGCCGCGCTCGAATCCATCGCTTTCCAGTCCGCCGAAGTGCTCGCCGCGATGGAAAAGGATGCGGGCATCAAGCTCACCGAATTACGCGTCGACGGCGGCGCAACGGCGAACAATTTGCTCATGCAGATTCAGGCCGATTTGCTCGGCGTGCCAGTCGTGCGACCGAAAGTACTGGAAACGACGGCGCTAGGAGCAGCCTACCTTGCAGGTCTCGCCGTAGGCTTCTGGAAGGACGCCAGCGACATCCGGCGCAACTGGCAAGTGGATCGAATCTTCGAACCCACACTGTCGCGAGATCGTGCGGGCGAGATGATGGCGGGTTGGGCGAAAGCGGTTGAGCGGAGCAAGCGCTGGGCGAATTGACTGCTTTCGCACGTCTGCCGTGGGAGTGGTTTCACCGCGATTTTCCCTGAGCATCGAAGCATGAATTACCAATCAGCTTTTCGCTGAAACGACCGCTATATCAGGGCCAATGGTGATTGATTAGCGATCAATACTGTTCTTCGGTGTGCCGCCCGGAGCTGGTGCACGCCCTGCTGCAAAGTCTAGATCGAATAAACCGGACGATTGGTGCAATCGTTGAGCCGCTTGCGACCCCACGCCAGCGGGTCTGCGTCACGCGTGAGCAGCACGCCCGCCGCACGTACGCGTTGAGCGCTCGCATCAAGCGCGGGTGGCTCAACCGCCTTGGGGCACCTCTAATAATTCATTTTTGGGGCGCATTAGGTTGCCCATCAACGTGCCGGGGCCAGCGCGAGTGAGCGTTACGGATGTTTGTTTGTCCGTGAAGTGAAGCGTGCGCGGATTATGGGGGCGACGTTGCTTCTGTATCGCGCGGGAGTTTGAAATTGCTGCCGGTCACAGCGTCAAACGATTCAGCGGCGTCCGCTATGCGCCGGCGCTATTCAGCTTTGTCTGCAAACGGCGTTTTCATAGGGGGTATAACCAATAAACGCCAAAAGTCGACTTTTGGCGTTTATAGGACATAGCCCCCATGCATGCTATGTTATAGAACAAAGCTGATAGCGTCGCGACCGCCATTTGCCTGCTGTTTTTTTCAGCGCGGAAGACTGCATTAGCATTGTTTTGATATGACATTTGATTCGTTGACCTTCGCGCTCTTTCTCGCGATAGTTTTCCCAGTTTACGCACTGCTCAGTTCGTGGCCCGCCAGGAAGAACGTGCTGCTCTTTGCGAGCTGCGTTTTTTATAGCGCGTGGAACCCGATTTTTCTGCTGCTGCTGGCGTTCACGACCGTGTTCGACTGGTGGGCCGCGCAGCGCATTCACGCCACCATGGATGTGCGCAAACGACGTATGTGGGTGTGGGCGTCCGTAGTGGCTAGCCTGACACTGCTCGGCTATTTCAAATACGCGCAGTTCTTCGCCAATACCGCCATCGCATGGTTCTCGCTGGCGGGCGTCGCGTACAAACCGATTGACCTTGGCATCGTGCTGCCGCTGGGCATTTCGTTCTATACCTTTGAATCGATTTCCTACATTGTCGACGTCTACAAGAAGCGCGTCGAGCCGACGAAAAGTCTGCGCGATTACGGTTTGTTTATGACGTTTTTCCCGCATCTGGTGGCCGGGCCGATCATGCGTTTTGGCGACTTTAATGCGCAGACAGTGACGCCGCGAAGCGTTACGTCCGATGGCGTCGCGCTCGGTGCGTACATGCTGATTGGCGGACTTTTTCTGAAAATCGTCGGCGCAGATCATGTGTTCGCGCCGATCTCCGACATCGTTTTTGCGGCGGACTACAAAGCAGGATTCATCGCCGCATGGGCGGGTGCGTTTTCGTTCTCGATGCAGGTTTATTGTGACTTCGCAGGCTATTCACTGGCTGCGCTGGGCATCGCGAAAATGTTCGGTTTCCATCTGCCGTCTAACTTCGAAGCTCCGTTCGCATCGGTTGGCCCCGCCGAGCTGTGGACGCGTTGGCATATCTCGCTGTCGAACTGGCTGCGCGACTACGTATTCAACCCGCTCGGACACTATCGCAAGGGACGTTTGCGCGGCTATTTGAACGTAATGATCACGTTCACGGCCTGCGGTTTCTGGCACGGCGCGGCGTGGCATTTTGTGCTTTGGGGCGCGATGCACGGCGCATTTCTGGTGACTGAGCGAATACTCAAAGACAGCATCGGCGACTGGAAGATTTGGGATGTGAAAGCCGTGCGCTGGTGCCTCGCATTGCTCACGTTTGCGCTGTTCTCGTGGGCGGTCGTTTACTTTCGCACGCCGACACTCGCCGTGGGGTGGGATCGTACTACCGCGATGTTTGGATTCGAACTGAAAGATGCCGCGAGTCTTGTGTGGAATGGTGATGCCAAAGTGTTCGTAGCCGGCCTCGTGATCGGCCTCGCGGCGCAGGGCTGGCTCAAATCGCGCAAAGGCTGGGAATGGCTGCCCGCTGTTGCGTGGCCGTGGCGTGTGGCGCTGCTATCGGTGCTGTCGCTCGCGATTGTGTTGTCACCGGGCAAGACCAATGCATTCATTTACTTTCAGTTTTAGGCAGATGGACAACACACGTAATTGTCATCCTGCGCGGCGTGAAGGATCACGTGGCATCGAGACCATCCTCGACTTGGCGACGCGCGCAGAATTGAGTCTGATCGTTCGCATGTGGCTCAGAGTGACATCGTGTGAAAGGGGTTTCCAAACATGAAATCGCGTTGGCTTCTGACCTGGGGACTCGCTGCCGCGATGGCGCTTGGCGGCTGGCTCGCATTTGAGTATTACTGGCGCGGGCAGGGTTACGCGCCGACTGTGATGGACAGTTACGATCTGTGGTCACAGCATCGTGCGCGCGCCGTGAAATCCGCACCGCCACTGCGCTTTGCCTTGTTGGGCGCGTCGCGCATTCAATACGGCATTTCACCGCCGGTGTTCCGCGATGAGACGCACAAGATGGGCGTGAACGTTGACCCGATCATGCTCGCGGTCAACGGGCACTATCCGCTCGCTGCATTGCGTGATTTGTCGGAGGACGAAAAATTTGAGGGTGTGGTGCTCATCGGCATCGACTCACGCGGCATGGATCGCAAGGTGTGGGAGATGCAGGCCAGGCACATCCAGAACTATCGCCACGAATGGAGCCCTTCGCGTGAAGTGCATCGGCGCATGCTGACGCGGTTGCAGGAACATGTGATCGCCGCACGGCCTGATTTTGCTGCTGTAACACTGTTCAAGCGTCACCTCGATGACAACGGCCCGCCGTACAAGGAATACGTGACTTTCGATCGAGATCGCGCGGGTGGAACGGACTACCGCAAGAGTGATATTGGCGCGATACGTGGCGCGCGCGTGGCGGATTTGCGAAAATATTATCCACTGTACACACCACCAACGCCGGAAGTGTGGCTCGATGAAATGCGCGAAGTCGTGCGCTGGGTTCTCCGTATCAACGCGCGCGGCGGCAAGGTCGTTTTCTATCGCGAGCCGGTATCAGGTGAACACATTGAACTTGACGAGGCGTACTTTCCGCGCGAAAAATACTGGGACAAACTGGTGCGCATCATGCCTGCAACGATGATTGATTTTCGCGACTATCCGGAGCTGGTCATCGACACGCCGGACACATCGCACATCGACATCAAGGATATTGACCGGCACACGCGGGCACTGGTGCAGCTGCTTCGCGCGAAGCAGATTTTCTAGATCGCTACGAGTTGTGCGGGTAGCAACGGCGTTGCGTCGCGAAACGCCGCCTCGATTAATTCGTGACCGCTCGCCACCTGAAACTGGCCGCGATGCGAGCGCAATTGCACGGGCTCCGACGCAGCGACTGCATTAGCGGTGCGAGTCGCAGACACATCCTGCAACGCGAGCAATCGTTTCGGACTCATCCATAGCTGCGCAAAACGGGCTTGCGTTTTCCATGCGCGAAAGCTTGATTCGATGACTTCGGCCACTTCCTCCGGTGACACAAATGAGGTGTCGACAACGAGGTCATAGTTGCTGTAGTCGCGCAGTGCAATGCCGTACAGCGCCAGAAATCGCGCCGTCTCAAGCTGTGTGCGCGAGCGATTGTTTTCGAGCGCGTCGGCCAGCGAGCTGTGTTTCTCGTCGCTGCGCGACGCGTCGAAAACGCGCTCCGCTCCGACCACGGGATCAACCGAGAGAAAGACCTTGAATGCGCTCGGGATGAAGTGCCATGCCAGACGCGAATCGACGATGATCTGATTGCTCGTTTCGCCGAGACGTTGCGTGTGCGAATCAATGCGGTCATCGACGCTACGATCTTTCGCTGAGCGCTCGTTCAATTGCAGTGTCGTTAAGCCCATGCTGGCGGCGATTTCGCGCTGAATCGCACCCGCCGAAATCAGCTGAAAATTCAGCCGCTCACCGAGAATGCGTGCGACGGAGGATTTGCCGCCGCCAATGTCGCCTGAGAGCGTAACGATGTCTTTCACGTCGTGATCACGATTGTCGCAGTGACTAAAGCAGCGATTTTATGGGTTAGCGCAGACGCAGCGCATTGATTATTTGCCGATACAGAATCGACTGAAAATCTCACCCAACAAATCATCCGCTGTGAATTCGCCCGTGATCACACCCAGCGCCTCATGCGCGAGCCGTAACTCTTCCGCAAACAGCTCGAGCGCGACGTGATCGAGATGTAGCGACGCGTCGCACACATGCGCGAGCGACGCACGCAGCGCGGTGACGTGCCGTTCACGCGCCATGAAGCCGCCTTCATCGCGATAGTTGAAACCCACGGCGTCGGCTATCGTATTGATCAGCAATTCAATGCCGTCCCCTGTCTTCGCGGACAGCCAAACGGCTGCCGCGTCGGCGCGTGCGTCCTGCTGTTGAAGATCAATCTTGTTGCGCACGATGATGCGCGGCAGCGTCGCGGGTAGCTCGTTGAGCAATTGCTCCGCCACGGGTGCGTCCGATTCAACAATCACCAGCGCGAGATCCGCATCGCGAATCGCTGCACGTGTGCGCTCGATGCCCACTGCTTCGACGGGGTCAGTCGTGTCGCGCAAGCCTGCTGTATCGATCACTTCAGTTGGCAAACCTTTGATGCTGATTCGGCTTTTCACAGTGTCGCGCGTGGTGCCCGCAATCGGCGTCACGATGGCTATTTCGTCGCCCGCGAGGGCGTTGAGCAGGCTCGATTTTCCGACATTCGGTTCGCCCGCGAGGACGATGCGAATACCGTCGTGTAGTAGCTGGCCACGTCCGGCCTCTGCGATGACGTGTTCGAGCGCAATGCGTGTCTCAGCTAATTTCTCCCGCGCGCGTTCGGTTTCGAGAAATTCAACGTCTTCGTCCGGAAAATCCAGCGTCGCTTCGACGAACATGCGCAGACCAATGAGCTTGTCCTGCAGCACTTTGATGCGCGACGAAAACTCACCCGTAAGCGAGCGCACGGCAGCGCGAGCCGCACTCTCGGTCGCCGCATCGATAACGTCCGCCACCGCCTCTGCCTGTGCAAGATCAAGCTTGCCGTTGAGGTAGGCTCGTTTCGTAAATTCACCGGGCTCGGCGTGTCGCGCACCCAGTTCAACACACCGTCGAACGAGAGCCTGCAACACCATCGGAGAGCCGTGCGCATGCAGCTCCAGTACGTCGTCACCGGTGAAAGACGCGGGAGCAGCGAAAAAGATCGCGAGGCCGTCGTCGATCACTTGATTCGCTACGTCGAGAAAGCGTGCGTGCTGTGCTACACGCGGCATCAGAGGCTTTCCGCAGATTGCCTCTGCCATCGTGAGAAGTGATTTGCCCGACATCCGCACCATCCCGACACCACCCCGACCGGGTGGCGTGGCGATGGCGACGATGGTGTCATGCATAGCGGGTCGCGGCATAGCCGCTCCTACAGAAGTTGACTACCGCTTCGCCGCCGTAACCACCGCAGATTTTTCTTTTTCAAGTACTCGGTTGATATTCCACTGCTGGGCAATTTGCAGAATGTTCGATACGGTCCAGTACAACACCAAACCCGCAGGGAAGAAGAAGAACATCGCAGCGAACGCGACCGGCATGTATTGCAGCACTTTTTGCTGCATCGGATCCATGCCCGGTGCTGGCGGTTGCAGTTTCGATTGCAGGAACGCGGTGATGCCATACAGCACAGGCAACACATAGAAAGGATCAGGCCCGGACAGGTCGTGAATCCACATCGCCCAGGGCGCATGGCGGAGTTCCACAGCAGCGATCAGCACCCAGTAGAGGGAGATGAATACCGGAATTTGCACGACAACCGGCAAACAGCCACCGAGCGGATTAATCTTCTCTTTTTTGTAAAGCGCCATCATCTCAGTGTTGAGCTTGGCCTTGTCATCTGCGTACCGAGTCTGCAACTCCTTAAGCTTTGGCCCGACCAGTTTCATCTTGCCCATGCTCCGGCCAGCTGCCGCATTCAACGGGTAGAACACGCCCTTGATCAGAATGGTCAACAGGATGATCGCCCAGCCCCAGTTGCCGACAAGGCTATGGAACCACTGCAAAAGCGAGAACATCGGCGCAGCGAGGAAACTGAAGATGCCGTAGTCGACGACGATTTCCAGATTCGGAGCGGCCGCCGTCAATTTGTCCTGCTCTTGCGGGCCGAGATAGATTGGCACATCGACCTTCGCGGTCGTGCCCGCAGCAATGGAGCCCACCGGTGTTTTCAGTCCAGCGCGGTAAATGTCTCCTTCCTCTTTCGTCATGTAGACCTCGCGCTTCAGGCCCGCTTTCGGCAGCCACGCGTTGACGAAATAATGCTCAACCATACCGACCCAACCGTTGTCGGTGTTGGCGGTGTAGAGGTTTTTCTTGCCTTTCTCGATGTCCTTGAAATCGACTTTTTTGTACTTTTCGGTGTCGTTGTAGACGATGGGGCCGTGGAAGATGCCAACCATACCGTTTTCGCTACCCGTGACTTTGCTGTCGCGATGCAGGTGGAAATACGCGGTTGGGCTGATCGCCGCGTCGCTGCCGTTCGCGATGTCGTAGGCGACATCAACGATGTAGCTGCCGCGCTTGAAGGTGTACACGAGGTCTGTTTTGCCGCCACCCGTGTTCGGCGCAGACAAACGCACTTCGAGCGTCTGTGCGCTACCCATGTCGGTGTTAGTCGAGACTTTGCTGTACGCCGTGTTGTGGTTCGGCAATCCTGCGCCAATGAGACCCGACTGCGCGACGTGGGTCCGATCCTTGTTTTTCATCAGCACCAGATAGGGTTTTGATTTGTCGGCAGCATCGCGATGCTCTTTGAGCGCGACTTCTTCGATCACGCCGCCGAGCGTGTTGATCCTTGCTTCGAACAGGTCCGTCTTGACGGTGAAGACTTCGCCCGCGCCAGCTACCGGAGTGGTTGCTCCGGGAACAGCACCAGCGGCTGGCGCTACGGCAGTCGCGCCGGGCACGGAGCTCGCGCCGGGAGCGGCGTTGATGGGTACGTCGCCCTTTTTCTCGGCAGGCGCGACGATTGGCGCGACTGGTTTAGGCGGTGCATTTTCTTTCTGCCATGCCTGAAACAGGAAGACGCCGGACATGGAAAAAATAACGAACAGGATCAGACGCTGGAAGTCCATCGTGGGCTTTCAGTTAAGGGTTGGAAGAGGCAGGCCGGGCGATTGATCGCGCAGCGGAAGAAGTTTTTGCAGGCACCGGATCGTAACCACCCGCATGAAACGGATGGCATTTGGCAAGACGGAGCGCACCCATGGTCGAACCGCGAATAACGCCGTATTCGCCAATAGCCTCAGCGGTGTATTCAGAGCAACTGGGAAAGAAGCGACAACGCTGGCCAAGCATCGGACGTATGCCGTATTGGTAGGCTTTGATCAGGCCTAACGCGGCGGTGCTGGCGACAACACGAGATCGCGCTTGAAGCGTTGGCTCGTTCATCCAATCACGCGAGCAGACGCCGCGCCCGCAATCGCAGCCACGCCAACAGATTTGGTCATAGCGAGTTTCGCAATATCCCGCTCAAGCGCGCCCGTCCATTCAGCAATTACTGCACTGATATCTTTGGTCGTTATCGCGATACTCAAGCGCACCACGTATTGCGAAGCTGGCAGTGCCGATTGTCGCAGGCGAAACTGTTCGCGGATTCGGCGCTTGACGGCGTTGCGCAGCACGGCTGTGCGCGCATTTTTTTTTCCGATCATGAGTCCAAGGCGCGGACGTGGCCCCATCTTGTCTGAACCGGGTTCAGCACAGCGATAAACCCAGATGAAGCGTCCACGGTGTGCGCGCGTTTTCAGCGCGCGAACGAAATCGTCCGGCTGGAACAGTCGAGCTGGTCGCGGAAAAGCCGCTCCGGTTGACGCAGCCGTGATGACGGGCACGTCACTCGCTGCGGGCGCAACAAACGCCAATGCGGACAATGGCGCAAACTCGGACGTTAGGCCGACAGGACGCTGCGGCCCTTGGCGCGACGGGCGCGGATCACGCCGCGACCGCCTTTGGTAGCCATGCGAGCGCGAAAGCCGTGGGTGCGCTTACGGCGAATAACGGAGGGTTGAAATGTACGTTTCATGATTGTCTAGCGCGATATTGGGGTGATTCGGGTGACGACTGCGATTGGTCGTCCCAACGGCGGTTTCCGGAGTGTGCGCAATGAATACGTGCGCGATTTCGCAGAAAAGCCTTGAATTATAGCTTTTGCGCTGCTGAAACGGGCTTTCTCGTGAATCGGGCACCGAATCCCAGCGTCAACGCCGTGCCAACCAGCACAATTGCGCCGCCAAGGTACATTGGAATCGTGGGTATTTCGCCCAGCACCGCTGCGCCCCAAGCAGCCGCAAACATCGGAATCAGAAAGGTTACGGTCGATGCTTTTTGACCGCCCAGCCTTGAAATAAGGCGAAAATAAAGGATCAACGCGATAGCGGTCGCTAACACTGCAAGCAAAATTGCCGCCGCCCATGCTTTAGCCGAAGGCTGAGTTTCCGGCCAGTAGATGATCGCCAGCGGGAGAACCAAAATCGTACCCACGACCTGACAACCCGTCGCGACGCCCAGCGGTGACACTTTGGAAAGTTTCCGCTTGGCGAAATGCGACGCGAAGCCGTAGGCCAGCGTCGCGGTCAGACCCGCCACAATGGCCAATCCCGAGCCACCGGGTTTGAAATCGACCTTGCCCCACGTCAGCACAGCCATTCCGACGACGCCGAGCGCCAACCCGATCCATTGCAAACGCGTCAATGTCGCGTTCAGCCACAGCAAACCGACAACCCCCGCCCACAGCGGCGTAGTCGCGTTGATCAACGCCGCGAAACCCGTCGTCAGCGAAAGTGCCGCGTAGGCCAGCAGCGTGAACGGGATAAAAGCGTTTACGAAACCGAGCAACGTCAACTCGCGAACATGCGCAAGCATCTGCGCGCTCCCTTCGCGCATCAACACGAGCGGCAACAGGCAAATCGCCGCCAATCCACAGCGAATCCCGATCAACGCAAACGGCCCAAACTCCGGCACCGCAATGCGCATGAAGAGAAACGAAACGCCCCAAATCGCGGACAGCAGAACGAAGTCAATGCTGTCACTGCGGCTCAAAGAATGCCTTCCAGTTTCAACAAAAACTCCTTGTTGCGCAGCCCGCCCGCATAACCCGTCAACGTGCCGTCCGCGCCAATCACCCGGTGACAGGGCACGACGATGCCAATCGGGTTCTTACCGTTCGCAGCACCAATCGCGCGCACGGCATTTGGGCGACCGATGATTGCCGCTTGTTGTCCGTACGTGCGCTTTTCACCAAACGGAATTTTCGTCAGTGCGACCCACGCCTGCTTTTGAAACTCAGTCCCCGATGGCGCGAGTGACATGGAGAAAACACGCCGCTTGCCGCTGAAATATTCATCGAGTTCGCGACGCGTTTGTGTCAGCACGGCGCGCTTTTCATCGCGCGCCCAGTCCGCGTTGACCAACGGCACGTACTTGCCCGCCGTCATGTGCAGCGCGGTCAGGGCCTCGCCGTTCGACATTAGCAACAACTCGCCCACGGGTGAATCGTGCAATTGGTAGTAAGTGGTCATGTCTAAACCTCTATCACTTTACTTTTTCCAGTTTCCGCCACATATGCAGCACCGCATAGCTGCGCCACGGCCGCCACGCCTCCGCGATCAAGTCAGCTTCACGCTGCCCCTTCGCCGTGTTCGGCAAATTCATCGCGTTGAGCAGCGCCACATCCTGCGGTGGCCACGCATCGGGCCAGGCCAAAGCCCGCATGGCGACGTAATGCGCTGTCCAAGGCCCGATGCCTCTAATCTCGCGCAACACATCAATGGTTTGTGACGGCTCAGCGCCGCCGCTCAGGATCAACTTGCCTGACGTCACCGCCTGCGCAATCGCGATCATCGCCTCCGCTCGCTGCCCAACAATGCCAAGACGACCAATGTCATCCCGCGTGAGTTGCGCCACACGAGCAGGCGTCGGAAACGCACGCGTCAAATCAGCAAACGGCGTAGCAATCGCCTCGCCAAAGGCATCCACAAACCGCGTCGCCAACGTGCGCGCCGCTTTCACCGTCACCTGCTGCCCGAGAATCGCCCGCAACGCCAACTCAAATCCATCAAACGCACCCGGCAAGCGCAAGCCATGTGCCCCCTCAGCAAGCGCCCCGAGCGCGGCCGTTATCTCCTGCGGATCAGCGGCCACATCGAACACCTGCTTGGTGCGCGACAACACCGATTGCGTCGCCTGCGCGAGCGCCGCCGTGAATCGCAATTGCAGCGCATTTCGTCTTGGCAGATGACTCACTTCAAGCCATCCGGCCATCGCAACGTCACGCTTGACACCCTCCACACGAATCACACGCCGATAAATTCCATCGGTAGTCGTCTCAACACCCGGCATCGCCCGCATCGCAAAAAACGCAAGCACCCGTTGCCAGTCATATGGCGGTCGATACGGCAATACGAACGTCAACGAATCAAACGCTCCCACCGCTTCACTCTCGCGCCCTTCTTTCCGCAATCGCGTCGGGCTAAAACGATAACGCTCAGCAAACAAAGCATTCATGCGCCGCACGCTGGAGAACCCGCTGGCAAACGCAATGTCCGCCACCGGCAACGCCGTGTCCGTCAACAAGCGCTTGGCGAGCAACAACCGATGCGTCTGCGCATACTGCACAGGCGACACGCCAAACTCCTCGGCAAAGATGCGCCGCAAGTGACGATCCGTCACCCCGATGCGGTCAGCCACGCGCGCCAGATCAATATCGTTGGCCACGCCATCCTCAATCATGCGCGCCGCCGCTCGCGCCAGCTTCGCGCCCGCCTCGGTCGCAGCAAAGCCCGGTGCCAGCTCGGGTCGACACTTCAAACAAGGCCGAAACCCCGCCGCCTCCGCCGCCGCCGCGCTCGGATAAAAGCCGCAGTTCTTCTGCATCGGCATCCGCACCCGACAAATCGGGCGGCAATAAATATGTGTCGATGACACGCCCACAAAAAAGCGGCCGTCAAACCGCGTGTCGTGCGCTTTCATCGCCTGATAACAGGCGTTTGGTGTAAGGTGAGTGAACTGCATGTAAGCAGTTTAGCGTTTGCTTTGCGCTGGATTTAGCCGTTTTCGGACATGATGATTTCGAGCATGCGAATCTCGAAATACGCCTTGCGGAAATAAGCAATCAGAAGCTCTCATTGCGGCTAACTTACATCGCTTTAAACGCTAAAGCTGGAAATACAGCAATCAAATCGAATGCGCAAAACTTGTGGATTCGACCCTCATACGTACTTGGAACTGGACAAACTCAGACGAATTTCGCGTTCAGCCAACTTTCATATGTCCGAGTTCTTGCGCAGTGAAATCGCTGTCCAGTACCGGATAAGAAATGTTTCAACGCCTTCGCACGGTGCCCGTGGCGGAATTCCGATGAATGTTTGCCCTACGATTTGCGTGTCGCGCTCAGTTCACTTTCTAATTCAGACGTTTCCGCGCAAAAAATAAATCAAATTGCCGTATCAGCTTTTCGCTAATGCGACTGTTTTACTGGGGCTATAGGCAATATTTACCTGATGTCGACTTAAGCATAAATTCCCAGCTAGCCCCGGAACCGCGGACGTTTCGCACAAAAGCGGTCTGCCGAGAAACGCTTATGGGCACCTCTAATAGTTCGTTTTTGGGGAAGCAGTGCTAGGGAGACGCTGAATAAATCAACGAGAAGCAGCGCGCCTTGAATTGGGATGAAGCGCGAGCCGAAAAGCGCAGCAATAGCGGGCTATTGCGAGCAT
>JAYVPF010000239.1:0-4522 GCA_043757535.1 Burkholderiales bacterium
TGCCCTCGGGCAGCCTCGCAACTGTACGCGCCATACGTGGGTTGCCCGTCTCGAAAGATCACAGAATAACTCAATTCGATACTTAAGTGACGTGTATTGGGGCTAAGGTAGATTTAATGCAAAAGTCGATAATTGGTGAAATGACCATTGAGCCCGCGTGCGGCGGTGTATACAGAAAAAAGTTGTCTGACTGCGGTGCGCCCAACCGACGCACTTTTATGAATTAGAAAGTGCAC
The DNA here is from genome assembly GCA_043757535.1 of Burkholderiales bacterium. Classification (GTDB taxonomy): domain Bacteria; phylum Pseudomonadota; class Gammaproteobacteria; order Burkholderiales; family Casimicrobiaceae; genus Casimicrobium. The sequence continues at coordinate 237 of JAYVPF010000239.1, forward strand.
TAACGGATGGCATCCAGTCTTCTCGCGCTCATCGACGACATTGCCACGCTGCTCGATGACGTCGCCGTTCTCACCAAAGTCGCAGCGAAAAAAACAGTCGGTGTGCTCGGCGACGATTTAGCGCTCAACGCGCAACAAGTTTCGGGCGTCACCGCTGATCGCGAACTGCCGGTCGTGTGGGCCGTGTTCAAAGGCTCGGCGGTGAATAAACTGATTTTGGTGCCCGCCGCATTGGCAATCAACGCGTTTGCGCCGTGGGCGGTGACGCCGCTTTTGATGTTGGGTGGTGCGTTTCTTTGTTACGAAGGATTCGAGAAACTTGCACACAAATATCTGCACAACAAGAACGAGGATGACGCGCGTCACGCGGAGCTTGTGAGTGCATTATCCGACGAAAAAATCGATCCCGTCGCGTTCGAAAAAGACAAGGTGAGGGGCGCGATTCGCACCGACTTCGTGCTCTCGGCCGAGATCATCACGATCACGCTCGGCACCGTCGCTGCGTCGCCGTTCGTCACCCAAGTCACCGTGCTCTCGGGCATCGCTGTCATCATGACCATCGGCGTGTACGGCATCGTCGCGGGCATCGTGAAGCTCGACGACGCGGGGGTCTATTTGAGCCGGACGGTCGGCGAGAGCGGTTACACACAATTCAAACGCAGCTTTGGTCGCGGTATTTTGCGGGCCGCGCCCTATCTGATGAGGGGTCTGTCCATCGCAGGAACCATCGCGATGTTTCTGGTAGGCGGCGGCATTCTCACGCACGGTATCCCGGTGCTGCATCACTGGATCGAAACCGTCAGCGCGAGCCTCGGCGGCGTCATCGCAACCTTAGCTCCGACGCTGTTCGACGGTGTAGTTGGCGTGCTCGCTGGAGCGCTCGTGTTGCTGGTTGCCAAGCTCATGAGTCGGATAAGAAAATAGCCAGCGCGTTTTGATGGTCGGGCGGTTGGGATCAGTTTCTGGCGAGCGATCCGCTGTAGAGCCGCGTGCGTCAACGCATGCCGCGCTAACTTAATCGGCAATCCCTCGCTTCGTTAGAATTTTGACTTGCGCTGTTCAGGCGCTGCCTGCGCCTTGGCAAGGCAACTTCGCCAGCGGATCGTCGCCAACTCCCTGAATGTTGAATGAACACGGACTCGTCCTTGTTCATATCGTTTTGCGGATTGAGCGATGTCCGGCTAGTGCCTGAACAGCGAGCAAACTATTTTCAGAAGGCCAGCCCCCATTGTTCAAAAACATCATCGTCTTTCGCATTGACCCGTCGTGGTCGAAAACTACTGCTCAGGTTGAGGCTGGATTGAGCCAGATGCGGTTCCGCGACTGTGGCGCAACGCAGGAAAAATCAGTGGGCTGGTCGGAGCCGCGCGGCGAGAAACATGGCATGCTGGTGGAGTCGGTCGGCGGGCAACTGATCATGCGATTGACTATGGAATCAAAGGTGTTGCCGTCATCGGTTGTTAAGCGTCGTGCCGACGAAAAGATCGAGAAAATTGAGGAATCGACTGGCCGCAAAGTCAGCCGCATGGAGAAGAAAGACATTCGAGAGGAAACGCTTCTCGACTTGCTGCCCAGGGCGTTCACGAGAATCTCGAACACGTTCGTGTGGATTGATCCGACCGAGCGGCTTTTGGTAATCGACGCGTCCGGGCAAACCAAGGCAGATGAAGTAGTCGCCGTGTTGCTGCGCTCGCTTGACAGTCTTGTCATCACGCCGATTCAAACCAATGTCGCGCCGGCCACGCAAATGGCAGCCTGGCTCATGAGCCACGAAGCACCGGGGCGCTTTGACGTGGATCGCGAATGCGAATTGAAAGCCACCGATGATTCGCAGGCCGTCGTGCGCTATTCCAGACATACGCTCAACAACGAAGAAGTCCGCAAGCATCTGCAAAACAATAAGATGCCAACACGGCTCGCGCTGACGTGGAATGGTCGTGTCTCCTTCGAACTCAACGACCTGTGCCAGATCAGGAAAATCAAATTTCTCGATGGCGTGTTTGATGCAGGGGACAGCGTTGCCCCCGATGAGGATCGCTTCGATGCTGACGTCGCGATTGTGACGGGTGAACTCGGCAGGCTCATCGCTGAGTTGATTGACGCGCTCGGCGGCGAGGTCACTACGGCGTAGCAGCGATTACGGTTGCTCCACGACGTTGCCTTCAAGGTGACCGACCATCAGGATGACGACGCTTCCACCCAGTCCCTGGCCAATAAAAATGCGCCAATGTCCGCTGATCGGCAGCTCCCAGACATGCGTGCTGGTGGTGTGTGGATTACCGCAGGCAGCACGGATGTTGGCCTTTGTCGCAGCGGACGCAATAGGGGCATAACCTGCCAGTACGGCAGCAGCGCGCAACGCTGACAGGCGTGCGTTGATCGCCGGACGCAACGCCGTCAGCGCCGCAGAACGCGTTTTTTGCCGCGAAAAAAATGTTGTTTCGTACAAGACCATGATTCGACGCCCCGGTTGTTAGTTAAAACTGCGGGTCGGGTCGCCCCCGCGTTGTGTGTTGATCCAACTCATGGCCAGCGAATGCGACGCCGGCGGCGCGATGTTCGCCAAGACGCTGGTCATGCAACATTTTCCGCCAGCCTTCGTGCGACGTCAATACTTCACGCGCTGCATGCTCTGCACGCGCTGATGCTGAGCGTCGGAGGCTACAGGGCACCTCTAATAATTCGTTTTTGGGGATGCAGTGCTAGTAGCCCGGAGCGCAGCAACCAGAGCGTACGCTCTGGTACGTGAGCTCATTTGCCAAAAGCGCGAGCACCGCCCGACAACGCAACGCGCCCCACAAATGCATTATTAGAAGTGCCCTACAGATGAAGTGAGCTGCGTAAGCGCTGTCCGACAGCACTCACCGTTCGCGGCTGATAGAGCCCACGCGATTTGACAATTAACCTGTGCACAAGTCGGGGCGAGTGTCCTGATGGTGACGGCGATGGCGCAGGCAATCGCACCCCTCGTGCAACAGGAGAACGGTAATGAGTCGTGCCCACAGCAAACGCCGCCCGGATTTAGTCGGCTTCGTAAATACCGTCCTGATCCTCAACGCGAGTCATACCTGATGGACACGTCGCTCAGCCTGTCCGGCATTGGCTGGAATGAAGTGGCCGATTCACATCGGTCGCCGCCTGTGAAGTCGAACGTAGCCGCACGGATCGGTGCATATCTGCGGCCCGGACAATACTCGAGTCGACCGGCGTTGAATTCGTGCAGCCCGAAGCGGTACGACCCCCACGCAAATCACTTGCTGGCCGCGTTGCCTGAGACAGAGTTCGCCCACTGGCGAGCCAATCTGGAACCGTGCGACATGCCGCTCGGTGAGATTTTGTTTGAAGCGGGGTGTCCATGCTCGCATGCTTACTTTCCGACCACTTCGATCATTTCGATGTTGTACCTGACTGAGAATGGCGACTCCGTGGAAACGGCCGTCGCAGGATGTGAGGGAATCGTCGGTTTGCCGCTTCTGATGAGTGGTTCGTTGGCGCCAGGACGCGCTGTAGTGCGCAGCGCAGGCCATGGATTTCGCATGAAGGCGAGCTGGTTGATGCAGGCGTTTGATCGCTCGCGACCGGTTCAGCAATTGCTACTGCGCTACCTGCACGCCTTCATGACGCAGACGGCACAAATAGCCGTATGCAACCGCCACCACTCGCTTGAACAGCAGCTCTGCCGTTGGCTGCTGGTCAGCCTTGATCGGCTCCCTTCCTATGAAATTGTCGCCACTCAGGAGCTCATCGCGAGCACGCTCGGCGTCCGCCGCGAGGGCGTGACAGCAGCAGCGGGACATTTGCAGGACGCCGGATTCATTGCCTATCGACGTGGCCACATCTCGGTGCTGGATCGCGACGGTTTGGAGCGCTCCGCCTGCGAATGCTATGCCGTTGTCAGAAAGCACTATGAGGACTTGCTGCCTGAGGCACTTGCCGCGTAATTGGTGCCGCGTTGGCGATCAGAGCCAACGCGACCAAACTAGTGTCTCGACACGTAAATTTTGGAACAAGAAAAGTGCCGAACTTTCGTGTCAGGCTAGGCGCAAAGCACAGTAATAGCTAGCTATTGCGAGCATTTGCAACGACGCATGGCGCGAAAAGGCGGTGCTTTTATGTTTCAAAATTTATGCGGCGAGACACTAGGCTCGCAATTCAACCCGTTCCGCTTGCTCGCACAGCGCCTCAATCACGTTTTCGACGAGATCACTTTCAACCAGATACGGATTGAATCCGCTCTCGTCGTGCCAGCGCGCGGAGTCCGGTGCAGCGGTCGACAAATCGGGCGT